>JBDGYE010000025.1:0-28315 GCA_039584255.1 Gemmatimonadota bacterium
TCTTGCGGGTCCGCGGCGGAAGGTGCAGCGGCCGTCGGCGATGTCGAGGTGGTAGACTCCCGGCTCGGCGCCTCTCACCTCGAACTGCAGCGTCGCCGTCAGCCCTTCGGCCTCCGCCGGGTCGAAGGCCAGCGGCATTCCCTCAATGGTCTGGCGCAGCGTTCTCATCTCTCTTCCTCCCAGCTCATCCCTTCGACTCTCTCGATCGCACCCTCCAGCCAGCGGACGTAGGTGCGCTCGTGCTCTTCTCCCAGCTCGCGGACGAGCTCCCAGAACGCTCCCTGGCGGCTGAGCCCGTGCCGGTCCACTACCTGCCGGATCATCTCCTTCGTCTGCTCGTAGCCCTCGAGTTGCACGCGGTGAAGCTCGAGCTGTGCACGAAGCTGGCGCAGCACCTGGTCCCTCTCCAAGTATCCGGAGAAGAAGAGCTTCAGCAGCCCCGAATTCTTGGCCGAGGGAAGCCTCTGCAGCGGCACCGCCAGCCACTCGAGGAGCTCGCTACGCCCCGTATCGGTGATCCGGTAGACCTTTCGGTCCGGCCGGCCCTCCTGGGCCTCGATCCGGCTCGCGATCCAGCCGTCGTCTTCGAGTGACTTCAGCGTGGGGTAGATCTGGTTGAGCCCGGCGTACCAGAAGTGCTGTGTCGAGCGGTCGAGGTTCTTCTTGAGATCGTAGCCCGTCATCGGTGCAAGGTTCAGGTATCCGAGCAGCGCGTAGTTGAGTGCCATGCGCAGGGCTCCTCCGATAGATCAAAATTGATATATCAATAATGATATAATGCAAGGGTCTCATGAAGCTGTCAAGAGAGGCCCCGCCGGCCTCACCACGGGAACATCGGAACGAGCTCCCGGCGACCGTGTAGGGGAACATGCCGGACTTGCGGAAGCGTTGACGTATTCCGCCCGCCGGCGGGAGGTGAGAAATGCGTGCTTTGTGGCCTGGGCGCCTGTACGGCGCAGCGTTCCTGGGGGCTCTCCTGCATTTCACGTCTCCTGCACCGTGTAGCTCTCAGGAAACCCTTGGCACCGACGAAACCGGCTACGGTTTCATCCGCGTGATCGAGGGATCGGTCAGCCTCGTGGAGTTCGACACCGGCGAGCGCACACCCGCCGAGGTCAACGACGCTCTGCTGGTCGGCGATCGGATGGTGCTCTCGGGTGGCGCGCGAGCCGAGTTGGTCTTATCCGACCGCAGCGTCGCGCGCCTGGGGGACCGGGCCGAGGTGTCATTCGTCGCCATGGCTCGATCGCCGGACCGGTCGGATCGCGCGACCGTGCTGGACCTCGGCCGCGGAACGGCTCATCTCGTAGTGCCCGATGACTTCCTCGGCGACGTGGCTCCAGCCGTAGAGACGGGGAATGCCTACGTCGAGCTGCGCGGACCGGGCTCGTACGTCGTGTCGGTGACGGCCGACGACCGTACGACGGTAATCGTCCGCGAAGGTGCGGCGGCCGTGCGAACCGGATCGGGAACCTACCGTCTCGGCCGAGGCGAGGAGGCGACGGCCTTCGGATACGATGGCTCGCAGGTAACCACGTCAGCGGCGCGGACGCTGCTGGCCCTCGAGGAGTGGGGCCGAAGCCTAGTGGCCGGGCTCGGTCCCGAGGACATCGAGTACGTAGACGCTTCCCTCCATTACGCCGCGGCTCCTCTGAGTAGTCACGGAAGCTGGGTATACGTTCGCGGGCACCACGCCTGGCGGCCGCACGTGAAGCATGGCTGGCGCCCATACTGGCACGGCCGGTGGCGCTACACGCCGACGGGTTACCTGTGGGTGTCCTACGAGCCCTGGGGCTGGGTGCCGTATCACTACGGGTACTGGGACCACGTCCCGGGATACGGCTGGGTCTGGTTCCCCGGTCGCCGGTTCGCCACGGCGCATGTCTTCTGGTACTGGGGACCGAGGTACGTAGGCTGGGTGCCCTCGGGATACTACCGACACCACTACGGCCCGGGCCTGCAGATTCGGTTCGGCATCTATGGTTGGGCCGGCGGTCTGTTTGTCGGTTTCCGCGACTGGTGCTTCCTTCCGGTCGACCGGTTCCGACACCGACGTCCGCACCACTACCTGAAGACCGGCCGTGCCCTCGGTACCCGGCACGCCCGCCTCGAACGAGGTATCATCACGACAGACACGCGGGCGATCAAAAGGGGTCACTGGAAGCAGCCCAAGGAGATCGTCCGAGTTCTGGACGAGGAGGGGCGGAGGAAGGGCCGACGCGGCGAGCTGCCGGATGTGAATCCGTTCGTGCGTCGAATGACCGAACTGCCGCCGGTAATCACCGAGACTCTCGCGATGAACGAGACCGGACGAAACCGCGGCGCTGATTTCGGTCCGCCGAGCATCGATCCCGTAGTTCCGAACACGTATCGCTCGGGCGCAGAAGCTGGCGGCTCGCGGCGCGCCTTCGAAAGGGAGGTGGCCAAGCGACCGCGCATCGGCACCCCTCAGCACCGGGACCTCCTCGGTGATGCCGAACGCCCGTTGAGGGGCACGAGCCGGTCTCGCCCGTCAGCGGAGCGGCCCAAGGTCGAGCCGCGGACGATTCCCGTCCGGGTCACTCCGAGGACCGAGCGGCCCAAGGTCGAGCCACGCACGATCCCCATCAGGGTCACTCCGAGGACCGATCGGCCCAAGGTCGAGCCACGCGAGCAGCCGCGGCGGGTGAAGCCGGTAGTCGGGCGGAAGGGAGCGGAGCGGCCGAAGGTCGAGCCGCGGAAGGTCGAGGCTTCCCCGAGGCCGCGGAGAAGCGAGCCCCGGAGCGCGAAGCCGAGCGTAGAGCCACGCCGGACGAAGCCGTCCGTGCGGCAGCCGCAGCGGACCCGAGTCAAGTCGTCGGCCGAGCCGCGGCGGACGAAGTTGTCGTCGGACAAGGCCAAGCCGACGCGGTCTTCGAACAAGCGGACCAAGTCCAGGCGAGACTGAGCGCTCGCCCGGATGTGGCAGGGCCCCTCGAGCGACCCTCGGGGGGCCCTGTCTCTATTCCGACCGGCGGAAGCTGCCCGACCGCCTCGCGCCGCAACCTGCGTGCGCTACGGAGGGAGTAGCAACTTGTTAGAAGAGAACTCCGCCGGTTATGACTACCTGGTCGCCGCCCTCCACCGTGAACCTGAGCTCGGCGAACGGAACGACTGGACCCTTCCCGAAGCGAGTCCCCCCGAACAGGTTCAATCCGAGATCAGTGTCGGACGCGCCGCTCGCATCATCGAACTCCACCGACATGTGCCCGATGTTGAGTCCGGCGCCGGCGTAGGGAACCACCGTGGACTGGGCCAGGGGGAAGTTGTACGCCATGTTCCCGTTGATCTCCCAGTAGCTGCGATCCTGTCCGACAGGCTCGCTCGGGAAGAACCAGTCGAAGCTCCCGACGAAGTCCCAGCGCTCCAAAGTCTTGATGTTGGCCAGGAGCCGCGCCCCGATACCGACGTCCATCTCGCTGCCGTAGCTCAGCTCTCCTGAGAACCGGACCTGGGCATCGGCCGCTGCCGGTCCTGCCAGCATGGCCAGAGCGAGGACAGCCACTATCGCTCGAATGCGCATTAGACCCTCCGTGACTGTGGATATGTTCTTACTGCAAACGCACAGTCATACATGCAGAGCAACCCCGGTGCCCGTCAGTAGTCAATACGCATATAGTGATATTATTCATGCAATTAACAAAATTTATATAATGCACAACATAATGTGTGGACTACCGTGCGTTACGCACTCTGGTGCGGCATTGTGGAAACAATGTCGCCCGGGAAGGGAATCAAACCTCACTTCGAGCTGTCAGTACGATTCGAGAGGGTAGATGGCAGAACCGAAGGGAAGGGAGAGATGAAGCCCACAGCCCATGTCCTGGCCGCCGCCTTTCTGACGGCCGCCACGGCCGCTACCGAGGCCGCGCTTGCGCAGGAACAGGAAGCGGACCTGGCCGCTGCTCCAAGCATCTCCGGGCCATGGAAGCTGAACCGCAGCCTCAGCGACGATCCTCGGGAGCAGCTGCGAGCGATCCAGAGCCAAATGCGAGCCGCCGGAGGGCCTGCAGGTGGACCTCCCCCGGGCGGGATGCCGGGCGCCGGTACGGGCCGCCGTCCCGATCCGAACGAAATGCGAGAGCGGATGGAACCCCTGATGCGCGCTGTCGATGGATTCGAGATCGCACTGGCGGACAGCGCCGTGACGATCCGGTATCCCGACTGGGATGCCCACTTTCTGAGCGATGGCGAGGGGCACAAGATCGAGCTCGAGGAGGATCGGAATGTCGAATACAAGGCGTGGTGGGATGGACCGGCGTTTTACGTAGAGCGCAAGACAGACCACGGAGGGAAGATAACTGAGCGGTACGAGGTCCACGCCGCGACAGGGCGGCTGCATGTCCTGACGCGCTTCGAGAACGATCGTCTCCCGGCGCCGGTACAGTTCATCCGGGTATACGAGCCGGCGGTGGTGACCGTCGAACCGATGACGATAGAGGGCTGGAAGGGTCCGTGAACGGACACGCGACCTCGTGCCCTGCCCAGGTGTTGAATCGCCGACGGCGGGCACGAACAGAAACACCGCCCGCCCCTGAGGGACGAGCGGCGTCTCTGCTCGCTTTCCCGCGCCCGCCCTCGGCGCGGCTCAGCTCAGCGCCCCGGTCGACTAGCCCGGCGTCAGCGCCGCCACCGGGTCGATCCGGGTCACCCGCTTCGCGGGAATGTACGTCGCGAGGATCCCCGTGAGGGCGAGCGAAAGAACTACTCCTCCGAAGATCACCGGATCGCGAGCGTTTACATCGTACAGGACGATCGACAGCGGCTGCGTCGCTAACACCGCCAGTACGATTCCGATGACGATGCCTATCGAGAGCTGCATCAGTCCCCGCCGCATGGCGAGCGTGATCAGGCGGCCGTTGTAAGCGCCGAGTGCCATCCGGATGCCCATCTCGCGGGTCCGCTGGCTGACCGAGAACGACATTACGCCGAACAGGCCCACGGCGGCCAGGAATAGTGCTACGAAGCCGAATATCATGAACAGTGTTCCGAACACCGTATAGAACCAGGTCTGCTCGTGGATCACCTGCTCCATCGAGAGCACGTCATAGATGGGCAGGTTCGGGTCCATGGAAGCAATGGTCTCCCGTACGCGGGAGGTCATGGCCAGCGGGTCGCCGGCGGTTCGGACGCCTACGCTCACGCGGTTGGCGAGAATGTCTCCGTTCTGGTCCACCGTGATGTAGTAGCCCGCCGGGCTGGCGTCGTTGTTCCCGATCCCCTCCATCTTGAGATTCCGTACGACTCCGACCACCGGCAGCCAGGCGGACGTCGTATCGTCCTGGTGAATGCGGAACCGGCGCCCGAGAGCGTCGCCGCCTTCGAAGAACTCCTGAACGAAGCCCTCGTTGACGATGGCGACGTGCAGGTTGCCCCGGATGTCCTGGTGCGTGAACGCGCGGCCCTCGAGAACCGGGGTCTGGAACGTGTCAAAGTAGCCGGGCGTGACGATTCCCTCGCGGGCCCCGGGCAGATCGTCCTCCGTGGGGTAGCTCTCTCCCTCGATCTCTATGGTCCGGATCCCGTTCCCGGATGCAGGAAGTCCGTCCGATAGAGTAGCGGCGGCGACTCCAGGCGTCGCCTGCAGGCGCTGCAGGAACTCGCGGTAGAAATCGGTTCGGGCATCCGAGTCTTCGTACTCGGCCTGAGGCAGGTCGAGGCGGGCCGTGAGTATGCTCTCCACGGCGAAAGGCAGGTCGAGCGTCCGCAGGTTGACCACGCTCTTGATCATCAGCCCGGCCGCGATCAACAGACCACACGACACCGCGACCTCGGCGATCACGATGGCCGAGGTGATCCGCCCCATCCGAAGGCCCGAGGATCCGCGGCCTTCGTCCTTGAGGGCCTCGTTCATCCCTTTCCCGGTGGCGCGCAGTGCCGGCAGCAGCCCTGCGGCGACAGCCGCCAGCACGGTGACACCGATCACGAACAGCATCACCCGCCCGTCCGGATCGAAGGTCATCCAGAACGGGGGTGGGTCAACGGAGATCGCCCGGTCGAACCAGGCCGCCCCACCATATCCGATCAGGATCCCGATCGCGGCTCCGATCGCCGACAGCACGCCGACCTCGATCAGCAGTTGCCGGATAATCCGCCTGCGGCGGCCACCCATGGCGCTTCGGATCGCGACCTCCTTCTCGCGCACCGCGGCGCGGGCGAACAGAAGGTTGGCCACGTTGGCGCAGCCGATGAGCAGCACGCCGATCACGGCCCCCAGCATGGTGAACAGCAGCGCGCTGATCTCCTCGCCCACGACGAAGTCGGTGAAGGCCTCGACCCGGGCGCCGAAGTTCTCGTTCTCGGGATACTCCTGCTCGAGCCTGGACGCGATCGTGGCGAACTCGGACTTGGCCTGCTCCAGCGAGACGCCGTCCTTCAGGCGGCCATAGCCCGGATACCACGGTCCCTCGTTGCGCTCGTGCTCTCCTGGGTTCACCTCGATCGGAATCCACAGGTCGGCTTCGATCGGGAACTTGAAGCCCTCAGGCGCGACCCCGACGACGGTTCGGACTTCGGCACTCGCCCTCACCGTCTTCCCGATGACGTCGGGCGAGCCGCCGAACTTCTCGTGCCAGACCTCGTAGCCGAGGATGATCACCCTGTCCGCGCCGGGCTCGTCCTCGCCGTCGACGAATCCGCGGCCGAGAAGGGGCCGTACGCGCAGCAGGTCGAACATGTTCGCCGTTACGCTGCCTGCAACGTACCTGGCCGCGGTCTCGTCCTCACCGACCAGATTGATCGGCTGCTGTCCCCACAGCGCCACGTCCTCGAGCGTGGTCTGCTGCTCACGCCAGTCGATGAAGTCGTGAAAGCTGATTCCGCCACGGTCCATGTCGCGCTCGGCGTTGGTCCGCCACAGCGAGACCAGGCGGTCGGCCCGCTCGAACGGCAACCCCTTGTACATGGCACCGTTTACGATGCTGAAGACCGTGGTGACGAGTCCGATGCCGATTCCGAAGGCGAGTATGGCGACCAGCGACAGGATGGGCGTCTTGAAGAGCATGCGGACGCCGTATCGCAGGTCCTTGATGAGTCCGTCCATGGCCTGTTCCCCTCGACCCTGAGTTCCGCTTCATCCGCCAGCCACGGCGCACCCGTGCGGCGAGACGGCAGTCACCAGTTTCTACGGGAAGAACACGGCAAGAGTTTCGTACGCTGTCGGACCCGGCCGGAGGGCCACATACTGGGGCTGGCAATCTCCCGACCGACGCTTCGAGATCCGGAGGATGACATGGGTAGCAGCGGAAACGGCGCGGCCACTTCGTCGGTATTCGGCGGCGCCGGTTGGTACGTCGGCTGGCTGTTCACGGTAGCCTTCTCCCACCTCTCTCTGGGCAAGGCGGTGCTGGCGCTTCTCATCTGGCCGTACTACCTGGGCGTGGCCCTGGGCGGATAGTACCGGGGTGCCTCCCGGCTTCCGCTGATCTGCCTTCCCACCCACGCTAGCCATGGCTACCGTGGGTGAACCGTGGGCCACCGGCGAGTACATGGATCGTTGGAAGGGCGTCTGGCAAACGCCCCAACAGGAGGACCGAGATGGGTCGCGTAGTCGGCGGTATCGTTGTGGGCTACATCGTGATGGCCGTGGTAGTGTTCGTCACCTTCACGCTCGCCTATCGGATCCTGGGCCTCGACGGATCTTTCCAGCCGGGCTCGTACGAGGTAACCGGGACATGGGCAGTCGTGAGCATCCTGCTGGGACTCCTCGGGGCGATCCTTGGCGGCATGGTCGCCGTGGCGGTCGCCAGGAAGAGCGGGGCGGCCAAGGGACTCGCCGTCTTCGTTCTATTCCTCGGCCTGGGAATGGCCGTGATGGAGGTGACGCGACCGAACGACCAGCGGCCGACCGTCCGTGCAGCGGAGGTCAGCAATACCGACGCGATGCAGAACGCACGTCAGCCGCTTTGGCTCCTTTGGATGAATCCCCTCATCGGGGCAGCGGGGGTGATGATCGGCGGGAAGAAGATGGCGGGGCGAATCGGCTCGGGAGGCGGCGACGCTTAGTGCCTCAGGGCCGCAGGGTGAACCGTCCGCGGCCCCGACCCCGTCCTGCTCCCCATGACTCACGCTGGAGCTGACGCCCCCGTCATCGAGACCTCCGGACTCTCGAAGCGCTTCCGGAAGACTCTCGCCGTAGACGAGATCTCGTTCCGGGTCGAGCCGGGACAGATCTTCGGCTTCCTGGGGCCCAACGGGGCCGGCAAGACGACGACGATCGGACTGCTGCTGGGCATCATCACGCCGACCGCGGGCGGCTTCCGGCTGTTCGGGGGTGGCAGCCCCGGCGAACTTCACGCGGCGCGGCAGCGGATCGGAGCCACTCTTGAGACTCCCAACTTCTACCCCTACCTGTCCGGCCGCGACAACCTGCGGATCGTGGCCAACGTGAAGAGGAAGAGAAGGCGAGAGATCGAGGAGGTGCTGGACCTCGTTGGGCTCACCCGGCGGGCGAAGTCCAAGTTCAAGGCCTACTCCCTGGGCATGAAGCAGCGCCTCGCCCTGGCGGCCACCATGCTGGGCGATCCCGAGCTCATCATTCTCGACGAGCCAGCCAACGGCCTCGACCCTGAGGGGATGCGGGAGATCAGAGAGATCATCCGCGAGCTGGGTCGCAGGGGGAAGACGATCTTCCTTTCGAGCCACCTGCTGTGGGAGGTGGAGCGGACCTGCACCCACGTGGCGATCATTCAGAAGGGTCGCCTCATACGGCAGGCCAGCGTCGAGGAGATCACCTCGGGCAAGACGGTGGCGGCCCTCTCGGCCGAGGATCTTCCGGAGCTGCAGGCGGCCGTTGATGACTTCCCGCGATCCGTGGTGGCGCAGGTTCGTGGCGACCGGGTCGTGGCGGAGCTGGAGGACAGCGACCTGTCAGCCCTGAACGCGTTCCTGGCCGCCCGCGGGATCTTCCTCTCGCACCTCGCCCTCGAGCAGCAGACGCTCGAGGACGTCTTCATGGAGATTACCGGAGCGGAACCGGGCGAGGCGGAGGGCCCGCCCTCCGACGCGCCATCTGCCGGAGACGAGACAGGCGCCGGCCACTCGGACTTCGGCGGCCACCGCCTCGGAGACGTGGAATGAGGCTCGGGACGCTCTTCCGGAACGAGATGCGGAAGATGTGGAAGCGTCTCGCCACCTGGGTGACGCTCGGCCTGTTCACGCTCATCACGCTCGTCGATCTCGGCGAGGAGTTCTTCAGGGCCCGCAGGGACCCGAGCGAGCCGTTCGTCCTTCCCGAGGCCTGGGGTCTGATCCTCGGAGAAGAGGTGATGATCGGCTTCATATTCGCCGCCGTTCTTTTGATCCTCCTCGTGGCAGCCGAGTTCGGATGGCGTACGGCACGCCAGAACGTGATCGATGGTCTGTCGAAGACGCAGTGGTTCACGGCCAAGGCACTCCTCGTACCGTTTCTGGCCGCCCTCTTCCTCGCGGAGCGCGTGCTGGTCGGAGGCCTACTGGCTCGAGCTGGAACGGACGCAGCGGCCGCGGCCGCGGACCCGCTATTCGGGGCGGCGCAGTGGGCCGCGCTGGGCGGGATGTTCGTCGCGGCCCTGGGCTACGGCAGTCTCGCACTGTTTGCTTCGACGGCCATCCGGTCCTCGGGGCCCGCGATGGCCGTGTGGTTCGCATGGATTGCCTTCGGAGAGAACCTGCTCCGAGGCGGTCTGGGCTCGCTGTTTGAGGGTATGAAGCCTGCCCTCCGGTGGCTGCCGAAGGCGACGTTCGACGGGCTCAGGAACTACATGCGATACGACAGCGCCGCCTACGAGAAGGCTGCCGATTGGGCTGCGGAGAACGGCCAGATACTGCCGGCGCCGATATCCCCGGAGCCGGCGCTGCTCGGCTCGCTGGCCTGGATCGCCTTCTTCATCGCCGTCTCCTACCTGTGGTTCCGGAGGCGGGATCTGTAGCGGCGGTGCGGAGTGGGCGGGCTAGCTACCGGCCAACGTATGGCGGGCTTCCGGGTCTCCGCGCTCCATGTCGCGGCGCAGACACCCTACCCGTTGTGGCCGTCGCTTCATTCGGCGCCGCCCGTGTCCGGCGGGGCCTCTGCCGACGCGGGCTCGGCGGCTCGCACCGGTGAGTCCGGGTAGAGACTTATGCTCTCCAGGAACGTGCTGTCGGGCTCGATACGCGACGCGGCCAGGTCCTCGAGGAGCCGGCGGATGTGTTCGACCGGCACCCCGAGGTTCGAGCCGCCGAAGTCCTCCATGACGCCCACGGTCACCGCCACCACTCGTCCATCCAGATCCAGGACCGGACCCCCACTGCCGCCCTGCGTGGTCTCGGCGTCGTAGACGACGCTTGCCCTGGTGACCTGGCCTACGATTCCCTGGGTGGCTAGCGGCCGCACGAGTCCGGCCTGCGAGAGCCGCAGCGCGAGTTCCCAAAAGTCGGGACCGGTTGCCTCAACAAGCGAGTCCACCAGAGCCGCTTCGGTCCGGGCGAGCAGGGCGGAGAGGCCGGTAGGATAGCCCAGCACGATCACCTCCGCGCCCGGGTCCGGAGAAGACTCGCCGAGAGCGAGTGGCGAAGCCATTCCCGCCAGCTCGGGGGCGTACAGCACAGCAACGTCCGCGTGTTCGCTGGCAGCCACGACTTGGATCTGGTAGGGCTCGGAGATGCCCGGCAGGTACCCCAGGAGTCTGATCTCCGGTACATATCCCTGTTCGACGAAAGCGCGGGCGTCCTGGGCGAACTCCCACGGCCGGACCACGTGGCGGTTGGTCACGAGCAAGTTCGTGTGGAGGCGGGCATCCTCGGGAAGGCCTCCCATCACCAGGAAGGCGCTTCCCGTGAAGAATCGCTGCAACCGTGGGCCGTCACCATCCGGACTGACCATCGGACCTCCCCAGGGAGCCGGCTGTGGCCTCCCTTGGGGTCCGAGAACGAATCGCAGGGGCTGGCGCGTCTCCGCGTCGAGGAATCCGTAGGCGCCCTGCAGCAGCATCACGGAGCCCGAGGCGTCCGCTACGATCCGACGTCCCGCCTCGCTCCGCGACTCCAGGGCTTCGATCCGCTCGGTGAGCCCGGTCTGCAGCTCCGCGAGGCGCTCGCCGACCTGGCTTTCGTCATCCGCTACCACGGCATCCCGAACCGCGGCCTCGATGGTGGCCAAACGCCGGCTCTCCTCGTCGAGCCGTCGCTCCACGCGGATGGTGTAGGCACCGAGGGCAAAGACCGTGACCAGAAGAGCCGCCACCACGCCCAGGGCCACGAGACGCACGGCCGGAGCCGTCTGGGTGAGCAGCTCGCGTGGGATTCCGGCCAGGAGCAGCACGAGTCGCCCGAGCCGGCTGTCGCTGCCGTACCGGGCGCAGTCGAGACAGTCCTGAACCGCCTGAGTCATGCTCTTGTACTCGCCCGGCGGCTCGTCCTGAATCCGAAACCGGAGGATCGGTCCCCCGTGCCCTACCCGGAGCAGATCGCCCGCCTGAAGACCGTGCTCCTCGATCCTCTCCCCGTTGACGAAGACGGCTTCCTGAGGCTCTGCCCACAAGATCCAGCGGTCGTCCTCCTGGATGAACGTCGCGTGCCGGGGAGCGACACCGGCGGTGCCGGTCGGGAAGTGAACGGGTGCGTCCTCCGAGGTGCCGATGAGGACGGAGCCGCCGGTCAGTTGCTGGCGGTTGCCGCGGTGAGTTCCGGTAAGGTGGACCAGAACGGCGGCGGGCGTGTGTCCGTTGTCGGCCATGCACGGGTCTCCAGCACCTGCGCGTTGGGGCTGGCGGATCGGCGATCCGCCCCGCCATGATGAAACTAAGACATGAGCGCGCCGGCGGGCAGACTCACCGAAGTCGGCGGCGCTCGGTCGTCGCCTCGAGCAACGCGGCGATCGCCCGCGAGTTCCGCGGTGCCGCACCGGCTCCGCGACACCGTTTCAACCAACGACGTTGCAGCGCCATCCAAGGGGCGCTAACGCCGAAGGGAGGTTCAGATGGTCCAGGTGCAGTACGCTAGTCTCGCCGCCGTGCGCTTGGCCGCGTTCTCGATGCTTCTCCTGCCTCTCGCAACACCACCTCCGATTCCTGCACAGGTGCAGTCCGAGGAAGCCGACGCGGCCCTTACGGCAGAGCAGTGGAGGGAGGACCTGGATGTTCTCGCCGCAGGAATGGAGCGTACGCACCGGCAGCTTTACCACACGGTGGCCCGAGAGGAGTTCGCGGAGGCGATCGACGATCTCAAGAGCCGCATTCCCGACCTGAAGAGGCACGAGATCATCGTCGAGATCGCCCGCATCGTGGCCATGGTGGGCGACGGCCACACGCAGCTATGGCTCACGCCGAACACCAGGAACGGCTTCAATCAGGTGCCGATCCTCCTGTATTGGCTGACGGACGGGCTGTACGTGCTGGCCGTCGACGAGCGGTACGCCGAAACCGCCGGCGGCCGGGTCTTGAAGATTGGCGACGTTTCCACGGAAGAGGCCATGCAACGGGTCAGGGGAATCGTCCATCGCGATAACGAAATGGGCACGATCTCCATCGGGGCGCGCTACCTGGCGATCCCGGAGGTGCTTCACGCGCTGCGGCTCACCGACTTCCCGGCGCGCGCGACGTACGAGGTCGAGAAGGATGGCGCCCGGATCGAAGTCGAGCTGGAGGCGATCCCTGACGCCTGGCTGCCGAATCTCTCAGGTCGCCCCTATCTGATCGCCTCTCGATCGGACAGCGTCACCATGGCGTTCGCCTGGGACCCGGCACGCGAGGCGCCCCTCTATATCTCCCAGCCCGATAACCGGTTCTGGTACCAGTGGCTGGAAGAGTCGATGACCCTCTACGTGCAGCTGAACGCCGTCCTCAACAAGGAACACGAGACGATGGCGGCCTTCTTCGACCGCGTGTTCGCCGAGGTGGATTCGACAGAGGTGGAACGGCTGGTGCTGGACCTGCGATTCAATGGCGGAGGCAACAACTTCAACAACGACCCTGTCATCCAGGGTGTGGTGAAGCGAGACGCGATCAACCAGTTCGGGAAGTTCTACGTCATCATCAGCCGGCACACGTTCTCGGCGGCCTCCCACCTGGTGACTTACCTGGAGCGCAACACGAATGCGCTGTTCGTGGGTGAGCCCACGGGAGGTAGCCCCAACCACTTCGGCGACGCCCGACCGGTAGACCTTCCGAACAGCGGCTTGAGAATCGGAGCCTCCAGCATCTACTGGCAGAACAGCCTTCCCGTGCCGTTCGAGAGCCGCGACTGGACGCCGCCTCAGCTCGCGGCGGAACCCAACATCGACGACTGGCTGGCCGGCCGGGATCCGGCCCTGGAAGCCATCCTCACCTACCCCTACAAGACGGACCTGGTGGATCTGGTCTTGCGGACGCTGGACGAGGAGGGGGCCGAGGCGGCCGAAGTAGCATTTAAGGAGTATGCGGGCGATCCACGTCACGCGTACCTGAACGTCGAGCAGGCCATGAACACGCTGGGCTACGAACTGATCGGAGAGGGAAGGCTGGGCGAGGCCGTGACAGTCTTCCGCCTTAACACGGAGGCCTACCCGGGCTCCGCCAACGTCTGGGACAGCCTCGGTGACGGATACCGGGCGCGCGGCGAGACCGAGTTGGCCGTCGGCAGCTACCGGAAGGCACTCGAAATCGACCCCGAGTTCAGCGCTTCGCTGGCTAACCTCGAGGAGCTACTCGGGCAGTAGGAGAATGGGGGCGCGTGGTTGCCGCGTCCCAGCGCGTTCCTACTCGGTGCCCGCGCAGGTCGCAACGTCGTCCGACCCGTAGCGGCACACGACGTGCTCGAGGAAAGGGGCCTGCAAGTAGTTGTGCCGCAACGCCCCTGTCGCACTGACTCCTCAATTCCGGCGGCAACCAGCACCCTGTGAGCCGGACCACTGCGGTGGCCGGAAACGCTTGATAGCACACGGCTTCTCTCAACGCGGGAGCGTCTTCCTTCCGAGTGGCACTAGAGTTGCTCCCCAAATTATCGTTGCTCCGGATCCGGCAACGGAGAGTGGACGAACCGGTCTAAGATCGTGTCGCATCAGAAGCTGCTCAGGACCCGTTTCCTCTGGCCGCTCGCGCTAATAGCGCTTGCGGGACTGTACGCGTGCGACAACGGCACGAACGCCGTTACCGGCCCAGCCAACCAGAGCCCTACCGCCTCGATCAACTCTCCGGACGATGGTACAAGCTTCGTCGAGGGTTCTTCGATCCGCTTCCAGGGCTCGGCCACGGATGCGGAGGATGGCTCGCTCTCCGGGAGCTCGCTGGTGTGGACCTCCAGCGTGGACGGCCAGATAGGGACAGGCGGCTCCTTCGTTAACGGTGCCCTGGCCGTCGGAAACCACACCATCACTCTGCGGGCCACCGACACCAGCGGGGCGTCGGGGACTGCGAGCGTCTCGGTCACCGTTACTCAGGCTCCGCCTCGGAACGATCCTCCGAATGCCTCGATCAGCTCACCCGACGACGGAGCCGAGTTCGAGGAGGGAGATGCAGTATCGTTCGCCGGCGCGGCGACGGATCCGGAAGACGGACCGCTCACCGGAAGCGCGCTTGGCTGGGAGTCGAGCCTGGATGGCGTGATCGGCGGCGGCGCCAGCGTCAGCAGGGACGACCTCAGCATCGGTAGCCACGTCATTCGGCTCGTTGCGACCGACAGCGGGGGCAAGAGCGACACCGCCAGCGTATCGATAGAGGTAAAGCCCTTCAACGAGTCTCCATCGGCGGCGATCTCGGCTCCTGCCGACGGCGCCTCCTTCGTCGAGCGTACATCGATCGACTTCGAGGGCTCGGCGACCGACTCGGAGGACGGTGCTCTCACCGGCGTATCGCTGACGTGGACCTCGAACCTCGACGGTTCGCTCGGCACCGGTGAGTCCATCTCGCGCGACGACCTGGCAGTCGGCGCGCACACGATTCGCTTCATCGCGGCCGACAGCCAGGGCAAAGAGGACACGGCCACGATCTCCGTCGTGATCACGCCACGGCAGCCTCCGTCGGCCACCATCGCGTCGCCCGCGGACGGAACCAGCTTCCAGCAGGGTAACCCGATCAGTTTCCAGGGCTCGGCGACGGATCCAGAGGACGGACCACTCACGGGAGGCTCGCTCGTCTGGACGTCGAACCTCGACGGTCAGACCGGCACGGGGGTTTCGTTCTCGCGAGACGACCTGACGGTGGGGCCGCACACGATTCGCCTGATCGCCACTGACAGTGACGGGATGGCCGACACCGCTCAGGTTTCCATCACGGTGACCTCAGCGCCGCCCCCGAACCAGAAGCCGACGGCCTTCATATCCTCTCCGGGGGACGGGGCGAGCTTCGAGGCCGGAACCTCCATCAGTTTCACCGGCTCGGCGACGGATCCCGAGGACGGAACACTGAGCGGCGGATCGCTGGTGTGGCGCTCCAGCCGGGACGGACAAATAGGCACCAGCAACTCCTTCGTGCGCTCCAACCTGAGCGTTGGAAGCCATGTCATCCGGCTGATCGCAACCGACAGCCAGGGGCTGGCGGACACGGCCAGGGTCGACATCACGGTCACGCCTGCGAACCAGCCGCCCAGCGCGTCGATCAGCTCGCCGTCGAACGGGGCAAGCTTCGACGAGGGCGAGTCGATCGGCTTCCAGGGCTCGGCGACGGATCCGGAGGACGGCCCGCTCACGGGCGGTTCGCTGGTGTGGCGATCGAGCCTGGATGGACAGCTCGGTACGGGCCCTTCGTTCTCCCGAAGCGACCTCACCGTGGGCTCTCACACGATCCGGTTGATTGCCACTGACAGTCAGGGGCTGGCGGACACCGCGAGCGTCTCGATCACGGTCACGGCGCCGCCGAATCAGCAGCCCACCGCCACGATCACCTCGCCGACCAGCGGCAGCGATTTCCTCGAGGGCACCTCGATCGATTTCGAGGGTTCAGCGACGGATCCCGAGGACGGTGCTCTCGTGGCCGGCGAGCTCGTCTGGGAGTCCAGCATCAACGGCGTCATCGGGACCGGCAGCTCGTTCAGCCGGAACGACCTCACGGTCGGGACGCATACCATCCGGCTGATCGCCACCGACAGCCAGGGGCTGGCCGACACGGCGAGCGTCTCGATCACGGTCAACGCCAACCAGCCGCCGACCGCGTCCATCACGTCCCCGGCCGACAACTCGGAGTTCGAGACCGGGGAATCGGTCTCGTTCCAGGGCTCCGGAACGGATCCGGAGGACGGCCCGCTCACCGGCGGATCGCTGGTGTGGGAGTCGACTCTGGACGACCAGATCGGGACCGGCGAGTCTTTCGCGCGGAGCGATCTCAGCAACGGAACGCACACGATCCGGCTCATCGCCACCGACGCTCTCGGTAAGGCCGACACGGCGACGGTATCGATCACGATCAGCCATCCGTTCGTCTCGGGCTTCCAGATCCACGTCCGGTACTCCGTCGGCACGGTTCCCACGTCCGCCCAGCGGGCGGCCGTGGATGCGGCCGTAGTTCGCTGGGAGGAGATCCTCACCGACGGTCTGCCCGACGTCGACGTGGAGATCCTCACCCCGTTCACCTGCGGCGGCGCGCCGGCCCGGCAGCTGGCCGAGACCGTGGACGACTTGATTATCTTCATGGCCTTCGACGACATCGACGGAACCGGCGGCATCCTCGGCTCGGCGGGACCCTGCTTCCTGCGCAGCGTAGCTGCCGGCCGGCTGCCATTCGCTGGCGGCATGCGCTTCGACAACGCCGACCTGGCGTTCCTGGAGTCGACCGGGATCCTCGATGACGTGATCCTCCACGAGATGGCTCACGTGATCGGGCTCGGGACCCTGTGGGAAAACTCCTTCTGGGATCTCGTTCGCGAGCCGTCATTGGGGAACCCCGGGGCCGACACCTACTTCATCGGAAGCGAGGCGCTGCTGGCCTTCGACGCCGTCGGCGGCGACAGCTACACCGGCGGCAACAAGGTGCCCGTGGAGAACGACACCGAAAACTTCGGTGCAGGTAGCCTCGACGCGCACTGGCGTGAGTCCGTGTTCGACACCGAGCTCATGTCGCCGGCCATCGACGCGGGCTCGAACCCTATCAGCCTGGTCACGATTGAGTCGTTGGAGGACATGGGCTACGCGGTGGATCCGGGCGCGGCGGACTCCTACACGCTCCCGTCGGGCGGTGGGATCGTGCTTCTAGGCGGAACTCGGATCAAGCTCGAAGACGACGTGTGGCGGGGTCCGTTGTTCGAGCTCGACGAGCGGGGAAGGATCCGGCCGGTGGACCACTGATGGGCCCGGGCGCGCCGGAAGCACAGCCAAACTTAACGAGGCCGGGCCGCCGAGGGTGACCGGCCTTTCTCAGTGGCAGTCCGCCGCTCCGCTGTCGGTGAACTCCTGACCGGCCACGGGGACGAACTCCCACTCGTAGGAGTCGTAACGCAGGGTGAGGCTCAGCACCCCGAAGGTGGCGATGTCGATCACCTCGCTGCCGCTCCTCGGTAAGAGCACCGGTCGCAGAAGCCTTCCTCCTGTACCGACGATGAACTGCCGGATTCCCTGTGACGTGTCGACGACGCCCGCCGGATTCAAGGGCGCGAAGCGCTCGTAGTGATGGTCGTGTCCTACCAGGACGACGTCTGCCCCGTGCTCGTAGAGAGCCTGCCAGAACGCGTCGAACTGGTCGTCATCACCGTGAAGACCCGAGCTGAAACGGGGGTGATGCCAGTAGGCGACGGTGCACGCATGGCGGCTGCCCGCCAGCTCCTGCCTCAGCCACTGCTCCTGCTCCGAACCGGCGCCCACACCGACCCTAGTGGCGTTGCTGTTAAGAACGATGATCTTCCACGCCCCGAGCTCGTAGCTGTACCAGCCCTTTCCCGGATCGCCCGCCGCCGGCCCGAAGTAATCGAAGTACGGAACGGCGCCCGTCGTGTGGTATTCGTGGTTGCCGACAGCCGGCCGCGTCCGGTCCTTGTGCCTTCCCCAGGTCGGTTCGTAGCAGGTGGCGAACTCCCAAGCCGTGCCGTCCTCGTAGACGACGTCGCCGGCCGCGAAGATCGTTCCGTCGATCCCGTCCAGGAGCGAAGCCGTGGAATCGTCCCACGGCGTGGCGCAGTCGGCGATGTCTCCGGCTCCCACAAGCGTCACGGGAGCGTGGACGACGGTGAGGGATGCCGCTCCGGTCTTTCCCTCGGACTCGGCGCTGATGCTCGCCTCGCCGAGGCCGACGGTCTCGACCAGGCCCTGGGCCGTGACCACGGCCACGTCGGGGTCCGATGTCAACCAGGTCACCTGTCGATCCGTCAGCGCATTGCCGGCGGAGTCCAGAAGCACGGCCACGAGCTGCAGGCCCGTGCCCTGTTCCAGCAACGTGTCCTGTGGTGAGACCACAACGCTCGCCACCGCCGCGGGCGGCGGGATCACGGGCGGGCCTGGATCGGTCGGCGGCGAGCCGTCGGAGCAGGCGGAAGCAGCTGCCACAAGCAAAGCTCGGATCCACGCGGCTCTCTTACGACGCATGGTTCGCCCCAATCGAGGCAGGGAACGGTCGTACGACATATAGATTAAAAATAAGCAAGATTCGAGCCGAGCGTTCGTGAGCTGATCTCGTGGAAAGATCTCTTTTATGCGCGCCCGGGAGGCCTGCACCCGGGCTGGAGGCCGGTGCGTGCCTCCGCCCGACGTCGTAGACTGGGGTGCCGGACGTCGAGGGCCGCTCCTCCCAAACCGGAGATCTAACGCCGAACCATGCGGAACCTTCTCATTGTGTCCGCCGCGGTCTCGATTGCCGGGTGTGGCGAGACCACGGCCCCGCTGAACCCGACGGGCCTCTCGAGCTTCGCCGTCTCGGGCGATGTCTCTCGGATGGTCGGTGGAGAAGCCTTCTTCGAGGATGTGGAACAGGGTGGTGATCCGGCCTTCTGGTTTCTACACCTGCAGCGTGGCCCGCCGAACCTTCATGTAGTGGAGTTCGCCCGCCGGGGCGCCCGGCCCGGACGCGGCAGCTACGAGCTGGTTGCAGCCCGCGTTCCGCAGGACATCCCGCGGGGCCAGATCGGGGCCTTCGTATCGCTCGCTCCTCTGGCCGATCCGCCGCGCGCCGGCTTCGCCGGATCCGCCACCGGGGGCACGCTCGTGATTACCGTGTCGGAGGAGAGCAAGATCGAGGGCACGTTCCTGCTCGACTCCACCGGCGACGTGGTGCCCCCCGGAGCGGAAGTGGTTCCGGGCAGCGTGACCATCACTGGCCGCTTCGAGGCCGTCCAGGGCGAGCTCGTGGTCATCGATGCGCCGTGAGCGCGACGGTCAACGCGTGGCGCCCTACAGGTACCCACCTTGGCCCGTGGAGAATGCCCGCCCTTTGAAGCCCTCGTGAGACCGAGAGTGTATCTTCAGGGTGCGTTCGGCTTCACTCCCCCCCGGTCGAGGTCGGACGCGGAGACCGATGGCACGGGCTCTCGCTCGACAGACCGCTTCGCGGGCGCCCCATTCGCGGAGTACCGCCGGCGGGACCGCCGGAAGGACGCAATCGATGAGACTTCTCGCATTCGACGTAGAGGCCACCGGTCTCGACCCACTCCATGATCGCATCGTCGAGCTCGCCGTGGTCCGGGCCGACGATGGCGTCGTGCTGTTCAACGAGCGGATCGATCCCGGTGTGCCGATTTCGGTCCAGGCGTCGGAGATCCACGGGATCACGAACGCGGACGTAGCACACTGCGCCCGCTTCGATCATCACGCCCCCTTTCTCCAGAAGCTCATCCACGATGCGGTGTTGGTGGGGTATGGTAGCCGGCGATACGACACGCTGATTGTGGACGCGGAGTTGCGGCGAGCGAATCAGCCGGGCGTCAACCTGCGCACTGTCCAAGAAATCGACCTGCTCAGAGTGTGGGTCGAGTCCGAGCCTCGCACCCTAGAGTCGGCGGTAGAGCGTTTCCTGGGACACAGTCACGACGACGCACACGGCGCGCTCCCGGACGCCCAGGTGATTCCTGCGCTCCTCCGCGCGATGAGCCAGAGATGGGGCTACGAGGTGTACGACCTGGTGCACAAGAGCCGGCCGGCGGACGAAGTGGATCGGGCACGGCGATTCCGACTCACCCCAGGCGGGGAGGTCGTCTTCAACTTCGGGAAGCATGCCGGCGAGTCCGTCAGATTGCACGACGATTACCTCGAGTGGATGCTCTCGGGCGACTTCCCGCCCGACACCTGCCAGGCGATCCGACACCTGCGGTCCAATGACTGGAGGTGGCCGTAGTCCATCATCGGCGCCGCAGGACAAGTCTGAGCAAGATCACGTGCCGACGGCCCGGACGGTGAGTCCTGGTACCCGTCGGAAGCGTTGTCCGCTTCCGGTTACCAGCTCCAGGCCGTGGTACACGGCGGTCGCGGCGATCTGCACCTCCGCCCCTGAGAGCTGTCGCCTGGCTCTATCCAGCACAGTTAGCAGAGCGCCGGCCTCCCGCGCGATAGCCACGTCGAACGGCAGAATGGTCACGGCCGGCAATACCCTCAGCTCGACATTGCGAAGGTGGGCCTGCCGGTGCCCGGATCTGTCCGCGGCGCCGAAGAGCTCGGCGATGGACGCCGCTGCGGCGAACTGATCCTCTCTGGGGATCGCCGCCAGCCACCTGGCGTACTTCGACCTCGCCCCAGAGGACAGGGCAAGCAGAATGGCATCCGTGTCGAAGAGGTAGGCGGCCATCCGCGGGTACCGGAGAAGAGTGACCCCGCGCCGACCGCCGGGGCACCGGTCCCGGCGATCACTACCGAGCGCGGGGTGATCCTATGCCTTGTTGATTGTATACAGCGGTCAGCCCGGAGACCGCCGCGCCTTTCGAACCAGCTCGATCAGCTCGTCAGAGTTCTTCCAACCGCCTGCGAGACTGGCGAGCCCGCTCTCAGGCCCCGCCGACCGCAGCCGCTCCAACCGCTCGAGGTCCTCGGCCCTGACCATGGCTGCCACCGGCTTACCATGCCGGCTGATGATCACGGCCTCTCCGCTCTCTGCCCACCTCACGCAGGCGGCGAACGTGGCCTTCGCCTGAGCCACAGACATCATTCTGAGCACTCGACGCCTCCGGGGTCGGAGAAAGTAGTCAAATTGACTATTCTGACCATAATTGCCCTCAGTGGGCGGCGCAACCCCATGGTTGGAGTCGTCGGGGCAGTTTCCACCCCTCTGTCGCCATCGGTAGGCGTCCCTAGATTGACTGCATGCCGCTCACCCTCGTCCGCTCCCGATCCAACGGCGTCCTGTGGGCCACCTGCGCCGAGCGCTTCCTCGCCGAGCTGGGCGACCACGCCGGGCCGGCCGGGTATCCGACCCACCTGTGGATCGCGCATCGAAACCAGAGAGATGCCCTGTTCGAGTTGGCGGCCGAGCGCGGCCTGGCCGGTTGGCTCCGTCCCCCAGTGTCGTTCTTCTCGGCGCTTCGCCAGCTGTTCGCCATCGAGGAGAAACCGGTTGGCATTCTCACGGGCCGGATGCTCGTGGCCCGGCTCGCCGGCCGGTTCGGTATCCAGTCCGGCGTAGCCCCCGGTCACGGGTACAGGGGCCCCGCAGGGTCTCACATGCTGGATCGGGTGTTCAGCGAGCTCCTGCCCGATGGGGTCACCGCCGCCCGTCTGAAGGAAACCCTCGACCAGCTAGGCGGCGATGACTTCGCCAGGCGCAGGAATGCCTGGATAGCGGACACCTACGAGGCGTTTCTCGAAGAACTGCGGGCCCGCTCGCTGTACGATCCACGTTCCATTCACGCCATGGTGGCCGAACGGATCGAAGCGGGAGGGCTCGACGATGCGATCGGAGGAGCGAGTCGCCTCCACGTGTACGGGATCACATCCCTGCGGAGCAGAGGGCGCCTGTTCCGGGCGATCGCCGAGCAGGCGGCCGTGGACGTTGCGCTGTACTTACCCCATGAGGAGGAAGCTTCGGAGTGGGAGGCCTTGGCGACCGGCGGCTGCGAGGAGGCGGAGCCCGTCATACGCGCCGGAGGGGATGCCGTGACTGCGAGTCAACAGGGCGACCACGTGAGCGAAGCGCTTCCGAGGGTGCAGCCGACTCCAGACGCCGTGCGGGAGGCGGCCTGGATCGCCAGCTGCGTGAAGAGACTTTTGGCAGAGGGGGCTGCAGAGCCCCACCAGGTGGCGGTGGTCGCCCGATCCGGGCGACACGACACGCGAATCATCCACTCGGCCCTCGAAGCGGCAGGTGTTCCCGCAACCTCGCGCCTGAGAAGCGTGCTGGCCGAAATCCCCTCGTTGAAGGCCCTCCTGCAGCTCCTGCGAGCCGAGGCTGACGGCTGGGGCTATGCCGGACTCCGCCAGGTCCTCTCCAGCCCCTACTTCGGTGTGGGCATCGATCTGCGCGCCATCGATTTCCTGGCGGCCGAGAGGAGGTTCCAGGGCCTGCAAGCCTGGGAGGCCGCGCTGGTGAGACTGCGGGAGCGCCTGGAGACCGACGACGGATGGCGTCTGAACCGGAAAGGCGTGTACGCCGACCGTCTGGATGCCGACCTGCCACGCTTCCGCCGGTTCAGAGAGACGGTGGACGGGCTGAGCGGCTCCCGACCGGAGCGCGAGTGGATTGATCTGACGGTGAGGCTGTTGAGCGGCGAGGGCTTCGACTTCCGTCGTCGCCTGTGCGAAGCGGTGGCGGACAGGTACGACATCGTGCGGCTCGACCAGCGAGGCGTGTTGCACGTCGAGTCGCTCCTGCGGGAGTGGAGCGACCTCGTGTCGGATCAGGAGCCCATGCCGGCGGCCGCCTGGCAGGCGCGCCTCGGCCGGCTGCTGGAAGCAAACGACCTGGCCCTGTCGACGCCGCTGAAGGAGGGCGTTCAGGTGCTCGAGGCCCACGAAGCGGCACTCACCCCGTTCCGCTACTCGTTCGTCGTCCACGCCAACGATGGGGTGTTTCCCCGAAGCCACTCCGCCCAGGGCGTGTTCAGCGATGACGAGCGGTGCCGGTTGCGCGAGCTGGGTCTCCCGTTGACGCACCGGGAGGAGGCACTACGCCGGGAACGGGCTCTGTGGCGCGCCGTCACGCAGAACGATCGCGTAGTGATTACCTATCGCACCACGGATGCGGCCGGAATCCCCCGGCTGCCCTCGCTGATGGTTCCGGAGCACGATCCTGCGACAGAGCTTCCGAGAACCCTGGACGCGGCGGCCCTGGAGGCACAGGCATCGGACCCGGACCTGCGACCCGCCAATCCGGCACAGCACCGGCGCCGGGAGGTCCAGCGGCTGGCGCGGCTGCGCCACTCCGGTGACACCGGGGTCTTCGAGACTCCGGAGCCCGAGGTCCAACGACACGCAGTGCTTACCGCGTTCGCTGAGGAGTTACGCTCGGGTCATCTGGATGCCTTCGTTCGCTCGGAGCGGGACCTGATCCGGGGCGCCTCGGGCACCGGCCTGTCCACGCCGCCGGACCAACCGGAGCCCGACGCGGCCGCCCTGTTCGGACTCGCACGACCGATCTCGGAGCGCCCCACGGCCTGGAACGGAAAGTTGCGCGATCCCGTGGTGCTGGCTGAACTGGAACGGAAGTTCCACGACCGGTACACCTGGTCGGCCAGTCAGCTGGAGGCGTACGGGAAGCGGCCGTTCGATTTCCTGCTCGGACGAGTCCTCTACCTGGAAGAGGTGGTGGAGGCGGACGAGGAGACCAGCCCGCTGGCCTTCGGGAACGTGGCCCACTCGATTCTCGAGGAGTTCTACCGACGAGTGTTGGCCGACCCTCCGGCGACCTTCGATGCGGAGGCAGCGGCGATCTACGACGCGGTCATCGCGGATGTCCTTGGCGACGCGGAGTCCGACTACGACCAGTGGTTGGGTCTGCCCACCCTGTGGGCGGTCACCCGGGACCGGGTAACCGAACAGGTCAGGAGGTACCTGGAGTGGGAGCTCGACTACCTGGCGGAGAAGAAGGAGATCCCCCAGGAGGTCGAGCTCCGGTTCGGCGGCGACGATCGGCCCGAGGTCCGCATCAGGGGTCTCGACCTCGCCGATCGCGACGCGACCCTCCTGCTCCGCGGCCGTATCGATCGCGTAGATCGCTATGGAAAGAAGGGCAAGGACGTCCTTCGCGTGCTGGACTATAAGAGCAGCACGGGCACGCTCCCGAAGAAGCAGGGATACCTCGACGGCGCGCTTCTGCAGACCGCGCTCTACATGAAGGCGGCGGACGTCCTCGATCTGGGGTCCGTCGACTGCGGCCGATACCGTTCCATCCGCAGCCCGGGCAAGCCCCAGAACGCCTATCAGCTCAAGTGGAGCGAGATCGAGCCCACGATTCGGCTCGCCCTCAGCATCCCGTCGCGCGTAAGGGCGGGCCTGTTCGAAGCCGTACAGGCGGCCTCGGCCGAGATCGCGCCCTGGCAACCGGGGCGTGAGGTGACGCGAACCGAGGCTACCGTATCCGGCGGAAGCCGCTTCGACGCGGTGCGGGAGTAGCCAGAATGGCCATGCGGGAGATGCGCTGGACCGACGAGCAGGCGGCGGCCATCACCGCTTCCGGAGACGTTCTGCTCGCCGCCAGCGCAGGCACCGGCAAGACTACGACGATCGTCGGCAAGATTCTCTGGCTCCTGGGCCTCGACGTCGGCCTGCAAGCCGAGACCGAGACCATGCTCCCACCCTGTCCGGAGCCGGCCACGCTGGAGGAGATCGCTGCAATCACCTTCACTGAGAAGGCGGCGTACGATCTGAAGCGCAAGCTGCGCGCCGAGGTCTCTTCGTCCGAGCGTGGCAACGAGTTACGGTGGCAGATCGATCGTGCCTCCGTGGGCACCATCCACGGCTTCTGCGCCGAGATCCTCCGCGAGCACGCCCTCCGGCTGGGCGTCGATCCCACATTCCGGATCCTCGACGAGATGGAGACGACCGTCCAGCAGGACGAGCTGATCCGAGACGTTCTGATGCGCGCCCTGGAGCGCCGCGAACCAGAGGCCGTGGAGCTGGTGAAGCGCTTCAACCTGTTCGGCGGCCACTTCACGAAGGGCGCTGTCGACCACGTTCGGGAAGTCCTGCGAGACATCCGCTGGCACGCCCGGCGCTACGAACCTTGGGTGCACAGACCCGAGGGGCCACACTCCGACCCGACGCTCCACGAGGAAACGCTTCGGAAACTGGCCGAGGCTGAGGAAGCGAGGACCGGCGAACCCGCCCCCGAGTCAGCGGAGGCTGACGCATTGGCCGTCGCCGCCGCTCTCTACCGTTACGCCTTCCGTTCGCTCCGGCGGTGGCTGGCGTGGCTCGAGGAGGAGAATGTCCGTGACTTCGACAGCCTGATCCTCGACGCCCGCCGCCTCCTCACGAGGCAGGAGACGCGGCCGGCGCTCGAGGCGATCCGGGGCCGCTACCGGATTCTGATCATCGACGAGTTCCAGGATACCGACGCCGCGCAGAAGGAGATTGCCTTCGCCATCGCCGGACTCCCCGATGCCGAGGCTGGACTGCCCGACGAGGAGCTCGCGCCGGGCCGGGAGCGGCCGCAGGTGTTCCTGGTCGGAGATCCCAAGCAGAGCATCTATCGATTCCGAGGTGCCGATATCTCTGTGTGGAACCGGGTGCGCCAGACCCTGTGCGGCGGAGGCGAGCCACTGCACCTAACCTCCAACTTCCGAAGTCAACCGCAGGTGGTGGCACTCGTGAACCGCGTGTGCTCCGCCGTGATGACGGAGCGTGCGGAGGCGCTGGCGAAGGAATCGCCGGCGAGCCGGGTCGACTACAAGGAGCTGCAGCCGGCACGCGGGCCGACTCGCGCCGGCGGGCTCGAATGGCTCGTCAACGATGGACGGGGGAAGGATGAGCTCGTCGAGGCCGAGGCCAGGCTGGTGGCGTCGCGGATCCAGCGGCTGGTCGGAAACACGCCGGTATGGGACGACGAGCGGCAGGTCCACAGACCATGCAGGAGAAGCGACATCGCAGTCCTCGGGAGAACACGCGAGGCTCTCGCGGGAATCGAGGAGGGACTTCGGCAATACGGCGTGCGTTTCTACAACACGGCGACCGGGGGGCTTGCCGACCGACAGGAGATCATGGACCTGGTCACCGCGCTTCGTGTCGTGGAGAACCCACGGGACGACCTTCGGGCGTTCGCCTTTCTGCGATCTCCCTTCGTCGGACTCCGCGACGAGGTTCTTACCAGGATCCGGCTGGACAGGGCCCTGCCGCGAACGACATACCTGCGGCAGGCCCGCGCCTTTCTGGAGAGGACTCAATCCGGCGAGCTGAGTTGTTTCGAAGCTCCCGAGAGCCCACTCGTCTCCGGCGTCGAGCTCGAGGCCCTGTGTTCAGGCCTGCAAGCCGTGGAGGACGCGCACCGCCTGCTGGACCGTGCCGACCACGCCGAGCTGCTGGAGGCGTTGATCCAGAGGACGGGCTATCGCCTGCAGCTTCTGCTGAGAGAGGGAGCCGCGGAGTCCATGGCCAACCTGGAGCGCTTCCTCGCCATGCTGGGAGAGTACCGTCACCTGCCGCTGGCGGCGTTCCTGCGCCTGTGGGACCGGTGGGGAGAGCAGGACATGGGGATTCCGCAGGCGCCGCTGTTCAGCCACGACGACGACGTGGTGACGCTGAGCACGATTCACACGGCGAAGGGCCTGGAATGGCCGGTGGTGTTCCTGGTCCGTACTCGGGAAGGGCCGGGCGCGGGCGGTCGGCTCACCAACACGTTCTGGAGCGACCCGGACCTGGGTCCGGTATTCATGCCGCCGAAGGACGACAGGGGAGATCGTTCCCGCCGGCTCTTCGACCGGGCTCTCCTCGAGGACCACGCGGAAGAGGCGAGGCTGTTGTATGTGGCGGCAACCCGGGCCAGAGATCGCCTCGTGGTTTCCGGTCCGACCGAGGATCCGAAGGGCTACGCCGCGTGGCTGGCCCCGGAGCTTGACGAGGCTTTCGAGGAGCGCCAGGCCACGGCCGTGATGCAGGCGGCCGGCGACGGGGACGGGAACGGTAACGGTAACGGAGAATCACTGACGGCGCGGGCGAGCCGAATCCTGGGGACGAGAACCGGGACGCCTGATGACGCGGCCACCGGTACAGGCCGCCAGATCGATGCGTTCGGCTTCGATCACGAGGTGGAGGATGAGACCGGTCAATTCAGCCTCTTCGCCCCCGGTAGTGGGATCGCCGCCGAAAGCGAGCGTGCAACATGGCTCGAAGAGCCGCCCGCCGCGCCGCTCTCGATGGTCATCTACCGAACACCGGACCCGCTCCAGGGGGCCCTGGCGCAGGCGCCGGTGAGCCTGGCGTGGATGGAGAATCTCGAGGAATGTGCCGAGCCGCCTCTAGTCAGGCCGATTCCGGTCCCTCCGCTGGGCTTCACCACCTCGGCCACCGAAATGCGAATTCGCGAGAAGGAGCCGGAGAGGTGGGAGCGCTTCTACCGACATGGGGTGGTCGAGACTCTGGACTTCGCTCGGGAGGCGGCTTCCGGCCGCGCTCTTCGGCCCACGGTGCGGGGCACGCTCATTCACGGCGTGCTGGAGCGCATCGAGGAAGAGGCGGAGCTGTCACGGATCCTCGACGAGACCATAGCGGGACTCGACGATCCCGGGGCCGAGGTCCTGCTCACTCCCGGGACCGCCTATCGCGAGGTCTTGGAGGCCGAGATCGCCCGGGTCGTGCGGAGTCCCGAGTGGGCCTGGTACGTCGAGGGAGTCCACTGGCGAGAGCTCACGTTCGTCCACCTCGCCGCTCGCCGCGAGTGGCGCCTGGGAGCGCTCGATCTGCTGCGTGCCGCCAGCTATGGGCCGGAAGCCGCGGACCGCGACTGCGCCATCTGGATCGTAGACTTCAAGACTCACCAGATCGACGCCGAGGCCGCGGCGAACGTGGCGCGCGAGAGGACGACTCGACCGTGCAGGTCGCCCTGCACTTCACGGCGCCCAACGTCGTCGTGGAGATGTAGGCGGCGCTGTCGCCCGCGAGGAACCTCTAGAACCTGGACGTCGTCAGCTCCACATCCGCCGTCGCCCAGGCAGCTCGGAAGCGCTCCTCCGCCTCGGCGGCCTCCGGTTCGCGCCCCTGGGCCCGCAGCGACGCCGCCAGCCCGTACAGCGACCAGCCGTTCTCCGGGTATTTCGCCAGGTCCTCGAGGTAGACGGCTTCCGCCTCGGCGGCGCGACCCGCCTCCAGCAGAACTGCGCCTAACAGATGGCGAACCGGCAGGTGCCAGTCGGGCGGCTCGTCATACACCAGTGCGTCTTCCCGGCCGACGCCGTCGCGCAGTCTGGCCACGGCAAGGTCGTGGTCACCACGGGCAGCCAGCAACTCGCCCTCCAGCACGTCGACAGCGATGGCCAGCAGCGCCGCGGCTGAGTTGAGATCCCAGAGCGTGACTTCCTCCATGACCGGTTCGCC
>JBDGYE010000103.1:0-8612 GCA_039584255.1 Gemmatimonadota bacterium
CAACGGGCTGAACTTCAACTACGCTTACGTTCGCTACAAGGCGAAGCGGAAGCTCGAAGGTAGTTAGAGCGAGCGGGCAGACACGGCCGGGAGGGGCGGCTTTCGAGACAGCCTCGCCTCCCGGTCCAACCACCACCGTCTGCCCCGGCCGCTAGCCCTGAGGCCCGATCTGTAAGGCCAGACCTTCCGATGTAACCGGCGAAAGGCGTTATTGGATCGGATCGGTGCTACGATTGCCAGACCTATGCGTGAGCGCCGGACAGCCGCGTCAGCAATCGGACGATCTTCGGCCGGGAGGGATCACCATGGGCAAGACGCATCAATCGACCGTCATCGAGGCGCCCATCCGCAGAGTGTGGGACGCAGTACGGAACTTCCACGACATGAGTTGGGCCGCCAACGTCGTCACTTCCCTGGAGACCATCGGCGACCGACAGGGGGACGAGGTCGGAGCCATACGCATCCTGAACGGAGCCTTCCACGAGACGCTTCGGGAACTCGATGATGCCAACCACACCTTCGCGTATTCCATCGACGACGGCCCATCACCGTTGAGCAAGAGCGAGGTTCGTGACTACGTCGGGCGCGTCCGCGTGCAGGAAAGCCCTGACGGCCACGGAACGCTCGTCGAGTGGTCATCGAAATGGCTGGAAAACGACGAGGCTGTCTACGAGTTCTGCCACCCGTTGTACGTGGCTCTGCTCGCCGACATGAAAGCCAGTCTCGAGCAAGCATAACCAGGAAACCGGTTGGCGGCAGCGCGCGGTAGGCTCCGGGACTGCCGCTGTCGGGCCTTACGGAGCTTGCACTCTGTGAGCCAACGGCAGCTGCACGACGCAGTCGTAGATCCGCTTGAGGGCCGTGCTGTAGATAGTCCCCTCGAAGTTGACCGCTACCGCACCGTCAACGAAGATCGGGTCATCCAACGGCAGGAAGACGGTGTGGTCCGGCCAGGTCTCGTACATCAGCCGGAACAGCTCGTTCGCCGGAGAGGCGTCCATCACGTCATACGTGATGATCGCTCCCCCCGAGCCGAACGCGACCCGAGCCGGGGTGACGACCAACACGATCACCGACCCGTCCGCCGCTGCACTCCTGTGTACGAGGTAGTCGCCCAGCCACTCCTGCTCGGTTCCCTTGAGGTACTCCTTCTGGGCATGGTTGCCGCCCACGTTGATCAGCGTGCCGTGCGTGGAGCCTACCAGCCTCAAGTCGGCGAGACGCTTCATCTCGTCCTCGCGAAGTCGGATGGACTGGTCGTAGTCGTCCCCCCTCATGGCACGGACGGTCACGCTGGCCACCTCCACGTCGACCATTTCGGCCACCGTCTCGTACAGGTCGGCTCCCCATGCGCCGACGAGCTCGGACCGACGCGTCTGGAGCTCGTCGCGGAGGTCTCCGATGAGCCGCGCCTGACTCTCGGGGGTGAAGTAGCCGCCCTCCAGAAACGCCGCCACCGGCCCTGGGCTCAACAGGTGCTGCGAGAGGGTTCGGAGCCCGTCTACGAAAGCTGACGCACCCCCGTAGTCCCACAGGTTCACGTCGATGGCGCGCACCTGGATGCGTTGGTCATCGGGTAGCGACCGGTTGAAGTCCCGGATCCCGGTGATCATGTCCCCGCCGAAGAATTCGCGAGGCGTCCAGTCGGGCTCGAGCCCCTGGTCGTTGACGAAGTCCGACAGGAGCCAGTCCTCCATGTGGGGCCATTCGAGCAACAGCTGACGAAAGCCTCGGGCGTGCAAGGCCCCGACTAGCCCCACCATCATCTCGCGGTGCTCGCGGAGCAGATGGGTCTCGCCGACTATCACGACTCTGAATGGGGAGAGCCTATCGAGGACTCCCTCGGGGATCGACTGCCCCTCGAAGGGCACGCCGTCGCGCTCGACGATCGGCGCGATCTCTGCCGACGGCGGACCGGGACCTGTCGAGTCGGAGCCGCACGCCAGCAGCCACAGCGTTAGGCTCGCGGAGAGCGTCACGCGCAGGGTGCTGAACGTCTTCATCTCGGACCCCCCTCGGACGGCAGTAGGATTCCGCAGCTACCCTCTCTCCCCGCACCATAGGGCGGAGGCGTCTCCGCTCTGTCTTCTAGCCGTTATCTCTCGGATACGTCGAGCGAGCAAGCGAATCCCCCGCTTCCGTTACGATCCGCTCAGCAGTGTGACGCTGCCCGATACGGAGCTCAGCGAGAGCGTTGGCCCGCCGCTGCCCAGCGTGGCCTCCCATATCCCAGGGGACGTTTCGGTGAGCTGGAAGTCCGACGACAGGCTGCCGCTGGCCACGGTGGCCCGAATCTCGGCGTTCGTGTCGGACGGTATTCGGAGAGTCACGCTCCCACTCGTCGTCGCGAACTCGAGGTCGCGCCCCGGGTTTGCCTCTCCAAGGGTGACATCGACGGAGCCGGACACCGTCCGACCTTCCGCAATCTCCGTGGTCGTAAGGTCCACGTTGCCAGACACGACGTAGCCGAACGCGTCACTCTGGAGACCGATCGCACTTACATTCCCGCTTATCGTGCGGCCGACGAAGTCGACGCCCGCCGGAACGCGAACCGCGAACGTCACCTCAACGTCGTTGTCCTGGACACTCATGTTTCCCTCGAGGCCCGGCGCGCACTCGTTCGGCGGCTGGCCCGGTACGTCAGGGTAGACCGCGCAGATCGTCACGCCTCCAGCGTGCTCGACCACCTCGATCGTGACGGTGGACGGGTCACTCTGTTGGCCTTCCTTCGTGGCAAACACCTCGACCTGGCTGCCCGAGGTCAGCGACGCGGAGATACTCCCGCTGATTCCTTTGATCTCGATCGCCAGACCCTGCGCAACCTGCCCGCTCCACTCGAAGTCGGACGTGCCCGGACCGGGACCCGCTGGGCCGTTGTCATCGTCATCGCAGGCAACAAGCGCTGCAGCGAGAATCGGTGCCACACAGAGCACGATCTTGCGGCCGATTCGCATGACTCGTTCCTCCTTCCCGGCCGGCCCGTCACTCCCGGGTCGCCGGATGCAAAGCAATCGTGAGGGCTATCGGGCTGCCCCTGAACCGAACCAGCCTCTCCACGATCCGGTATCCCTCCAGCTCGATACGGATCGTTCCTTCCTTGTAGTGGCGCGTGACGCTTCCGCCGGCTTCCGGGCCGTACACCGCACCCTGGACCTCCACCTCCCCCGTCGCTGGAGGTAGACCTGAGCTCCGGACGGCTCGGTCTGAACCGACAGGCTCTGGGTCGACGCACACCCGGTAGCGAGTGCCAGCCCCAGGCAGAGGCCGACCCGAGATCCGTGCCTGGCGTTCACGAGTGGGGCAAAGAGGAACGTCGGGAGTACACGCGTACCTCCCCGGTGTCGGATGTACCCCAGCGAGTGCGGCTCGAACCGGCGACGAAGGGGGGTATCGCGGCGCGAGCGGACGCTACAATAGTGTACGAGCTAAGCTGCTATTCCGCAACTAATTACACTACACTACAGGTTTAGGCAAGCAGAAATCCGCGTTGCGCCCGCTCCCCGTGCGAGCAAAGCGGAGGCGTCCGGGCGCCACGGGGCGCCCAATGCCCGGAGTCTCGAACGGGGCTTTAGCCGGACTTCACTGCCCCGGCTGTTGGTGGCGGCCCGATTGGCCTTGGAACAGATTGTGTCGAGCCGGGCGGGCGAGGGAATTTGCCTGGAACACCCGAGCATCAACGATCGTTTGATCGACCGCTGCCCACGGGTTCGCGGAGGTTCCCCATGCGCGTTGCTCTCGCTGTAGCCGCCCTTCTCGCCGTCGCATCGTGCGCCGAGGAGGAGCCGCCCCGCCAGCAGTCAGCCGCCGAATGCTGCATGGTGAAGATCCGCGCGCGTGTGCCGGAAGCCACGGGTACGATCTATCTCGCCGGCAATCTTCCCGAACTCGGACCGTGGCAGCCCGACGGGCTGGCCATGACGGGTAAGGGACACGAGCGAATCGCACAGGTGAAAGCCCCGAAGGGCACCGAGTTCGAGTACAAGTTCACGTTGGGCTCCTGGGACCGCGAGGCGCTCAGCCCTACCGGCACGGTCCCGCAGAACAACCAGCTTCTCATCGACGGCGACGTCGAGGCGTTCCACGAAATCGCCGACTTCAAGAAGGACCCGAAGGAATACATCGCCGACTGGGAAGGCTCGGGCGTCGAAGGCCGGCTTGTCTACTGGACGGATGTCACGTCTGAGCACCTAGGTCCAACGCGCCACGTCGAGATCTGGCTTCCACCGGGCTACGACGAGGATCCATCCACGCGCTATCCCGTCCTCTACATGCATGACGGGCAGAACCTGTTCGACCCCCGCATCGCGAACACGGGCGTGGACTGGGGCGTCGACGAAGCGGTAGTCCGGCTCGTGGAGAAAAGGGTCATCCCGCCGGTCATCGTCGTCGGCTCCTGGAGCACGGGCGAGCGGGGGCCGGAATACTCGCCCTGGCATCGCGCGCCCGATTACGCGCGCTTCCTCGTCGAAGAACTGATGCCGAAGGTCGATGCCGAATTCCGCACTCTGACGGGGCCCGACAACACCGCGGTGGCGGGCTCCTCCATGGGTGGTCTGTTGTCGTTCTATCTGGCCACGAATCACCCGGACGTGTTCGGCGCCTGCGGCTGCGTGTCGACCCACTTTCCGTTGTCAGAGGCGGCGGTGGCGCAGCACTTCCCCGGCGTCGCTTCGGCCGAGAGTGAGGATGAGACGCCCTATATCGTCCGTGACATCGAGGCAGGGCTGGCCGTTCCACACGGAACGCGATACTGGTTCGACTTCGGCACAGAGGGGCTGGACGCAGACTACGGGCCCACGCATGAGGCCGTGCGCGCCTGGCTGCTGAAACAGGGCCTCGTCGAAGGCCAGGACTTCGTGGTCCGTCGATATGAGGGAGCCGACCACAACGAAGCCTCGTGGCGCGCGCGTCTCGACGACCCGCTCAAGTTCCTGTTCGGGAGGGGCGACGCCCCGTAACCCTGCTTGTGAGCGCGTGAGGCGATCCCTCGTATCTACTTAGAAATTACTGGATCTCGACAAAACTAACAAGTTACCATGCAACGCTTTATGACAGTGATCTTGTGCACTACTGCGGTGCTCTCCGCTTCCTGTGTGGCCGCGCAGGAGCCGGCTCCGGAGGACTCGGACTGGAGGACCGGCGCCGTGTGCTATGAGATCTTCGTCCGCTCCTTCTACGACAGCGACGGAGACGGAGTGGGCGATCTCGAGGGCCTCATCGAAAAGCTCGACTACGTGAACGACGGCGACCCCGATACCGGGGGAGACCTTGGCGCCCGCTGCATCTGGCTCATGCCGGTCGCCGCCTCGCCCAGCTACCACGGGTACGACGTCACCGACTACTACCGGATCGACCCGAGATACGGCTCGAACGCGGACTTCGAGCGCCTGGTCGAGGAGGCGCATGGGCGGGGTATCCGGGTCCTGGTCGACATGGTGATCAACCACGCCTCGAGCGAGCATCCGTTCTTCAAGCACGCCCTGCTGTACCGCGACTCTCCCTACCGTGAGTGGTTCCGGTGGTCGGAGAGCCCCGGGCCGGACAACGAATATGGAGACAACAACTGGCACCTCGCGCCGACCCGCGACGAGTACTACTACGGCTTCTTCTCGCCTCGCATGCCGGATTTGAACTGGGAGACGGAGGCCGTCCGCGAGGAAATGAAGCGGACCGCGACGTACTGGCTCGAGGAGATGGGCGCCGATGGCCTGCGCCTCGACGCCGTGCGTCACCTCATGGAGGACGACGAGGGAGTCTCGACGAACGTGCCGCGCACCCACAACATGCTGCGTGAGTACGGCGCACACGTGCGCGCGGTGAACCCGGAGTCCTTCACCATCGGAGAGGTGTTCGACGACACCGAAGCGATCCTCGCGTACTACCCCGAGCAGCTCGACGCCTACTTCGCGTTCGGCGTATCCGAAGCGATCCTGGAAGCGGTCCGCACCGGTTCGTCGACCGGGCTTCTCGAAGAAGCGCTCCAGATGCAGGACGCTGTACCGAACAATCGATGGTCTCCCTTCCTGCGCAACCACGACCAGACGCGAACGATGACGTGGCTCGAAGGCGACATGGATCGGGCCAAGTTGGCCGCGACTCTGCTCCTCACGCTTCCGGGCGTCCCGTTCGTCTACTACGGCGAGGAGATCGGCATGACCGGCGACAAGCCGGACCCGCGCATCAGGACGCCCATGCACTGGACGCTCGGGCCGGCGGCGGGCTTCACGACCGGGGTGCCCTGGGAGCCGCTACAGCCGGACTCGCTCGCCGCCAACGTCGAGGCCATGGACGACGACCCGGGCTCGCTGCTCAACCTATATCGGGAGCTGATCCATCTGCGCACCGCGAGCCCCGCGCTTGGGGCGGGCGAGCTGATCCCGTTGCACGCCGACACCGACGACGTGGCCGCGTACCTCCGCAGCGACGGGGATCACGTCGCTCTCGTCGTTGCGAATCTGGGGTCGGAGCCGCTCTCTGGCGTGGCGCTTTCCTCAGACGTGCGCGCGTTGCCGCCCGGACGGTACGCGCCGGACGCGCTCCTCGGCGGCGGGCCGGCCGCGCCGCTCGAGATCGGGGGGGACGGACGGCTACGGGCCTACGCTCCGGTGGCCGAGCTGGCGCCTCTCCGCGCCTATGTATTCGACGTCTCCAGCGAGGGCTGAGCCCGCCGTGGCTGTTCGCGCGCTTCGCCGCTCCGTCCCGGTCGCAGTCGCACTGTTCCTCACCACAGCCTGCGCGGGAGAAGACACTCGGGAACCCGCTGACACCGAGCCGAATCTAGCGGTGCCTGCCTGGGCCGGAGACGTAGTGTGGTACCAGGTCTTCGTCGAGCGCTTCCGGAACGGCGACCCGTCGAACGACCCCACGCTGCGCGACATAGAGGGCTCGTATCCGCACGTGTTCCCTGAAGGGTGGCAGCCGACTCCCTGGACCCAGGACTGGTACCGCCAGGAGCCCTGGGCCGAGGCCAGCGGCGAGGAGTTCTACCGCACCGTCCAGATGCGCCGGTACGGCGGCGACCTGCAGGGTGTGATCGAACAGCTCGACTACCTCCGGGACCTCGGCGTTACGGCCCTGTATCTCAACCCGCTGAACGACGCGCCGTCGCTGCACAAGTACGACGCCCGTAACTATCGCCACATCGACCGCAACTTAGGGCCGGACCCGCAAGGCGACGCAGCCCGCATGGCGGCCGAGGACCCGTTGGACCCGTTCAGCTGGGGCTGGACGGCCGCCGACAGCCTCTTTCTGGTCCTCGTGGATGAGGTCCACCGGCGCGGAATGCGCATCATCGTCGACTACTCGTGGAACCACACCGGCATCACCTTCTGGGCCTGGAGGGACATACTCGAGAACCAGCGGGATTCTCCGTACGCTGACTGGTACGACATCGAGCGTTTCGACGATCCCTCCACACCCGACACCAGCGAGTTCGCGTATCGAGGCTGGGCCGGTGTGCCGGAGCTGCCGGAATGGAAGAAGATCGGCCGGCCGAAGGGTGAGCTCCGCGGCGCGATCGACGGCACGCTCGTGCCGGCCGTGAGAGAGCACATCTTCAACGTCACCAGGCGCTGGCTCGATCCCAACGGGGACGGAGACCCGTCCGACGGCGTGGACGGCTTCCGGCTCGACGTCGCCGAGGTGGTGCCGCTTGGCTTCTGGCGCGAATACCGGCGCACCGTCCGGGACATCAATCCGGAGGCTTACCTCGTCGGCGAGGTGTGGTGGGAGAAGTGGCCAGACAGGATGTTCGACCCAGCGCCGTGGCTAGAGGGTGACGTGTTCGACGCCGTGATGAACTACCGCTGGTACATGCCCACCCGCAGCTTCTTCACCGGCGCTCCGCCCGGCCTCACGGCCGCCCAGTACGTCAGCTATCTCGACTCGCTGGCGGACGGAATCGGGCTGCCTCATCTCCAGGCGATGATGAACCTGACGGCGAGCCACGACACCCCGCGTTTCGGCACGTCCGTGCATAACCCCGGCCGCTACAAGTACCGGGTCAACCCGCGTGAGAACGCGGAATACAGGATCGACCGACCGGATGAGCGCTCGCGGCGGATCCAGCGGATGATCCTGGTGCAGCAGTTCACGTACGTGGGGGCGCCGCACATCTGGAACGGCGACGAGGTGGGGATGTGGGGGGCCGACGACCCGGACACGCGCAAGCCCGTTGTGTGGGCCGACCTCCGCTACGAAGACGAGACCACGCACCCCCTGGGGCACACCCGTCGCCGCGACCCGGTCGCGCCCGACACAGAGCTGTTCCGGGTGTACCAGGACCTGATCGCGCTCCGAAGGGCGAATGTCCGTCTGTTTGTGGACGGCTCGCTGGCGTGGCTCCTGGCCGACGACGCGCGGGGCCTCCTGGCCTACGAGCGCGCCCTCGGCGACGAGCGGGCCATCGTCGCCTTCAACGCGTCCGACCAGCCGCACGACCTCTCGATCGAGGCCGACAACGGCACGTATCGCGGCGCCTTCCCCGGTGGCGATGCCGTCAGCGTCACCGAGGGGTCCCTGACCGTCGAGCTGCCGCCCCGCACGGCGGGGGTGTGGATTCGAGAGGTCTCCTCGGTCTCCGGCGACTAGCGACGGGAGCCCGGCTCCACCAA
>JBDGYE010000104.1:0-8565 GCA_039584255.1 Gemmatimonadota bacterium
CACCGCGGCCATGCTCACGTCCAGCCTGAACAGGCGCGCCCCGAACAGGACGAAGACGAGGTGGATCGCGATGCACACGAAGCCCGCGATCAGGAACCACTGCGCCCCGCCGAGCGCCCTCAGGTCCGCCGAGGCGCCGATCATCGTCATGTAGAGATATACGAAGGTCATGGAGAGCGGCTCGGTGCCGGGCACGTTCTTCAGCGGCGTGGCCGACAGCAGGATCCCGAACGTCGTGACCAACAGGAGCGCCCACGTACGCTGAGTGAGCACGGGCGGCAGCGGCGGGACCAAGGTGGAAAGCGCGTTAGCGGCCAGGATCGCGACGAACGCCCAGCCGAGAAGCGTCAGGACGTCGCGGAAGTGAACCTCGTGCGTCTTCTTCTCGATGTCGGCCGTCGCCGCGGAAAAGTGATCCAGGTCCTGCTGGGTGACGCCGGTGAACCTGTTGAACGGCTTCGCCCACTTCTTGGACACGAGGATCAGCGGGAAGTAGGCCAGGTAGACGAAGTTGTCGACCAAAACGACGATTCCCACGAGCTCGGGGGGCGTTTCCAGGCTCTCCGCGACCGCCGCGAGGTTCCCGGTGCCGCCGATCCAGCTCCCCGCCAGCGCTCCAAATCCCGACCAGCCGTTCTCGGGAAGACCGCTGCGAAAGAGTACGTAGGAGATGACCGCCCCCACCACGACTCCAACGGCCCCTATCACCAGCACTACGGCACCGCGCCAGGCCACCTGCATAGCCTCCCGGATGTTGATGTCCAGGAGCATGAGGACGATGAACATGGGGACGGCAAAGGACTTGAAGACGTCGTATACGGGGCTCCCCCGCGGGATGACGCCGAAGTTGCTGAGGAAGATGGGGGTGAGGAAGATCCAGATGATCGCCGGCAGGTAGTCGAAGACCTTCCAGCGGGTCTTCCGCTCCAGCCACAGGAAGATGACCGGGACCATGCAGATCACGGCCATGATCCCAATGAGGTCGTTGAAGATCGGTTGCGAGTCCATCACCTATCCCGGTCGTGATCCCCGGCACGGCTGAGCGCCGGACCGCGTGCCTCCCCAGACGGCGGACGCTCTCGCCCGCTCCTCTCGGCGGAAAGGCTCCATTGTAAGGACCCCTTCCGGGTGAAGCGAGACCGCTGAATCCCCGGAGCGTCCTTTCCGTAGTGTGCAGCATGGAGATCACACCGCTCGCCGTCTTAGGCATCGCCCTCATGGTCCTCGCTCTGCTGGCCATTCCCTTCGGGATCCCCGGCGTGTGGATCATGATGGCAGTGCTGTTCGTGGCCGTCCTGGCGCGCGAGGTGTCGTGGCTGGTCTTCCTACCGCTGCTCGCCGTGGCATCCGTTGCGGAGATTGCCGAGTTCCTGGCGGTCGACCGCATCGGAAAGCGCTACGGAGGCTCCAAGCGGACGTTCTGGGGAGCGATCCTCGGCGGCATCGTGGGCGCGGTAGTCGGGATCCCGCTTCCGGTTGCCGGCTCGCTCGCCGGACTGCTGGTCGGTACGCTGGCGGGCGCCATGCTGGCCGCCTACACGAAGCACCGCGAAGTGGGACCCTCGATGAGGGCGGGCTACGGGGCTTTCCTGGGACGGATAGTCGCGGTCGGCCTGAAGGTGTTCGCCGGCCTGCTGATCATCCTGTGGGGTGGAGCGGCGCTGCTGATCCGGTAAGGGCCGAGCCCCCAGCCGGTCGTCGCCGGCGAATCATCAGAACGCCCACCACAGCGCGGCGTAGATGCTGTTTCCGTCCAGCGCTTCGCCCCGTTGCAGGCGTCCCGTGAGCGTGCCGCGCAGCCGGCGGCTGATCGGAAAGTCAACCGACAGGTCGGCGGCGTGAGTCGAGACGGCCAGTCCGCCTTCATCCGTGCGGTAGTAGTGGTACGCCGCTCTCGTCCGCGTTCGTCCAAAGGCTCGAGTGAGGCCCGGCGACGCGTACAGGACATCATCGCGCTCCCTGTCCCAGTAGCTCACCGAGCCCGTGAGGCCGAGTCCGGCCAGGGACGTGTTCGGGATGCTGAAGTGGCCCGAGTACGTGTAGCCCGAGTCGATTCCGTCGTCGCGAACGTCGTTTACCGTGAAGTCGGCCCCCAAAAGCGCCGAACCCGCGTTCAGGGTGAGGCCGACGTTGGCGCGGTCCCGGCGGTACGAGACGACGTCGCCTACGGCTTCGAGTTCGTACGGCTGGCGCAGCGAGTATCGCGCGTGAATGCCTAACCAGCTTCCGAGAGGCGCAGAGGCGCTCAGCAGGAAGCGGCTGGCCACCCATTTGTCGTTCCCGACGTCCCTGTCGACCTGCATGCTGTGGCGAACCGCTAGCCGCCCGGCCCGCAGGGTCTGAGTCCATCCGAAGTAGGTGTGATCTTCGAGCCCGGTGGACGATGCCGGCAACACCTGGCTGAACGAAACCACGCCTTCGTAACGAAGCGCCCCGTTGCGGTCGCTATAGTTGGCGAACAGAGAGTACTTGGGCAGATCGGTCGTCACGCCGCCGTTCTCCCGGTCGGGCTGGAGGCCTGCGGCCACCCCGCCACCGAAGCCGTCGCGGCCGTAGTGCACGTAGGCACCGTCGTAGTAACCGGTCAGAGGCTCGTACGTGTTGTAGAGCCTCCCGAGGCCCAGCTGCAAGTTGCGGAACGACTTGTCGACCTGGAGCGAGTAGACGCGAACGAAATCCTTGGGCTGGACCAAATCGTTCGTGCTGGAGCGGTAAGAGCCCCGGAGGCTGGTCCGGAAGGTAACTCCGCCGGGCAGGTCGACGACCCGAAGCCGCAGCGCGGCGGTCGGCGTGGTGAAGGTCCGCTCGACACGCTCGACGCCAGAATCCTCCCACTCGGTGATGGTCTCGCGGGCGTTGAACTGGAGTCCGAGGCTTCCGTCAACTCGGGGCGACATGCCGCCGGACTCCGGGGGCAGGGCGCTCGTGGCAGGGGCCGCGGCCCGTGTTCTCGAGGCGCTGGCCGGTAACTCCGGCGGCTCCTCTCGGGAGTTGATGACCGCCAGCTGAAGCGGGGTCCCGCGCGTCAGGGGGAATGGGTCTCCGGCGAAGGTTGCGATCGCACCCTCGTCGCTGACGCTGATCACTCGAAGACGGCCCAGCAGCTGATCCGAGGCATCCGTGAACACCTGGAGCAGGTCGCCGGGGGCGATCCCCTGCCCGCTCCCGACCGAGAGGCGCAGCTCAGTGCCCGAGATGTGCTCCACGATCGCGTCGAGAGTCGGTTCTCCTACGGTAGCCGCAATCGAGGTGAGAGCAAGGGCCAGCGCCGTCAGGAACGCCGCGCGGCGGGCCGAACGCGTCCCGTACCTCATGGCGCCCTCCCGTCCGGATGGCACTGGATGCAGACGCGGCTGTCGTAGACGTAGCCGGGCTCGTCCGCATGCTTGTCATCCATCCTCGACTTCTCGTGCTGGTGGCACTCGAAGCAGGTAAACGTCGAGAAGTCATCGGGGATCGTGTGGCACGTCTGGCAGCCGCTCCACCTGCCTCGGTGCTTCCCGCTGTTGACAGGGAAGAACAGGACATCGTGATCTAGGAATGTCGCGTCGGTCCAGCGCGTCGGCGTGTGACACAGGGTGCAGTCGGTCGGGAACCCGCTGGCCCCGTGCTCGCCGCTGTAATCGTCCAGGTGGCACGCCACACAGTCATCGGGACCGGACGGGTTGAAGATCGGCTCGTTCCCCGGCTGGCGGTGACACGCCGAGCAGTCGAGCTGCTGATGGATGCCCTCCAGCGGAAAGCCCACGAGGGTGTGGTCGAAGTCGGCCTCGCCGAAGTCCTCGGTGTTGTGGCACAGCGTGCACTCGGTCGGGAAGTCGCTGCCGCCGTGCTCGGGCTCGTAGTCTTCCTGATGACATTCGAAGCAGTCGCGGTCAGTGACGCCGGGGTAGATCGGCTCGAAACCGGGCACGATGTGGCAGCTCTCGCAGGGAATGCGCGCGTGGGCTCCGCGTAGCTCGAACCCCCCCGAGACCGCGAGGTGGTCGAATATGCCGCCGCCGAAGGCCAGAGTGTTGTGGCAGGCCCTGCAGTCGGTCGGGAATCCTGCGGCCACGTGATCAAGAGAGACCGCGTTCTCGTAGTCGTCGAGGTGACAGGCCGCACAATCCGGATTCAGCGTCGTATACGCCCCGCCGGTGTCGTCCGCGTGACAGCTCTCGCAGCTGATTTGAAGGTGCGATCCTGTCAGCGGAAGGCTAGTCCGCGTGTGCAGACTCACCCCGGGGACGTCGTTGAAGGAACTCGTGTTGTGGCAGGCGACGCACTCGTTCGAGAGGTTTCCCAGGTGGACGTCGACGTGGCACGATCCGCACTCTGTGGCCGGAAGCCGCAGCTCGCCGAAGCGCAGCGTGAGGTGGCATCGGGTGCACCAGACCTCTGCGTGCCTCCCGCTTCGAGCGAAGTCGGTCCGGGCCTCGTGGTCGAACTCGATCGGGTCCTTGAGCGGCTTCCAGCCCTCCATGGTATGACACTGGGTGCAGTCGAGGGGCTGGCCGGTATCGCCGTGCGGGTAGTCCTGCGCCTCCGCCGTCGGCGCGCACAGGCCGGCTGAGAGAGCCGTAACCAACGCGGCGAGCGCCAGGTCCCGGGAACGCCGGACAGTCGTTCGCTCGTCCAACTGCCACCTCCCTGGGGATCGATCGTGTCCTGCACTGGAAGACGCAGCCGTTCGAGGAAGGGCTCCACGCCTTTCAGTGACTCGGTTTCGCTTGCGAGATTCGTACCGGATAGACCTTACTACTGGACAACGACTTACGGCGGCGTAAGGCAGAGCCGGGTGTTACGCTTTGCGACAAGTGTAGCGTGGTGCGCCGGCGGCGGCCGCGGCTGGCCAAGCCTTTAGGGGGACTAAAGTCCTATCTTGATTGGTGGCACCCGAGCACGCCCGAAGGGGCCGGCCGTCGAGCAGGACCGCCTCAGCCCCGCACCGGCTCGAAAGGCCCCAGGTACTGCTCGTCCACGTAACACCACCCCCACGTATCGCCGGGCTCGTACGACTGCATCACGGCGTGGTCGGTGTCCCAGTAGTGCCGGGTGGCGTGCTTTCCGGGCGAGGAGTCGCAGCAGCCCACGTGTCCGCACACCGTGCACATGCGCAGGTGCACCCATCGCATCCCCTTCTCCAGACACTCCTTGCACCCCTCGCCGCTGGGCGTGACGCCCTCTACGGCCTGCGACAGGTGTTCGCACTCTCGCTCGGCCATGGTGCTCCTCCCTTGTCCTTGGCTGGTTTCTGTAAGCCAAACCGCCCGCTCCACGGATAAGCGAAACGGGCGGCTCATGTCCAGTCGAGGTGTGGCGCCTCGTGTCTACTTCCGCCTGAGAACAACGGGTCCGCTGAAGGTGCGGATGGTGACCGTGGCGTAGGCCTTCCCGATCGAGAACTGCCTTTGCTTCCCGCGCATTCCTTCCCGGTCCGCCGCCTCCTCGAGCTCGAAGTCGCTCTCGAACTCCCCCTCGATGCTGGTGAGGGTGAAGTCGGCTCCCTGGTCGGCCCGGAGCCTCAGCTCGATCCTGCCCGAGTGGCTCTCGAAGCCGACTGAGCTTCCCTTCGCCATCTCGCCGTCGAACAGAATGTCGCCCGTCACCGACTCGAGGTGCCCGGCGCGCAGGCTGGGACCGGTCACGGTGATCGTCCCGCCGACGGTGTTAAAGGAAACGTCAGCCGCCTCCCCCCGGAAGGTGATCGGGCTGCTGCCCGTCTTCGCCCTCGCCGACGGCATCGAGCCCACGATCTCCACCACGCCACCCATGGACTCGGCATAGACTTGGGACGGGCTGCCCGAGATCCGGATGTCCCCGGAGACCGAGTAGGCGTCCACGCCGCCCGAGACCTCGCCGATCTCGACGGAAGCTTCCGTCACCTTGACCCAGACGGTGGCCCCGGCCGGCACATGGACCTCGAGGTGCGCCTCGCCGGCCGAATCCCCTTCCTTCCAGACTCCCGTCTTGGCCGCGTCGTCCGCTCCACCAAAGGAGAACCGCCCGACGCCGGAGTCCTTCGTGCCCGTAACGGCCATCGAGTCGTGTTCCCAACCGACGACCCTCACCGAGCCTGCGGCTTCGCTGTAGACCCGGATATAGGCGTCGGAAGCGATCGTGGTTCCTTCATCGATCCGCTGCTGGGCGAGCGCGGGACCCGAGGCGGCCCCCACGGCGAGAGCGGCGAGCGCTATTGCGAAGGTCCTAGCGAAGCGGGTGTCAGTCATTCTCTGATCTGCCTTGTTCGTCACGGGCGGACTCCCTCAACCGCTCGTCAGTGCGGCGGCTTGCCGAAGGAAGCCCAGCTTCCGCTCGTACGACAGCACCACCGCCTGCCGCAGCTGGGCGTCGTCCGGGGCACCGCGGAGCGCGGCCAGCGATTCCTGGAGCGCGGCGTCGATGATCTGAAGGTTCTCCTCGATGAGGCTGCGCGTCTCCGGCGTCAGTGAATCGCTCTGCCGCTCGAGGGCCTGCAGCAGGTCCCCTATGGCGTCGGCGTACTGCACCTCGATGTCCGGATAGCTCGCGGGTCCGAAGATTTCCGCCACTGAGGCGTCGCCACCGCCCGCGGTCGTTGTCGGCTCTGGCCCATCCAGCCCTCTTACGGCCAGTGCCGTGAGCATCGAAGTGACGACGATCAACACGATGGCCGCCGCGGCTAGCTGCACGCGCACGCTGTGGCTGGCTCTCCACCAGCCGTAGACGGTCTCCGGGCGCGGCAGGAGCTCGACGGTGGCGACCGCGTCGACGGCCTCCCGGTCTTCCTTCCGCCAGGCCCGGGCGGCGATCCCCGGCAGCAGGTCTCGCTCCGGGCGCAGTTCGCTCGGTAGCTCCGAGAGGATGGAGCGCACCGGTCCCAGGAGGTCCTCTTCGACCTGCCCCGCGTCTTCGGCGCCTACTGCTTCCTCGGCGCCCTCGGTGGGTTCCTGCGCCTTGTCCCTGTCTCTCTCGCTCACAGCTTCCCTTCCAGCGCCTCCGTCAACAGCTTGCGGGCACGGTGGATCTGCGCCTTCACCGTTCCCTCCGCGAGGCCTGTCATCTCCGCGATCTCGCGGTACTTGTACCCCTCGATCCCGTACAGCACGAGCACCTGCCGAGCCTGATCCGGCAGGTTCGCGAGCGCGCGCTCGACGTCGATCATCTCCTCCGAACGGTCGCCGGGAGCGGCTTTTGCATATCGTCCGAGATCCGCCGACGTCTCCAGCCGCAGCTTCATCCGCTTCCGTGCCCGCTGGTCGTTAAGGACCACGTTCACGGCCAGCCTGTGGAGCCACGACGAGAAGCGACTGTCGCCCCGGAACGTCGAGATCTTCTCCCAGCAGCGGACGAAAGCGTCCTGGGTCAGCCGCTCCGCTCGCTGGCGGTCGGCGCTCATGCGCAGGCAGACGGCGTAGATCCGGTCGACGTGGCGCCGGTACAGCTCGTCGAAGGCGTCCGGGTCGCCGCGCCGGGCGCGATCGACCAGATCCGCGTCCGGATCGGGCAGCCGGGCCTGTGCCTGCTGTGCGGGAGCGATCGGGCGCCTCCGCCGCGCTGAGAGTCGACTACCGTTCACGCTGTAGGACAGCGGGGAACAGGGAATTGTTTGTCGGAACCGGGGCCCGGAACAAGGGATGGGGCGGACGCACCCCTGCCGAGGCCCGCTCAAACAATCCAGCCGCCTCCGGCATCCTAGGTGCGTAGTCGGGCCTCACGGCGGGTGGACCGGTCGGCTGCGCGAGCCGAGCGGCTCCTCGAAGACACGGTGTCGCAAGGAGGTGGAGAGATGAAGCAGACGATTCGCACCGGTTTCCGGGGCGGCGTGCTCGGCGTGATCGCAGGCTTGATAATGGCCGTGCCCGCCCAGGCAGGACCGCCGTGGATCTCCGTCGAGTACCCGGCGAACGGCATCGACAGGCTGACGCGCGGGGCGATCGCCCTGGTGCACACGTACCATCACGAGACCGTGGCCGCCTTTCCTCTCAAGGGAACGGCCGAAGGAATAGTCGACGGGAAGCGCGTCTCGCTTCCGCTGGAGTTCAGCCGCACGTCGCGTGACGGCGTGTGGGCCGTCCGCGGCGACATCCCCGACGAAGGGACGTGGGTGCTCGTGGTGACGGCCACCGATGGCGCCAACGGGGCGCGCGCGTCGGCTCTGATCGCGCTCGGACCGGAACGCGACGAGGTGTCGCTTGTGAAGGTCCCGAGAACGCGCGAGGGCAACTGGCCTCGCCCTGCGAAGAGCTCCGACGTGGACGCGATGCTGGAGCTAGCCTCGGCCGTGAACGAATCTATTGAAGCCGTGGACAGCCGAATGAGGGTCGTCACGATCATCCGGAACGCGGCGATCGGGACGCTGGTCGTGCTGCCGTTCGGGCTCGTGATGTGGCGCAGGCGCGATTGGAGCGAGGTCGTGTGACCGTCCAACGCTCCCAGCTGTGACGGTCGGGGGTCCGCCTGAGACGCAGGAGGACCTTCGGCTGCTCTCTTCTTCGCCCCGTACGCCCTATCAGGCTACATTGGATCCAACCTCCAAACCCTCGCTGAGAGTGATCCGAATGCGGGCCCAATTCATCTCCACCGGCTTCTACGTCCCAGACC
>JBDGYE010000002.1:0-82080 GCA_039584255.1 Gemmatimonadota bacterium
CGAGGTCCTGCCCGATCAGGCGGGAAAAGCTCTTCATGAGCAGGCCCGCCCCGATGAGGAGAACGAAGGCCAGGGCGACCTGCGAGGCCACCAGCCCTGCCCGGATGCGTGTCGAGCGGACGCCCCCCGCCATTCCCCGCGATCCCTCCCGGAGGTCGGCGTTGAGGTCCACACGGGAGCCCCGCAGCGCCGGAACCAGGCCGAAGATGAGCGCCGTGAATACGGTCACGCCCACCGCGAACAACACCAGCCTGCCGTCCAAGACCACCTCCTGCGAGCGGGCTACGGCCTCGGGGCTGATGGAAAGAAGCACCCGCACTCCGAAGTACGCCGCGACGAGGCCGGCGGCGCCCGCGAGGCCCGCCACGAGGAAGCTCTCCGTGAGGAACTGTCGGACGAGGCGGCTACGTCCCGACCCCAACGCCGACCGAACGGCGATCTCCCGGCGCCGCCCGACGCTGCGCGCGAGGAAGAGATTGGCGACGTTGACGCAGGCGATGAGTAGCACCAGAGCCGCCGCGCCCATGAGGACGAGGAGCATGGTGTCCGCGGTGCCGACCACGTCCTCGTGCAGCGACACGACCCGCATGATCTGGTCCTCGTTCACCTGCTCGAACTCCTCCACGATGCGCGCGTTCACGGCATCGACGCCGGTCTGCGCCTGGGCGAGAGTCACATCCGGCCGAAGCCGTCCGAGCAGGGTGAGAAAGTGGTTGCCCCGGCTGTACTCGCCTTCGCGCAGATCCAGGGGCACCCACGCTTCGATGTCGCCACCGACCACGTCCCGGAACCCCGGTCGCGCCACACCGACCACCGTATAGCGATCACCGTCGAGCTCGATGGGCGTTCCCAGCACGTTCGGGTCCGCGCCCGTGTGAGCCCGCCACAGGCGGTGGCTCAGTACCACGACGCGGGCGTCCTCCCGCTCCTCCTCTCGCGTGAAACCGCGTCCGATCAGCGGCGGCGTCTTGTACACATCGAAGTAGTCGGCGCCAGTAAGGAGCACCTGGATCCGCTGCGGCACGTCGCCGACGGTGATGTCACGGCCCGTCTCCCTGTAGGTGTAGATGGCTGCCAGGTGCTCGAACGCCTCAACTTCCCGTCGGAGATCCAGGAAGTCGGGGACCGTATGGTAGGCGGCTGCGGAGCCGGGGTTCTCGCGCGATCCCTCGTAGACCCGCACCAGCCGGTCCGGCTCCGGGTAGCTCAATGGACTCAGGACGACCGAGTCGAGCACGCTGAAGATGGCCGCGTTGGCACCGATGCCCAGGGTGAGCGTGAGCACCGCGACGACCGCGAATCCCGGGCTGTTCAGCATCTGGCGGAGGGCGAAGCGGACGTCGGCGAGCAGCGAATGGGGCATGTCAATCCCTATCGCCTGGCGTCGGTGGGCCCCGGGCGTGAGCCCTGTCAAGGACTGGGACAGGCAGGGAGCGCCAGAGGTTGAGGCGCGGGCTACACCTGCGCGGACGCGTAGTGCGGCCCCGCGCTCATTCCCTCGACGTACTCCTTCAGATGGTGCATCAGGTGACCCCAGGTGGTGTTGCAGAGGGCGTACATTCCGTTCGCCTCCTTCCAGTCGCCGTGCACGAAGTCGACCTGTGTCCGCCCATCCTCGGTCGTGCTCAGCTCCCACTCCACGAACGTCCCGACCCACTCGTCGGGTCCGCCAATGCACCGCCACAGTACCGTCCGCGGCTCCTCGAGGGCGTCCACCCGCATTCGGAACACGACCGTGCGGTTCGCGAAGCCGAACTCGGCCACGCTCTCGATCTCCGGAACCGCCAGTGCGTCGTCCGTCCACCAACTCGCCAGGCCGCGGCTGGTGGTGATTGCCTGGTAGACCTCCTCCAGCGAGCCCGCCATCCAGATGCGGTGCAGCATCTCGGCCATGCGCGCCTGCCTCCCTTTTCCGGGCCTATCTTACGCCGCGAACTCCACGGAGTGCCGCTGATCCGGCTTGCCTCCGCTTCGAGTCGGCGCACGACCGGCTCCGGTAAGCTCGTTAAGTATTGACTGAACGTTCTGAACGAGTACCGTAGATGTAGTAGTAAATGTAGTAAACGTAACGGAGGTCGCTGCATGCCGAACCCCGAGACCGAGCAGTTCGTCGAGCGAATGGGCGTGGCCTTGGAGCGCCTCAGCCTGCCCCGCACTTTCGGACGCCTGTTTGGTCTCCTGATGGTCGCCGACCGACCGCTCTCGCTGGCCGAGATCGCCAGGCAGCTGCAGGTGAGCAAGGCCTCGGTGAGCACCAACGCCCGCCTCTGCGAGCAGATCGGCCTGGCACGGCGCGTCGGCCGTCGTGGCGACCGCCGCGACTTCTACGAGATCGAGCCGGGCGGGTTCGAGCGAATGATGGCCCGCCGGGTGGGTGTAGTGCACGAGATGGCGGGCCTGGCGGCCGAGGGGCTGGCCGTCGTCGGCGACGAGCCGTCGCCCGCCCGGGACCGCCTGACGGAGATGCTGGACTTCTACCTGTTCATGGGCGAGGAGGTGGAGGCGCTCCTCGAGCGCTGGAGGGAGATGAGGGATGAGAGCTGACGGGATGGCTGCAGCGGTTGCGCTGACGACAGGCGCCGCGCTGGCGTTCACGGCACCCTCCGCCGCCCTCGCCCAGGCTTCCGCCTGCGCCGATGCCGAGACCGCCCGTGACATAGTGGATTGCGTCGACCGGATCATGCGGGGCGAGTCGAGCCAGGGTACCGCGACCATGGAGGTCCAGACCGAGAACTGGTCGCGCTCGTTCGAGATGCAGGTGTGGTCTCTCGGGACCGAGCATTCTCTCGTGCGGATCCTGGCGCCCCGGAAGGACGCCGGGACCGCCACGCTGAAGGCAGGCAACGAGATCTGGAACTACCTGCCCCGTGTCGACCGCACGATCAAGATCCCCAGCTCGCTGATGGGCGCCTCCTGGATGGGATCTCATTTCACCAACGACGACTGGGTGAAAGAGAGCCGCCTGGTCGAGGACTACGACATCGAGACCGCGTACGAGGGGGAGCGGGACGGCGCACAGGTGTGGGGGTTCGATCTCACCCCGAAGCCCGAGGCCCCCGTAATCTGGGGCCGGATCGAGTACCGGGTCCGAAAGGCGGATCTGATGCCGGTGTGGGCCCGATACTACGACGAGGATGGCGAGCTCGTGCGGACGATGGTGTTCGACGAGTACCGGCAGATGGGCGGGAGGCTGGTGCCGGCCCACATGCGGGTGGAGCCGGAGGACAAGCCGGGCGAGTTCACCGACGTCCGGTACGCGGACATACAGTTCGACGTCGCGCTGGATGAGGACTTCTTCTCGCTGAGGCGGCTGCGCGGCGCGAGATGATGATACAAGCGGCACGGCGTCGGGCGCCGCGCTGCGATTGCGCGAGGATGACGGGAAGATGAAGTCGGGAGCCCTGTGGCGGATCGGCTGGCGCAACCTGGGCCGGAATCGGCGCCGCACCCTGATCACGGCGCTCGGCCTGGCCCTGGGATACACGGCGGTCGTGGTGATGGCCGGTCTCGGCCGGGGTCTGGTGGCCGAGATGATCGACAACGGCACCGGGATGGTCACCGGCCAGCTCCAGGTCTACGGCCCCGAGTACCTGCCCGAGCGAAGCATCTACGAGACCATCGGCCAGCGGGATGGAGCCGACGTTGCCGACCTTCTCCGGGCCGTCGAGGCCGACCCGCGGATCGCGGCCGCGGCTCCCCGCGTGTTCGCCGGCGGGCTGGTCAGCACGGGCAACGCCTCCGCCTCGAGCGTCCTGATGGGCATCGATCCGGAGCGGGAATCCCAAGTCTCTCGCCTGCTCAGCTTCATCAGCGACGGAAGAGCTCCCGAGCCGGGCCGCTACGAGATCCTGATCGGGGCGGAGATGGCCCGGCAGCTCGACGCCGGTCCGGGTGATACGGTCGTGGTCGTCGCCCCCGCCGCCGACGGATCCCTGGGAAACGACCTGTTCGAGGTGTCGGGCGTGTTCACGACCACCGTTACCGAGCTGGACCTGGCGACGGCCGTCGCCGCCATCGACGTCGTCCAGGAGCTGGTCGCGTTGCCGCCGGAGCGCATTCACGAGATCGCGGCCCGAATCGAGGATCCCTGGCTAGCTCCGGAGGCGGCGGAGGCCGTTTCCGGCGTGCTCGAGGAGGCCGGCCTCGAAACGAACGTCCGGCCCTGGACCGAGTTTCGGCCCGAGATGGTGGACTACGCGCGGGTGCTGGGCAGCATGGAGGGAATGCTGATCGCGTTCGTGTTCGGCATGGCGATCTGGGGTGTCGCCAACACGATGCTCATGTCCACCTACGAGCGCAGGAGGGAATTCGCCGTGCTCCTGGCCCTCGGGGGCGGGCCGGGCTTTATCGTCCGCTCCGTATTCAGCGAGGCACTCGCGCTCGCCGCGGTGAGCCTGGTCGTTGGCGTGGTCGTGACCCTGCCCGTCCTAGTGTGGTGGAGCGCCGCCCCGCCCGACATGAGCTGGCTGTACGGCGGCTTCACCATGGCGGGTGGGCTGATGCGGCCGATCCTCCGCGTGGAGTGGCCGACCACGATGATCTTCGTCACTGGGGCCGCGATGTTCGCCACCGCGTTGCTCGCCGCGGTGTACCCGGCAATCCGCGGGGCGAGGGTTCCGCCCGCGGACACGCTGGCCGGGAGGTGAGGGGGGTCAGATGAAGACGAAGGCACGGATCCGGCTCAGGCTCGCGCTCCGCAACCTCCGTCGGCAGCGCCGGCGCACCATCCTGAGCGGCTCGGCGATGATGCTCGCCATGGCACTGCTGGTGTTTTCGCGCACCATCGCCGAGGGTGGACACCAGGATTGGATCGACGCCGGAGTGCGGCTCGGAAGCGGACACATCTCTCTACAGGATCCGGAGTTCCAGGCGAGGCGGACGCTGGAGTTTCGGCTGGACGCCGACCGCGTGCGCGCGGCGGAAGAGGCTCTGGCCGATCCCGCCGTGTCCCGCAGCGTCGTGGCCTCCGCTCCGCGGCTGATGGTGCAGGGTCTCGCCAGCTCGGCGAACGCGGCCGTGCCCGCCGTCGTCATGGCCGTGGATCCGGCCTTGGAGAAGGGATTCTCGGCTCTCCACGAGGACCTGGTGGAGGGCCGCTACCTAGAGCCCGACGACCGCCTCCGGGCCTACATCGGGGTCAAGCTGGCACAGCGCCTCGAGGTGAAGGTGGGCTCCCGGTTCGTCCTCACCGCCCAGGACGCGGACGGCGAGATCGTGGGACAGATGGTGCGGGTGGCGGGGACCTTCCAGACCGGATTGCCGGAGGTGGACGAGGGGTACCTCCAGATCCCGCTGGCCACGGCCCAGGAGTGGCTGGCGGCCCCGGTGGCCGTCACCTCCATCGCGGTGCTCGTGCACGACAGCCACGCCGTCTCCCCTACCCGCCGGAGCCTGCGCGCCTCTCTGTCCGGGGACGGTGAGGCCATTGAGATCCTCAGCTGGCGCCAGGCGATGCCGGAGCTCGACGCCGCGGTGAGGATGGACGACTGGGCGGACTACGTATTCCACATCATCCTCTTCGTCATCGCGGCTACGGCCATCATCAACACGGTGCTGATGTCCGTGATGCAACGGACCCGCGAGTTCGGGGTCCTGCGCGCGCTCGGACTCGAGCGAGGTCAGGTGGGACGGGTGGTGTTCATAGAAGGGATGATCATCACGGCCGTGAGCGGGATCATCGGGATGGCCCTCGGACTGGCCGTCGTCTGGTTCTTCTTCCGCGAGGGACTCGACTTCTCGGCCTTCTGGGACTCGGACATGACCGCCGCCGGAGTGGTCATCGAGCCGGTGATCGTTCCTCGCTTCCCCTGGAACCAGATCCTCCAGGGCGCCGGGTTCATCCTCGGCATCGGAGGCCTGGCCTCGATCTATCCCGCCTGGCGCGCGACGCGCATCGACGTGGCCGAGGCGATGAAGTTCGACGAATGAGCAACGACAGCGCGCGGGACACAGCCCGCATGGGGGATAAGATGCAAGGGAAGGGAAACGGCGTTCCGGCCGTTCGGACCGAGGGCCTGTGGAAGGTGTTCGCCCACGACGGCATCCGGGTGGAGGCCGTGCGCGACGTCACGTTCCGGATCGAGCCAAGCGAGTTCGTGGTTCTGGCCGGACCCTCGGGCTCCGGAAAGACCACGCTCCTCAACCTTATCGGCGGGCTGACGCGTCCCTCCGACGGCCGCGTCTGGGTAGCGGACACGGAGATCACGGGCCTTTCGGAGCGGAAGCTGGCCCGGCTGCGGCTCGAGCGCCTGGGCTTCGTCTTCCAGGCCTACAACCTCTTGCCGGTGCTGACAGCGCTCGAGAACGCCGAGTTCACGCTGCTTCTCCAGGACGTTCCGGAGGATGACCGCCGCAGACGCGTGGAGGAGCTGTTCGAGCGCATCGGGATCGCGGGCTTGGAGGACCGCCGGCCCGCCAAGCTCTCCGGCGGCCAGCAGCAGCGGGTGGCGGTAGCACGCGCCGTCGTTGCAGAGCCGGCTCTGGTCCTGGCCGACGAGCCCACCGCGAACCTGGACACCGCAACGAGCACGGCGCTCATCGACATGATGGCGGAGCTGAACCGCGAGCTGGGGACGACGTTCGTCTTCGCGACGCACGATACCAGGCTCATGGAAAGGGCGCAGCGCTACATCCAGCTCGTGGACGGTGCCATCGTACAGGACGAGCGGCGCGAAGGATGGGGTGGCTGACGCCCCGCGGGGCCGCTCGTCCGGGTCTGCTGCTCCTCGCCCAGGCCCTGCTCCTCCCGCAACCCGCGAGCGCCCAGGAGCTGGAGCTGCGCGGCTACTACCTGAACGTGGCCACCGGCTCGGTCGAGGGGCCGTTCACGCCTTCTGGCGTCTCCGATTTCCAGCGCCTTCGCCTGATGATCGACCCGGACCTCGGACCTCTGCGGACGGACGTCGCCTACGAGCACTCCCTGTCGCTGGTCTCGGATCCGCAGCTGGGCCTCGTGCCAGGCCTCGGCGACATAGAGACGGGCACGTCATGGCTTCCCCTGCAATGGACCATCGCCGAGGGCGACAACGCCGAGTGGCGCCACCGGTTCGACCGGCTGCTGGTGGGCCTGCCAATCGGCGACGACTTCCAGCTCGACGTTGGGCGGCAGCCTATTTCCTGGGCCACAACGCTGTTTCTGACCCCGGCCGACCCGTTCGCCCCCTTCGATCCGGCCGACCCCTTCCGTGAGTATCGCGGGGGGGTAGACGCCGCCCGATTCCAGGGCTTCCTGGGCGCGTTCACCGGTGTCGACGCGGTGCTCCGTCTCGCCGACACCCGTGACGGCACCACCGTTACGGCGCTGGGACGCGCTCAGGGCGCCGCCGGAAGCTGGGAGCTGTCGGGGTGGGCCGGGGCCGTGCACGATGAGGCGTCGGCATCCGTGGCGGCCACGCTGACCGCTGCCGGAGCGGCCTTCCGCGGGGAGCTCGTGCTCCGCGACTCGGAGGAGAAAGGTCTCGTTCCGCGCCTCGCCGTGGGCGCCGACCGCAGCTTTCCCCTGGCCGGCCGGGATCTCTACCTTGCCGCCGAGTACCAGCACGACGGCTTCGGGGCAGCCAATGCCGACGAGATCCCCGGTGTGGTTCTGTCGGACCCCTTCGCGCGAGGCGAGCTCCAGGTTGTCGGCCGCGATGAGACGGCTTTGCAAGCCTCCTGGCAGGCTCACCCCCTGCTCACTACCGGCCTCCTGTGGCTGTGGAACCTCGGTGACCGGAGCGCCCTGCTGGTGCCGGCCGCCTCGTGGTCGGTCTCCAACGAGGTGACGGTCCGCGCCGGCCTTTTCCTGGGAATCGGCTCCAACCGGACCGAGACCGGCCTTCCGGGCTCCGAGTACGGACCCGTCCCCACCAGCCTCTACCTCTCTCTGACGGCTTTCTTCTAGGCCCTCCGGCTGGTCTTTGGCGCCACTGGCCCGCCGTTTGCTCGACAAACAGCGGTGCAGGGCCCACATTCTCAGGCCCCCGCCGAAGTGCCGCCGGGAGGCGAGGATGGAGTTGCTGATGGTCCGGCATGCCATAGCGGAGGATCGCGTGGCGTTCGCCCGGACGGGAAAATCCGACTACCACCGTCCCCTCACCGAGAAGGGGCGGAGTCGCATGATTCGCGGCGCGGCCGGCCTACACGCCGTCGTGCCCCGGATCGATGTTCTCGCGAGCAGTCCCCTCACGCGCGCCACCGAGACCGCGGAGATCGTGGCGGCCGAGTACGGTCTGACGGACTTCGAGCGCGTGGACGCCATCGGAACGGGGGACGGAGATGCGCTGTTGCGCTGGCTGCGGGGCCTCGGCCCCAGCAGCACGGTGGCCGTAGTGGGTCACGAGCCGCACATGAGCGATTGGGCCGGCTGGTTCCTCACGGGGTCATGGGCCGACTTCCTGATCGTCAAGAAGGGCTCGGCCGTGATGCTCGAGTTCCCGGGAGCGATCGAGCCGGGCGAGGCCTACCTCCGGTGGGCGTTGACGCCCGGGCAGCTCCGGAGGTTGGGGGGAGAGGAGTAGAGGGGTGGCCAAGCGACCGTCGCGACTGCTGGATCTGCCCGCGCCCCAGGGGGCTCGGAAGATCGGCCTCTTTTACGTCGACCGGGCCCAACGGGCCCTGGACCGCCTCAACGATCCATCCGACGCCGAGGCCCTGCACGACTTCCGCGTGAGCCTAAGGCGCCTGCGCACGAATCTGCAGGCCTACGGGGCCTATCTGTCAGTCGGCGTGGGCAAGAAACTGCGCCGGAAGATCAGGGACCTGGCCGCCACTACCGGCGGAGGCCGGGACTCGGAGGTGCACCTCTCCTGGCTCGAGTCGCGTCGCGATGAGCTGTCCCCGGACGAGATCGCGGGCTTCCAGGCCCTGGTGGAGAGCCTGGAGGCGAGCCGGGAAGCGGGTTACGCGCAGGCGGCCGGCGGTACGGCCGCTCGCTTCGGCAAGCTGCGACAAAAGCTGGAACGTCGACTCGGCCGTGTCGAAGCCGCCTCCAGGGACGGAGGCCTGTACGCCGGGGTGAGCTTCGCCACGGCCGTCGAGAGAGTGCTTCCGGCCTACTCGGCGGAAGTGGACATGTGCCTCTCGCGGGTTCACACGATCGCCGACGTGGGCGAGGCGCATCGTGCGAGAATCCGGGCCAAACGCCTGCGCTATATCCTCGAGCCCATCGCAAGCGAAGTCGAGGGGGTCGAGGATGTCATCGACGGCCTCAAGAACCTCCAGGACCTGCTCGGGGCGCTGCGCGATGCGCAGCTCCTCGAGGCGCTGGCGGAGGACCGTCTGGTGGATCGGCCACCAGAGTCCGGCGTCGCCGCACAGCGCCCGGGCCTCGAGCGTGTCGGAGCCCTGCTGCGCGAGGAGCAGGCTCGTCTGTTCGCGCAGGTCCGCCAATCCTGGCTCGGAGAGGCCAGCGGCGACTTCTTCGCCGCCGTCGAGGCGGTTTGCGAGAGGCTGGGCGCGACTCACCCGGCGGACATCGAGATCGAGCGAAAGTACCTGCTCACGGAGCTTCCGTCGTCGATCACGGGACGCCCGTACCGGCACATCGACCAGGGATATCTGCCCGGCGCCCGGCTGCAGGAACGGGTGCGGCGCATTCGCGAAAGGGGCGGCGAGCGGTACGTTCGGACGGTGAAGGTCGGCGCGGGCATCCGGCGTGCGCAGCTGGAGGAAGAGGCGGACCCTGAGGTGTTCCGGGCCCTCTGGCCTCTCACCGACGGGCGCCGGCTCACGAAGCGGCGCTATAGGGTGCCGGTCGACGGGCTGGTCTGGGAGATCGACGAGTTTACCGATCGGGACCTGGTGCTGGCCGAGGTGGAACTGCCCGCGGTGGACGTGGTTCCGGAGATTCCCGAGTGGCTGCGTCCGTACGTGGTGCGCGAGGTGACGGACGAGGCCGAGTACCTGAACGTGAACCTGGCCCGATAGATGACATTCGAGAAGGCGACGTTGCCGCGTCTCAAAGAGGCCCAGAGCCTGTTCCGGCAGGCGGAGGCTGGCACCTCCGTCTCGCGCTCAGAGTTCAAGAAGCAGGTGGTCGAGCTCCGCCAGGAGCTGCTGGAGGCCCAGAGCCGCCTGCGCGAGGCCGACTTTCCGGTGATCGTCATGTTCGCCGGTGTCGATGGGGCGGGCAAGGGACAGCTCGCGAACCTGCTCTCGGAGTGGATGGATCCCAGGGGAATCGTCACCCGGGCGTTTAGCGACACCTCGCAGGAGGAGGCGGAGCGCCCCGTCTACTGGCGGTTCTGGAGGGACCTTCCGCCCCGTGGGACCATCGGGGTGTTCCTCAGCGCGTGGTACACGGCGCCCCTCCTGGACCGGGTGTACGGCGAGACCACCGACGACGAGTTCGAGACCGAGCTCTCCGAGATCGACGCCTTCGAGAAGACCCTGGTCGACGACGGCTACCAGTTCGTGAAGTTCTGGATGCACCTGGGACGCGAGGCCCAGCGGCAGCGGTTCGAGGAGCTCGAGGCCGATCCGCTCAATCGGTGGCGGGTGACGCGGAAGGATTGGGAGCACTGGACGATGTACGACCGCTTCATCCGCTATTCCGCGCGCATCATTCAGCGAACGGGCTCGGATTGGGCGCCATGGACGATCGTCGAGGGGGCGGACGCCCACTACCGCAGCCTCGAGGTGGGCCGGGTCCTGCGCGACGCCATCCACGACCGGCTCGAGGTCTGGGAGCGCGAGAGGGAAGAAAGCAGGGAGTCCGACGGGGGCGACGGCGTCCGAGCCCCGAGGACCCCCGGTCCGGCAGTGACGGCGATTCGTCCCGTGACCGTGCTCTCGTCCCTGGATCTCTCGAAGTCGATTCAGAAGACGGACTACCGGACGGAGCTGTCCCGCCTGCAGGCCCGGCTGAACCAACTGCACAGGGTCGCACGCGACCGGAAGCGATCCACGATTCTGGTGTTCGAGGGCTGGGATGCGGCCGGAAAGGGCGGCGCGATCCGCCGGATCACGCCCGCGCTGGATGCCAGGGACTACCAGATCATCTCGATCGCCGCCCCCACCGAGGAGGAGAACGCGCACCACTACCTGTGGCGCTTCTGGCGCCACCTGCCGAGAGCCGGCCGCTTCCTGATCTTCGACCGGAGCTGGTACGGGCGGGTGCTGGTCGAACGAATCGAAGGGCTGGCCAGTCCGGACGAGTGGCTCCGGGCGTACGAAGAGATCAACGACTTCGAGCGCCAGCTCGTGGACCACGGTACGGTGGTGATGAAGTTCTGGATCCACATCTCGCCCGAGGAACAGGACCGGCGGTTCCAGGCCCGCGAGGAGACTCCCTACAAACAGTGGAAGCTGACCGACGAGGACTGGCGAAACCGTGAGCGTTGGCAGGCTTACGAGATGGCGGTGGACGACATGGTGCGGCTCACCAACACTGCCGTCGCCCCGTGGACGCTGGTTTCGGGCAACGACAAGCGTTTCGCCAGAATCAGGGTGCTGGAGACGGTGTGCAACTCGCTCGACCGCGCTCTCGGACACCCCCTGCTCGACGTGAACGGAGTGCATTTCGCGTGAGCGATAACGACGATCGGACCAGGTCAGCCGGAAGGCCGAAGGGCGACGCGGCCGGCGGAGACAACCCGGGCGCCTCGGGAGAAAGCGTCCTTCCGGAGCATATGAGGCCGCCGCCGGCGACCCGCCTGGGGGCACCCGACGAGTTGGTGGTCCCGGAGCGAGCCCCCGAGGTCCCGGCGGAGCAAGAGGCTGGCGAGGAGGCCGCCCAGGTAATCGACGAGCGCGTGGGGGCACCGGAGGCGATCGCCGTCCTCCCCGAGCGCCGAACGCCGGTGGATCCTGGCGCCCTGCCCGAGCCGGGGCCCGACGGAGCCTGGGATCTCGCCGATCCGACGCTTCTCCTGAACCGTGAGCTCACCTGGCTCAACTTCAACTACCGGGTGCTGAACGAGGCGGAGGATCAGCGTGTGCCTCTGCTGGAGCGACTGAAGTTCGTGGCGATCGTGAGCTCGAACGTCGACGAGTTCTTCATGAAGCGGATCGGGGGCCTAAAGCAGCAGGTCGGGGCCGGGATCCACAAGCTGACCGCCGACGGGCGCACGCCGCAGCAGCAGATAGACGAATCGTACCAGATCCTGCGCGACCTGGAGGAGCGCAAGCGGCAGACGTTCCTCCGGCTGGTGGACGAGCTGCGGTCGAGCGACGTCGTGATCGTGGACTACGACGAGCTGGACGAGCAAGACCAGGAATACCTGCGCCGCTACTACGTCGAGAACATCTACCCGTTGGTCACGCCGCAGGCGACGGACCCCGCGCACCCGTTCCCGTTCATATCGAATCTGTCGGTGAACCTCCTCGTCACCTTGCACCTGCCGGGAGACGTGGTGCCGTCCATGGCCCGGGTGAAGGTGCCGCTGGGGATCGGAATCCCGCGCTTCCTCCAGCTGGAGGGCCGGAACACGTTCGTCCCCCTCGAGAGCGTGATGGCGGCCAACCTGGACCTACTGTTTCCAGGCATGGAGATCACGTCGTGCGAGATGTTCCGGGTCACCCGCAACGCCAACACCGAGCTGGAGGAAGACGAGGCCGACGACCTGCTGGCGATGATCGAGACGGAGCTCCGGCAACGCCGCCTGGCCCCTATCGTCCGGCTCGAGGTGGCGGAGGGGATGGATCCGGTGCACAGCGGCATGCTCGCCGCCGAGCTGGGCCTGGATGAGGAATCGGACGTCTTCGCGGTCCCCGGAACGCTCGGCCTGGAGGACCTGTGGGAGCTGGCCGCGCTCGACCTGACGGAGCTGCGCGACGATCCGCATCACCCGGCCGACCATCCGAAGCTGGTGACCGATCGGCCGGTCTTCCACACCATCCGGGCACACGGGTCGATCCTCCTTCACCATCCCTACGAGTCGTTCACGACATCGGTGGAGAGGCTGCTCAAGGAGGCCAGCGAGGACCCGAAGGTGCGGGCGATCAAGATGACGGTGTACCGTACGTCGGCCGAGTCGAAGGCGGTAGACTACCTGATCGAGGCGGCCCGGAACGGCAAGCAGGTAGCGGTGGTGATGGAGCTCAAGGCCCGCTTCGATGAGGCGGCCAACATCCGGTGGGCCAACCGGCTGAGCGCCTACGGGATTCACGTCACCTACGGGGTCGTCGGCCTGAAGACGCACTGCAAGGCGATCCTGGTGGTGCGCGAGGACTACGACGGCCTGCGCCGGTACGCCCACGTGGGTACCGGCAACTACCACGCGGGCACCGCCCGGCTCTACTCGGATCTGGGCCTGCTGACCTGCGATCCGGAGATCGGGAGCGATCTCACCGAGCTGTTCAACTACCTGACCACCGGCTACAAGCCGAAGCGCAACTACCGGAAGGTCCTGCCGGCGCCCAAGCTGCTCAAGCCGGCCATCCTAGGTAAGATCGCGCGCGAGATGGGGCTGCACTCCGAGGAGGCGCCCGGACTCATCCAGATGAAGATGAACGCGCTCGAGGATCCGGATGTCACCCGGGCGCTGTACGAGGCGTCTATGGCCGGGGTGCAGGTGGATCTCATCATCCGTGACACGTGTCGCCTCCGCCCGGGGATCCCCGGCCTCTCGGACAACGTCCGCGTGGTGAGCATCGTCGGCCGTTTCCTGGAGCACTCCCGGATCTACTACTTCCGGAACGGCGGCGAAGAGGAATACTACATCGGCTCGGCGGACATCATGCGGAGGAACCTGGGCAGCCGGGTCGAGGCCCTGGCGCCGGTGGAAGAGCCCGAGGCGATGGACGACCTTCGCTTCCTGCTCGACGCGCAGCTCGAAGACCGACGCTCGGCGTGGGACATGCAGCCGGACGGCTCGTACGTGCAGAGGACGCCGCCGGACGACGAATCGGAACCCGGCTCGCAGGTGACTCTCATCCGCTGGTCGGACGCGCGCCATAAGGAGGCGACCCGTCTCAAGCGGCGCAAGCCGAGGGGCATCCGACTTCAGGAGCGCACGCCGGAAGACTGATGCACGGCACCGTTCCCACCGGAGATCCCGGCCTGCTGACCCTCGGCATCGGCCTGCTGGGAGGTCTGGCCCTGTTCCTGTTCGGGATGGGCCAGATGGCCGACTCGCTCAAGCTGGTGTCGGGCGACCGCATGAAGTCGGTGCTGGCCCGGCTCACCCGCAATCGGGTGACGGGCGTGGCCACAGGTACCCTGGTCACCTCGGTGATCCAGTCCTCGTCCGTGACCACCGTCCTCGTCGTAGGCTTCGTCTCGGCGGGACTCATTACCCTGTCGCAGTCGGTGGGAGTAATCCTCGGCGCCGACATCGGGACGACCATCACCGCCCAGGTGATTGCCTTCAACATCAAGGAGTACTCGCTGCTGCTGGTGGCGGCGGGATTCGCCCTCATGTTCCTGGCGCGGCGCGAGAGGCCGAAGCACTACGGGGCGGCTCTCATGGGGCTCGGCCTCGTCTTCCTCGGCATGGGGATCATGGGCGACGCCATGCGGCCGCTCCGTACCTACCAGCCCTTCCTGGACGCCATGGCTGGGATGGAGAATCCGCTGCTCGGCATCCTCGTGGGAGCGGCGTTCACGGCGCTCGTACAGTCGTCGTCCGCGACCGTGGGAATCCTCATTGTGCTGGGCAGCCAGAGCCTGCTGACCCTGAGCGCAGCCATCGCGCTCCTGTTCGGCGCCAACATCGGCACAACCGTCACCGCTCTTCTGGCCTCGGTGGGGCGCACCCGCGAGGCCCAGCGGGCTGCCGTGATCCACCTGATCTTCAAGGTCGTCGGGGTGGTGATCTGGGTCTTTCTGATCGATCAGCTGGCCTGGATCGTGACACAGGTGTCGCCGGCGCATCCCGAGCTGTCTGGGGCGGAGCGGATCGCCGCCGAGTCGCCACGCCAGATCGCCAACGCCCACACCATCTTCAACGTCGCCAACACGCTGATCTTCCTGCCTCTGGGAGGAGTCTTCGTGTGGCTGACGCGCCGGTTGATCCCCGACCGACCGCCGGAAGAGGAAAGGGGCGTTCGGGTAAAATACCTGGACGAGAGCCTGCTTCTCACCCCGGCCTTCGCGCTGGATCGGGCGCGACTCGAGATTCTGCACATGGGCGATCAGGTGCGCGAAATGCTCAGCGCGATAATGCCGGCAGCCGTGGCCGGGACCCGCGCGCAGCTCGGCGCCATCGCCGATATGGACGACGCGGTGGACATCCTCCACGGCGAGATCATCACCTACCTCAGCAAGGTCAGCCAGGAGGAGCTCGCAGAGGAACAGACCGAGGAGCTGGTGAAGCTGATGGAGGCCACCAACGACCTCGAGAACATCGGCGACATCATCGAGACCAACCTGGTGAGCCTCGGGCTGAGCAGGATCGAGGACGGCGTTACGGTGAGCACCGAGACGCGCCAGGTTATCGCCGACTTCCACGGGGCCGTGGGCCGTTCGCTCGAGCTCGCGCTGCTGGCGGTGACCCAGAAGAACGAGCGGGCGGCCGCGACGGTGGTGGAGATGAAGTCCGAGATCAACCGGCTCTCGGACTCGGCGGCGATGCACGAGGCGAAGCGGCTGGTCGCGCGGGAGCCTGGGCGCCTTCCGGCTTACGCGCTGGAAGTGGACATCCTCGAGAACCTCAAGCGCATCTACTACTTCTGCAAGCGGATGGCTCGCGCCGCTTTGCCCTCGGTGGACCTGAGGGCAACGGGCTGACCCGCGCGCGCCTTCTCCCACTCGTTCTCCGCTTGGAGGCCGAACGCCTCTGCCGACGTTTCCATCCCTCGCTCCTGGCGCCCCGGACTCCCGTCCGGGCTGTGTTCCCGGACAGCGGCCGGGACAGCGGCCACCGGAGAATCCGAGCTAGACGAAGGGGTGAGCGCCGGCGAGCGGGGCCCGATCAGAGGCGAAGCCCCGCCCCCAGCCCAGTGAACCAGTTCGGATCCGGGTCCTGCAGACCGGCTCCGATCCGCCAGTCGAGCTGGAAGGCGGAGCTCACGAGGAACGTGATGCCCGCGTTCAGGAAGTGGGTCGCGCTGCCCCCTTCGTTCTCCGGGTAGAATCCGAAGTGCTCGAAGAAGGCTCCGAGGCGGCCTGTGAGGCCCACGCCCAGCGACGCGCTCGCCACGGCCTCGTGGAAGCTCGTGTCGCCGGAAGTTCTGTACGTCCAGCCGAGGTTGGAGCCGAGGCCGAGTCGCCCCGGGAGGTCCCACTGCAGCGCCAGGGTTGCGCCCGGCTGGACCTTCTCCTCACCCTCGCCGCCGCTGCCGGTCGGAAGGTCAGCCCCGAACAGCAGCGCCGTCTGCGGCACGGCAGGCGGGGTGTCCTCGTTTCGCCGGTAGAGGATCGCCTTCCCCGCCACACGTAGCTCCTCCAGGCCTTCGCGGTTGCCCTCCGGAGCCCGGGTGAGTGCCAGCGAGTTGAGCCCGAGCCGTCCCTCCAGCCAGCCGAGCGCCCCTACCCTCACCAGCAGCTCGCCGAACGAGTGCCTCTCCTCCGCCCCACTCCGGGTGAAAGTGTAGCCGAGCTCGAGCTGGACGCGGCCGGGGTGGATGGTCACCGCGCTCTCGGTGAAGTCCGGCCGGTCGGTGACAAGGGGCTCCGGCGTGTCCGCTTCCTGCGCTCGGAGCGTTCCAGGGCCGGTCAGTCCCGGAACTGCCGAAAGAAGCGGCGTCACCGCGATGAGAGCGGTGCGAATGGCTCTGTTCATTCATCGTCGCGTTATTTTTAGCCTAGCCTAAACTACGAGCACATCCTGCGCTGTTCGACCCCGCCGTGTCAAGGCTCGCATTGGTAGGGATGGAGCGGATTCGCTATAATCTCTCCCTCCCAACACCGACCAGCGGGGTCACAGGCGCAACAGAAGGACGGGGATGGCGACGTCGGCAGAGCATATGGAAAGCCCGATGGATGCGGACGGAAGGCACGGCCTGGACGACACGGCCCTGCTCCGCATGTACCGCACCATGTACCTGTCGCGACGGATCGACGACAGGGAGCTGCTGATGAAGCGGCAGCAGAAGATCTTCTTCCAGATCAGCGGGGCGGGCCACGAGGCGATCGGGGTGGCGGCGGGCATGGCCATGAGCCCCGCCTACGACTGGTTCTTCACCTACTATCGTGATCGCGCTCTGTGTCTCACCCTGGGCGTCACGCCGTACGAGATGTTCCTCCAGGGCGTCGGCGCGGCGGAGGATCCAGCAAGCGGCGGACGCCAGATGCCCTCGCACTGGGGGCACCGGGACTACAACCTGGCCACCTCCTCCAGCCCGACGGGGACCCAATTCCTGCAGGCTGTCGGCTGCGCGGAGGCGGGCGTGCGGGCCGCTCGGCTGGGGATGACCGATTCCGCCTTTCGCTTCCACGGTGACGAGGTCGTGCTGGCCACGACCGGCGATGGCACGACGTCGGAAGGCGAGTTCTGGGAGTCGCTCAACACGGCCAGCAACCTCAAGCTGCCCGTCGTCTACCTGGTGGAGGACAACGGATACGCCATCTCGGTCCCCGTGGAGGTGCAGACCGCGGGTGGCAGCATCTCACGCCTCGTCTCGAGCTTCCCGGACCTCCTGGTGCGGCAGGTGGACGGGACGGATCCGGTCGCGAGCTACGGGGCGATGAAGGAGGCGGTGGAGCACTGCCGGGCCCGGCGCGGCCCCGCTCTCGTTCACGCGAAGGTTACCCGCCCGTACAGCCACTCCATGTCGGACGACGAGCGGATGTACCGGCCGGAAGGAGAGCGGGACGACGAGGCGGCCCAGGATCCGATCCCCAACTTCGCCCGTTACCTGGTGGCCCAGGGCGTTGCTACGGAGGAGGAGCTGGAGGCGATGCGCGAGGAGGTGGACGCCAGCGTTGTCGAGGCCTCGGAGCGGGCGGCCACCCGCCCGCAGCCGGGCTCCGAGACGGTCTATGTCAACGTCTACTCCCACGAGGCGGACCCGACCTCCGACGACTTCGCGACCGAGCCGGCCTTCGAGGGGGACCCCAAGACGGTCGTCGATCTGCTCAACGCCTGCATGCGCGACGAGATGCGTCGCGACCCGCGGATCGTGGTATTCGGCGAGGACGTCGCCGACGTGAGCCGCGAGCAGTACCTCGACGACGTGAAGGGGAAGGGAGGCGTCTTCAAGGTCACCTTCGGTCTGCAGCGAGAATTCGGCTCCGACCGCGTATTCAACTCCCCGCTCGCGGAGGCGAACATCGTCGGCCGGGCGATCGGAATGGCGATTCGCGGGCTGAAGCCGGTCGCGGAGATTCAGTTCTTCGACTACATCTGGCCTGCCTTCCACCAGCTCCGGAACGAGCTCACGACCGTTCGCTGGCGCTCGAACGGCGCGTTCAAGTGCCCGCTGGTAGTGCGCACGACCTACGGCGGCTACCTGGCGGGCGGCGCCATGTACCATTCCCAGACCGGCGCGTCGCTCTTCACCCACACGCCCGGCATGTGGGTCGTATGCCCGTCCAATGCCGAGGATGCCAACGGACTATTGCGCACGGCGATTCGCTGTGACGACCCCGTTTTGTTCCTGGAGCACAAGCACCTCTACCGGCAGACCTACAACAAGGGCCTCTATCCGGGCCCCGACTACATGATCCCCTTCGGGCGTGCCGAGGTGGTGCAGGAGGGCGGCGATCTGACGGTGGTCACGTACGGGGCGCTGGTGGAGCGCACCAGGAAGGCGCTCAAGCAGCTCGAGAAGGAGGGCCGCCCGGTGAGCGCCGAGGTGATCGACCTGCGGACGCTGAACCCGCTGGACATGGAGACGGTCTCCGCCTCGGTGAAGCGGACGAACCGCCTGCTGGTGGCCTACGAGGATTCCCGGTCCTGGGGCTTCGGCGCGGAGATCTCGGCCCGGATCGCCGACGAGCTCTTCGAGTGGCTGGACGCGCCGGTACGGCGCCTGGCCGCGACGGACACCTTCGTCGGGTACGCACCGGCGCTCGAGGAGGCGATACTTCCCCAGGTGGGCGACATCGCCGAAGCCGTGCTGGAGCTGGCTGGCTACTAGGGATCCGCCCCGGCGGCGCCGGCCGCGCGCCAATCCCGCCAGCGCCGAAGATCCTCGACCAGCTCCGCGCGTGTCACGCCCGGGCCGGCCAGGCTCACCCCTTCTCCGAACAGGTCGAAGTGGGGCAGCGCGTTTCGCCGATCGATCCACTCCCCTTTGAGCCCGTACCTACTGCCCCAAGCCACCAGCTCCTCGACCGAGGTGTCGCTGTAGGCGTGAACCAGCGTGTCACCCTTGCGGACGCCGATGCGGGGGATGTCGCGCTGCGCGGTGTGGTAGTGGAATCGAATCACGGCTCACCGGTCATGTCGATGTTGGGTCATGGCACAGGACAGTCTACACCGCAGGTTCCCCCGTACACAGGCGAACCCGAACTTCGCTGGCGCTCAGCCGTACTTTAGATGCGGGGGGCAGCAAGCCAGAGAACGGAACTGAGAATGAGGACAGCAGCGGTCGCCGCACTCGGCTTCCTCGCGGCCACGATGGCCCAACCGGCGTCGTTCATCGCGCCGGCCGAGGCCGGGGCCCCACGGTCGGCGCCCGCCGACACTCTACCACGCTACGTTCGATCCGGCCTTTCGCTCTACCGCAACCATCCCGACGCGCGAAAGGTCAGGAGGATCGCCGACCGCTGGCAGGAAGCCGGCGGCCCGGCGAGCGCCGCGGACTCGGTGGCGATGGCGGCCCTGTGGAGGCGCTCCGGGCAGACCCGCGTCGCGCTCGGGCTTCTACCGCCGACGGGCGCCGGACGGGTCATGCCACGCGCCAAGCTGGAGCGGGCGCGAATCCTTTTCCAGGCGACGCTCGTCCGGCCGGAGGAACAAGAAGCCTGGCGCGCCGAAGCCGCGGAGGCCTTCTGGAACGCCTGTGAGAACGCCGATGCCGCCACCCTCGCCGAGCTATGGCTGGACCTTCGCGGCCTGGCGACGCCCGACGAGCAGGATGAGTGGGCGGAGCTTCCGCCGAGCCCCGGCGCCTGCCCGTGGGTCCGTACCTTCGTCGAGAGCCGGGCCATGCGAATGGCCGTGACCGTCGCCGAGCGCCTGGAGCTCCATTATCGCCGCCTGCGTGACGCCCGCGCGCGCTACCATCTGAAGACGCCCCGTCTGACTCGAGACCTCACTGATCGCCTGGGCAGAGCCGACAGCCTGGAGATCGACGATCGAGGACTCCTTCTCCTCCGGATGGGGGAGGCCGACGCGACCGTGGAAACGTTCATGGGCCTCAACGAGACGTGGGCCTACTTTCGGCCGGAGGGCGCCCGCATCTACCACTTCGCCCCGGTCTCGAAGACCGGATACATAGCCCTCGGCGATTTCCGGATGCTGGAGAACCTCGCCCACGCTTCCGGCTTCACCATGCCGAGCCAGCTCATGGGAATCGGCGGCGGTCGGCTCTCGCACCTGTACCACTCGCGCCGGGTGCTCGACTATCTGTTCGCGGAGAGCCTCTTCGGTCAGATGGATCGCCGGATGCGCGCTGCCGGAGACCGGTTCAATCCTGGTTTACAGGGCTTGCTGGCGTGGGAGCGTGAGCGCAACGAGGCGGACGCGAGATATGCCGTTCAATCGATTCCCGGGGTTCCGGCCGTCGCCCCGGGCGTGAAATTCGCGTACGAGACGCTGCGGTTCCGGGAGCCGGGAGGGGAGCGAATGGAGGTGTGGGTGCTCGCGTCGGCCCGCGCCGGCGACCTGACGGCGGTGGCCGGCCCGCCGGAAGAGGGAGGCGTGCGATACCACGTCGCGGCCGACCTCGCCATGACCGGCCCGGGAGGCTACCGGCTCCGGAGCGGCATGACCGATCCCGTGCTGGACGACCCGCTGCGGGCCGAAGACGGGATCCCTCTCAGAGTGCCGATCCATCTCGACCCCGGTCGCTACCCGTTCACCCTGGCCCTTCGGGACGCCGGGGCACCGGCGCGCACGGTGGGCAACTGGGTCCAGGATACGCTGGCCGTACCGGCTCCACTTCAGGGTCTGCCCGAGGTGAGCGACATCGCCGTGGCCGCCGACTCGGGCGGCGACTGGACGCGCGACGGGCTTTCCCACCTTAGGGTCGACCCTACCCACGTGGTCGGAGCGAGTGGGGTCGCCCACATCTACTTCGAGGTGTACGGGCTGAGATCCGGGGAGGCGTATGAGGTCGAGGTCAGGGTGGTGGCGGAGCAGGAGGCCGAGAGCATCTTCGATCTCGGCCCGGAGGAGCTGGCCTTTACGGTGCGCTTTCCGTCGGAGGTGTCGCGAGGTCCGGCCGGAATCGGCAGGCACCACATCCGGCTCGAGCTGGTGGATACTCCGCCCGGCGCCTACCTGCTCGCTGTCCGCACAACGGAGCTGGCGAGCGGCATCTCCAGTCTTCCGGCGATCACGCCCATCTACCGCGTCGCCGTCCCCGATGCCCACTGGACCGAGGCGCCGCGGCGGCGGTCCACCGTCGTGAACCCATGAGAGGAGAGGTCGCTGCGACTGGCAGCGACCTCCTCACGCCTCAGCGACCGTGCTCGCCGTGGTCGCCGTGCTCCTCCTGGCCGTTCTCGTTCTCCCCCGCCTCGGGCCCTTCCATCTTCATGCCCTCGCCGCCCATGTCGTGGGCGCCGTGGCCGTGGCCGCCCAGCTTCTCGGGGGCCTCGAGCGTGTTGATCAGGTCGGCCACGTAGTCAGGGTTGTCCCGATTGAACTCGGGCCACTGCACGTCCTTGGCCGCCCAGACGATGCCTCCGATCTCACCCATTCCGCCGTCGGGCGTCGGCCGCTCCGTCGGGTTCTCGTACTCGACGTAGATTCGGTAGACGTGGTCGGTCTCGATCTTGATGCCGCCGCGCCACCAGAACCTCCCCTCCGGGACACCGGTGACCGCCCCATGCTGGTCGACCTCCGGCTCCGCCTCCCAGATCGTCTTCGACTCGGTGACGTCCTCGAGCCTGAGAACCGTGGCGTAGTTGTGAAGATGCCCGCCGATGCCGAGGATGCGGCCCTCGATGGCCGGAGTTCCCTCCCAGGACTTGACCGTCTTACCCGGCGGGACGGGAAAGTCCTTGAGGCCGACCGGTCCCATGACGTCCAGGTAGAACGGATAGACGTCACGCGGCTGCATGAAGCCGTCCTCCTCGAGGCTGTAGAAGAGGCGGACGCGCAGGTAAGCCTCCGGATAGTCGCTACCCGTGCCGTTGGCGAACATCGCCGAGATGATCATCCGGTCCCCCGCCTGGATCGGGTAGCCCAGGAGCCCCGGCAGTTCCTTCTTGCTGGTCTCCCGGCCGGCCGCCAGAACGCGCCTGGCTATGGGCGAGAACAGGTCGCGCTTGTCCGGGTCGATGAAGTTGACGTGGTGCAGCGTCTCCATCGGGATCGCGTTGCCCTCGCCGTCCACCATCTGCGCATCGAAGCCGTGGAGCCAACCGTCCACCGGAATCTCTGCCATCTGAATCGGGAGGCGAAGGTGGGGCATGTCGTTCGGAAGATCGAGGGGCCCGATGACGAACTCGGCCGTCCGGTCCTCCTCGTGATTCACGACCTGTACGTACTCGTTCTGATCTACCGGAAGGTCCGGTCGAACGAGCTTCTGGCCGTGCTGGTGATCTTGGGCCGAAAGCGCTGCAGGAACCGCCAGCAGGAGCGCCGCCAGGGCAATCGACCTCGTCGCGCGATTGATCATTGGATCCGACTCCGACTATTTGTTCATCACGACCGGACGCCGCGGCGGCATGCGGCCACCTTCATCGCTCCGCAGAGCCTCTCGTATGGAATGCGCACCGAATATATGTCACCCAAGGTGATGGTTCAACGAGATTTCGCGACAGCGCGGGGGGCGTCGTACGCTGCCTTCCAGGTAATCGAAACGCCCGGCCGAAGCGGCTCGGGCGCTGTCGAGTCCTGGCCCCGCGGGCCCCGGGAACGGCGGGGCGTCAGGGAAGGGGCACGTCGAAGTAGACGTAGTTCTTCTCTATGAAGTCTGTCCACTCCTCGGGGACCTCGTCGTCCGGGAAGATCGCCTCGACAGGACACTCCGGGACGCAGGCTCCGCAGTCGATGCATTCCTCGGGGTGGATATAGTACATGTCCTCACCCTCGTAGATGCAGTCCACCGGACACACATCGACGCACGAGGCGTCCTTGGTGCCGATGCAAGGCTGAGTGATTATGTAAGTCATTGTTCCCCTGCACGTTGTCTTGCGGCGACGCTGTGGCTGTCCCGGTGTCCATCGCTTCAGCCGGCCACCGGATCCAGAATCGGGTAGCAGAATACCGTTCGCTACCGGACCAGGCAACGTCGGTCCGGAGTACGCGGAACCCGGTGGCGTCAGACGTGTTATCCAATCCCGGCCCGATTTGTTGGACTTGCCAGTTTGGAGCCGGTAGTTTCCGCCGTCCGTCCCGGGCGTGCCCGCGACGGACGCCGTTTGAAAGCACAGCGAGGGTCGATGAAGCGACTCAAGGTCATACAGCCGGCCGGCAACGCCGCGGTCTACCGTGTCCCCGCCGGCCAGATGGCCGCCGAGGCGGCGCCGGATGCACACCTGTGGCCCAGGCGGAAGCCGGGCTGGCTCCGGGTGCGCGCCCCTGGCGGCGACAGGTACCGTCATCTGAAGCAGCTGATGAGGGACCTCGGCCTCAACTCGGTATGCGAGGAAGCGCACTGCCCGAACATCGGTGAGTGCTGGGAGTCCGGGACCGCCACCTTCCTCATCATGGGCGACAAGTGCACCCGGAACTGCCCCTACTGCGCCATCGCTCACGGACGGCCCGAGGAGCTGGACGAAGACGAGCCGCGCCGCGTGGCCGAGATGATACGGGAGCTTCGCCTCCGGCACGTGGTCATAACCTCCGTGGACCGCGACGATCTGCCCGACGGGGGAGCACAAATCTTCGCCTCCGTGATCGAGGAGATCCGGCTGCGGATCCCCGATTGCTCGATCGAGGTACTGACGCCGGACTTCCAGGGCGATCCCGAAGCCATCGCCACGGTCATGGCCGCACGTCCCGAGATCTTCAACCACAACATGGAAACGGTGCGACGGCTGCACCGGACCGCCCGTCCGGGCGGACGCTACGAGCGTTCTCTGGGCGTGCTGCGGAGGGCTCGGGAGCTGGACCCGGGGGTCCTGATAAAGACCGGCATCATGCTTGGCCTGGGCGAAAGCGAGGACGACGTACGCCAGTTCCTTCACGACGCCCTGGGTGCAGGCGTGCAGATCCTGACGCTCGGGCAGTATCTGCGGCCGTCCGAGCGGCACATCGCGATCGACCGGTACGTTTCGCAAGAGGAGTTCGCGGGCTGGAAGCGCTACGGTGAGGAGATCGGCTTCCTGCACGTGGAAAGCGGACCTCTCGTTCGCAGTAGCTACCACGCGCGCGAGCAGGTGGAGGAGTTGCAGGCGAGCGCCGGCGCGGCCTGAAAAGGAGTCCAGTCGTTTGGCGAAGACTGAAGAAGGAGTCAAGCAGAGCGAATCCCTGGTACTGCCCCGGGAGAAGCTCATCGAGATGCTCCGCTGGATGGTGCTCGCGCGCCGCTTCGAGGAGAAGTGCGCCCAGGCCTATCAGATGGGCAAGATCGGTGGCTTCTGCCACCTCTACATAGGGCAGGAGGCGGTGGCAGCGGGTGCGATCATGGCCCTGCGGGACGACGACTACGTGATCACGGCCTACCGCGATCACGCGCAGGCTCTGATCCGCGGCGTCAGCCCCCAGGCCGTGATGGCCGAGTTGTACGGGCGGGTAGACGGGTGCTCCGGTGGCGCCGGCGGCTCGATGCACCTGTTCGATCGGAGCGTCAACTTCCTGGGTGGCCACGGGATCGTGGGCACGCACCTTCCGGTGGCGGCCGGAGTCGGCTACGCCATCAAGTATCGAAAGAGCGACCAGGTCGTCCTCTGCTTCTTCGGAGACTCCGTCGTCAACGGGGGTCCCTTCCACGAGGCCTTCAACATGACCGCCAAGTGGGAGCTTCCGGTCGTCTACGTCGTCGAGAACAACTCCTACGGCATGGGCACCGATATCGACCGCGTGGCGGCCGTCGAGCAGCTGTTCACACGCGCCTGCGCCTACCAGGGGAAGCGGGCGGAGCAGGTGGACGGCCAGGACGTGATGGCCGTGTACGAGGCGGTGAGCCGTGCGGTGCATCGGGCGCGGGAGGAGGTTCGGCCCACCTTCATCGAGGCGGTGACCTACCGGTACCTTGGGCACTCCATGTCCGATCCGGCGCACGGCACCTACCGGACCCGCGAGGAGGTTCAGCGGGAGAGGCAGAACGATCCGATCAACAACTTCCTCGACCGCCTCATCGGCGCCGGCATCTGCACCGACGAGGAGTACAAGGAGCTGGACCGGGAGATCATCGCCGAGGTGGAGCAGGCCGCGGAATACGCGGAGAGCAGCCCGGCGCCCGATAGAGACGAGATCTACAGCCACGTCTACTCCGACGAGTACGGAGACCTGGCCAGGAGGGACCGGTGGCGGTAGTCACGTACCGGGAAGCACTCAACCGCGCGCTGACCGAGGAGATGGAGCGGGACGAGCGTGTCTTCGTGATCGGCGAGGAAGTCGGCGAGTACGACGGGGCCTACAAGGTCTCCAAGGGTCTGCTGGACCGCTTCGGCGAGTGGCGCGTTCGCGACACGCCGATCGCCGAGAACGGCTTTGCCGGCCTCGGTGTGGGTGCGGCCGTAGCCGGCCTGCGTCCGGTGGTGGAGTTCATGACCTGGAACTTCGCCCTGCTGGCCTACGACGCCATCGTGAACTCGGCGGCCAAGTTCTACTACATGTCCGGCGGCCAGTACAACGTGCCGATCGTCTTCCGCGGGCCGGGCGGCTCCGCGCTCCAGCTCGCCGCGCAGCACTCACAGGTGCCGGATCCGTGGTACGCCAACATCCCGGGTCTCAAGGTATGCACGCCGGCGACTCCGGCGGACGCGCTGGGCCTGCTCAAGACAGCCATCCGCGACGATGACCCCGTGGTCTTCATCGAGGGCGAGCTCCTATACAACGTGAAGGGGGAAGTGCCGGAGGAAGAGCACTTCGTGCCGCTGGGGGTGGCCGACGTCAAGCGCTCCGGTGAGGACATCACGATCGTCGCCCACTCGAAGATGGTCCACGTCGCCATGCAGGCGGCGGAAAGAGCGGCGACGGAGCTCGAGGTCGAGGCGGAAGTCGTGGACCTCCGCAGCCTGCGCCCGCTGGACGCGGATACGGTCGTCGCCTCGGTGCGCAAGACGAACCGGGCCGTGGTGGTCGAGGAGGGCTGGCCGGTGGCCGGGATCGGCGCTCAGATCGTGGACGACATCCAGCGCGAGGCGTTCGACGATCTCGATGCGCCCATCGCCAGGGTGTCGGGCCTCGACGTCCCGATGCACTACGCCCGGAGTCTCGAGAAGCTCATAGTGCCGAGTCCGGACGCCGTCCTGAGCGCGGTCAAGCACCTGTGTTACCTGGACTGACGACGCCGGGACAGGAGTGAAATGGCAACGAAAGTCGTGATGGCCCAGCTCAGCCCCACCATGGAGGAGGGCAAGCTGGTCGAGTGGAAGGTCGAGGAAGGCGATCACGTCGAGACGAGTGATATCCTTGCCGAGATCGAGACCGACAAGGCCAACATGGACATCGAGGCCATGGGGGGTGGGGTGATCCGCAAGATCATCGTCCCCGAGGGCGCCACGGTTCCCGTCGGTTCGATCATCGGCATCATCGGTGAGGAGGACGAGGACATCTCGGCCCTCATCTCCGAAGCGGAAGCCGGAGCCCCGGAGCCCGCGGCGGCACCGGTGACGGACGACTCTTCCGCCGGGGCCGCCGCCGAGCCGCAACCGGAGGTCGCTGCGCCGTCCGCCGAGGCAGAGGAGCCTGCGCCCACGGCCGAGCCGGAGCCGGCTGCCGAGGCCATGGAGCGCCTTCTGAGACCGACGGCGCCGGTGGTGGCCCCAGGGCCTCAGCCGCGCCCGCTGCCCGCCGGGGCCCGGGTCAAGGTGTCGCCGGTGGCGCGTCGGATGGCGAGCGAGGCGGGGCTCAGCCTGCACGGTATCGCTGGCAGCGGGCCGGCCGGGCGCATAGTGAAACGAGACGTGGAGGCAGCCCTGCACGCCGGAGTTCCGGCCCCCGCGACGGCTCCGCCCGCGACCCCCGCGGCCCCGCTCGAGGTCGGCCCTCCGAGACTCGTCGACGAGACGCTCGAGCTGTCACAGATGCGGAAGGCGATCGCGAAGCGGCTCGCGCAGTCGATCGGGCCAGTGCCGCATTTCTTCCTCACCAGCGAGATCGACATGGGACGGGCCCTGGACCTGCGGGCCGATCTCAACGCCCGCCTCGAGTCCGGGAAGGTCGGCGTCAATGATCTGCTGGTGAAGGTGACCGCCGAGGCCCTGGCCCGTCATCCGGAGATCAACTCGGCGTGGGCCGGCGATGCGATCCAGCGACGCGGCAGCGTCGACATCGGGATCGCGGTGGCGATTGAGGATGGTCTCATCACGCCGGTGCTCCGGAACGCCGACCGGAAGGGGCTGCTGCAGATCTCATTGGAAGCTGCCGAGCTCATCACCCGCGCGCGGGAGAGGCGGCTCCTGCCGGAGGAGTACCAGGGTGCCTCGTTCTCGATCAGCAACCTGGGCATGTTCGAGATCGACGAGTTCACCGCCATCATCAACCCGCCCGAGGCGGCGATACTGGCGGTGGGCAGCACAGTCGAGAAGCCCGTGGTGGTGGACGGGCAGATCGAGGTGCGGAGACGGATGCGCGTGACCATGTCGTGCGATCACCGGGTGATCGACGGTGCCACCGGAGCGCGCTTCCTCCAGACGCTCAAGGCGATGCTGGAGAACCCGCTCGAGATCGTGCTCTGAGGCGAATCAAAGGGCCGCAGCAGAGGCAGCTCCGTCTTCGACGGGCACAGCCCAGTGGCCAGCGACCTGTGAGGCTTTCCGATGGCTGATGTGTTCGATGTCGCGGTAATTGGAGCCGGCCCCGGCGGCTACGTGTGTGCGATCCGGGCGGCCCAGCTGGGCCTGAAGACGGCTTGCGTGGAGAGCTTTTCCTACGAGGGCGGGCTCGGCGGAACGTGCCTCAACTGGGGCTGCATTCCCGCGAAGGCCCTGCTGGAGAGCGGGGCTCTGGCGCAGAATCTCAAGTCCCACGGCGAGGAAATGGGCGTTCGGCCGGTGCATGTCGAGTACGACATGAACGCGGCGATCGACCGAAGCCGCTTCATCAGCGAGAAGCTGAGCGGCGGAGTCCGGTTCCTGTTCAAGAAGAACGGCGTCGAGCTGTTCGAGGGACGAGGGAAACTCGCCGGGAACGGGAAGGTCGAGGTCTCTCCACCGGAGGGCGATACGGTGACGGTGGAGGCGAAGAACGTCGTCGTGGCTACAGGCGCCGTGATGAAGTCGTTCCCCGGCTTCGAGATCGACGGCGAGAAGGTGATCGGCAGCCGCGAGGCGCTGGCGCTGCGGCACCTGCCGAGCCGCATGGTCGTGGTCGGCGGCGGCTACGTGGGGGTCGAGTTCGCCGACGTCTTCAGCGCCTTCGGCGTCGACGTCACCGTGGTCGAGATGCTGGAGACGCTGGTTCCCCTGGCCGATCCGGAGATCGGGAAGACGCTCGCCCGCTCGTTCAAGAAGCGGGGAATGACCGTCAAGACCGGCACTACGGTGAAGAGCATCGACCGGGATGCGAGTCCGATGGTGCTCACCGTCGAGACGGCTAGTGGCGACGAGCAGACCGAGACCGACGTCCTCCTGATGGCCGTCGGCAGGCAGCCCGTAACGGAGGAACTCGGGCTGGAGGATCTGGGAGTCGAGATGAACGGTCCCTGGATCAAGATCGACGAGTGGTGCGAAACGAACGTTCCGGGTGTCTACGCCGTCGGCGACGTGGCCGGCGAGCCGATGCTGGCCCACAAAGGCTCCCACGAGGGGATCGTGGCGGCGGAGCGGATCGCCGGGGTGGCTCAGCACCCTATGAAGTACGACAACATTCCCAGCGTCGGATACTGCCACCCCGAGGTGGCAATCGTGGGATTGAGCGAGCCGGAGGCGCAGGAGGCCGGGTACGAGGTAACCGTGGGGAAGTACCCGCTGACGGCACACGGGCGGGCGCTCACGGCAGCCCACAACGAGGGCTTCGTCAAGATCGTGGCGGACGCGAACTACGGCGAGGTGCTAGGCGTCCACATGATCGGTCACAACGTCAGCGAGCTGATCGCAGAGGCCGGCATGGCGCGCGCTCTGGAGTCGACGGTCGAGGAGATCGCGGCGCACGCGCACGCGCATCCCAGCATGGCGGAGGCCGTTATGGAGGCGGCACAGGCGGCCCTGGGCAGGGCGATTCACATCTAGGCGAATGCGAGGCAGGTCACCGCCGTCGCCTGGTTCTCAACCGGGATGGCTAGCGGTCGTTCCCTCCGCGCTTGGCCCTCGCTTCGCTGCGAAATCGCGGATGGGCCGACCGCGATTTGAAGTATGACTAACACGATTCACATGGTGCCGGTCGAGGGACGCGTGCCGTACCGCGAAGGGCTCGAGTGGCAGCGCGAGCTGGCGCGGGCCAGGATCGAAGGGCGGCTCCACGCCGACTTCGTGCTTCTGCTGGAGCACGAGCCTGTCCTCACCCTTGGGCGTGGCTCCCGCCTCGAGAACGTCGTGGCCAATCCAGATCTCCTGTCAGCTGCCGGCGTGGAGGCAGTCGAGGTGGAGCGCGGCGGCGATGTCACCTACCACGGTCCGGGCCAGATCGTCGGCTATCCCATCCTCGACCTCGGTCGTTACCGCCGTGACCTTCACTGGTACCTGCGCCAGCTCGAGGAAGTGATCATCGTCGCGCTCTCGGAGCTGGGCATCGGCGCCTTCCGGGTTACCGACTACACGGGCGTCTGGGTAGGAGACGAGGAGAGAAGGCTCCACGTGGACCGAGCGGCGGGGCGGATCCGAAAGATCGCCTCGATCGGCGTTCACGTCAGCCACTGGGTGACCTGGCACGGCTTCGCCCTGAACGTCACGCGCGAGCCCCTCCGCAACTTCGGCCTCATCGTTCCCTGCGGCATCGATGATGTCCGGATGACGAGCCTCGAGGCGGAGGGTTGTCAGGTCGATGATATCGTTTTGAAGGCCGCGCTCGCGTATGGCTTCGTGCGCGCATTCGAGGCCCAGGTCAGGATCGTCGATCCGATCGCCCCCGGTGATACGCCGGAGCTCGCAGACGCCGCCGCCAACCCGGAGGCTGGCCCCCGATGACGACGCTATTCGACATCCTCGGGCCGAAGATGGTGGGCCCGTCCAGCTCCCACACGGCGGGCGCCTGCCGCCTCGGGTACGTCGTTCAGGCGATTCTGGGCGGCACCCCGGAGCGGGCCGAGGTAGGACTGCACGGAAGCTTCGCCATGACCGGCGAGGGACACGGCACCCGGCGTGCCATCGTCGGGGGGCTGCTGGGCTATCTGCCCGACGACGTCCGCCTGCGCGACAGCTTCGAGTACGCCGACGCCGCGAGCCTCGTCTACACCTTCGGCACGGTGGATCTGGGAGAGGAGGCTCACCCCAACTCCGCTGTGTTCAGGGTGCGATGGGGGGACGACTCGATATCCGTGGAGGGCTGCTCCATAGGCGGCGGCAGGATCCGGATCACCGAGATCGACGGCTTCACGGTCGACCTGTCGGGGTCGCTTCCCACGATCGTGGTCGCCGCCGACGATGTGCCGGGAACCGTGGCCGAGATCACAGGGATGATTGCTGGAAGCGGCCGGAACCTGGCCAAGATCCGAGTCGATCGGACGGGCCGGGGCGAGAAGGCGCTCATGACGATAGAGACGGACCAGGAAGTCCCGCCGGAGCTGCTGGAGGCGCTGGAGGGCCAGACCTGGGTGCACTGGATCCACAACGTTCACCGGCTCAACGCCTGAGCGGAGTCCCGAACCATGTTCCGATCCATATCCGATTGGCTCGCGTTCGCCGAGCGCGAGGGAATCGACCTCGCCGAGGCGGTGCTGCACCGCGAGGTGAAGGAGACCGATGCCGATCACGAGCAGGTGCGCCGCAGGATTGTGGAGGCGCTGGAGGTCATGCGGAGGGCGGTCGAGGACGGGCTGGGATCGGACGAAGAGAGCCCCTCGGGAATGACCGGCGGCCGCGCGCGCAGGCTGGCCGAGGATGGGACGCGCCTGGTGAGCGATGACTTCACGCTCCTGCTCGCCCGGGCGATCGCGACGCTCGAGGTGAACGCCCGCATGGGGCTGATCATGGCAACGCCGACCGCCGGAGCGGCGGGCGTCGTGCCAGCCGTCCTTCTCACCCTCCAGGAGAGCCGGGGGTGGGACGAGGAGCGGCTGGTGGAAGCGATGCTCGTGGCCGGAGGCGTCGGCGCGGTGATCGCGGAGCGGGCCTCGATAGCGGGCGCGGGCGGAGGATGCCAGGCAGAAACGGGAAGTGCGGCCGCCATGGCTGCTGCCGCCGTGACGTGGCTGGAAGGCGGTACCGCGGAGCAGCTCGGACAGGCGATCGCTCTCACGCTGCAGGGGATGCTCGGCCTGATCTGCGACCCCGTCGCCGGCCTGGTCGAGATCCCGTGCGCCTACCGGAACGCCTCGGCGGCGGTGCATGCGGTGGCGTCCGCGGAGATGGCGCTCGCCGGCCTCGACTTTCCGATCCCTGCGGACGAGGTCATCGACGTGATGGGAGAGGTGGGCCGGAGGATGGATGTTCGGTTTCGCGAGACGGCGCTTGGCGGCCTGGCCGCGACCCCCGCGGGCAGGGAGATTGCCGAGCGCGCGGGGATGACCGAGCTTGTTCAACTCCAGCGGAAGGGCGGGCGAGGCGAAGGCTCGGCCCGGTTCGGACCGTCGTGATCCGAGCCCCCGTCAGAGAGAGGTAATGGGATGGTTCTGGTGATACTGCTTGCGGTGGCGATCGCGGTGGGGGCCGTGCTGGGAGTGGTCGCGAAGATGTCGGCGAAGGAGATCCTGGCCCAGTGCGCGGTGATGTGCGCCGCAGTGCTGCTCTTCTACTCCCTGGTCGTCCTCGTCTGAATCCTCCGGCACGCTCCTAGAGCCGGCGCTGGCGACGGCTGGCCGCCAGCTGGAGCCGTGCCGCTCGCCGCTCGTCGGCGTCCCTGTGCCGTCGGTACTCTTCCTGTGAGTCGATCTGCAAGCGCGGAACGGGCGTCGGTCTGCCTTCCTCGTCGATCGCGACCATCGTGACATAGCAGGAGTTCGTGTGCCGGCTCTCCTCACCGTGGACGGACTCCGCCTCCACCCGCACGCCGATCTCCATCGATGTCCGGCCTACGGTGTTCACCGAAGCGCGCAGCGTGACCACCTCGCCGATCTGGATGGGCGAGCGGAAGTCGACCTGGTCGAAGCTCGCGGTCACGGTCGGCCTTCCGCAGTGACGGGCGGCGCACACGTAGGCAATCCGGTCCACCGCGGCCAGAATCACGCCGCCGAAGACGTTGCCCATGAGGTTCACGTCCTGGGGCGACATCAGGTTCGTCATCGTGACCTGCGAGTGGCTTACGCTGCATGCCTTGTCGAGGCCGGATCCGACTACCACAGGCAGCTCGGGAGATGTCTCTTGCATCGGCTTCAACCCTGCTCGGAGGATGTGGGCGCGGCCGTCTCTGTCCCCCCCGGCAAGTCATCGGCGTGCACGATCTTGCCGCCGCGGAAGGCTGAGAACCCGATGAGCGCCGCCGCGAGCGCGCCCAGGAGCAGCACGAAGCGGCGCAGGCGCCGGTCCTTCCGCTGGAACATGGCGAAGCCGGCGAAGATCCCGCAGGTGACGAGCGTCAAGGCCGCCCAGGTAGCCCACGTCCGGTGGTCCTGTACGATGGAGGGCTCGACGAAGGTTCGCGCCGAGACGTCGTCGGCGGCCGAGATACCGGTGATGTAGCTCGGGATGGCGCTCACCGCCGCCAGCAGCAGAGACAGGAGCCCATACCGCTCCAGCTCCTCCCGGCGGGCAATCCACCCGGCAATGCCCACCGCCACACCGGCGATCGAGAGCACGATCGCGAACGGATGCGTGATCAGGTGCAGATACTCCCAGCTCACGAATGCCTCCTGACACCTCTATCGTCACGACGTGGAGTCCGCACCCACGCCGTACCTTGCGCCGCCAAGATACCCGGTTCCGAGCCTCCCCACGCAAGGGGAACAGCAAGCACGCCGGAGGGTTGACAGGGACGATGGGTCTCTTAGAATAGGGGCCCTTGCAGGGCCCCCTTCGTCTAGTGGCCAAGGATACCTGGTTCTCAGCCAGGAGACAGGGGTTCGATTCCCCTAGGGGGTATCAGGCGGGCGTTCCGGGAGTGTCGGGACGCCCGACCGACCGAGCTTCTCACCCCTAGTAATCCACCGGCCGCAGATACCACTCCCCGATTGTGGTGCCCGAGAGCATCGCCACGGTGGGCAGGTTGCGCTTCCAGTGCGTTCCCTCGAGGCGATCCCGCACGATCTTCACTTTGGCGGCGTCGAAACCGGCATCCACCAGCCAGTCCGCGAACCGGCCGCTCAGCAGGTGGTGCAGGATGAGGTCGGCCTCGGGGTAGGAGACGCCCAGGTCTTCCTCGTCCGTCTGGCCTTTGATGAGGTCCGCCGTGGCCGGCTTGTCGACGATCTCCTCGGGCAGCCCCAGGTGCCGCGCCAGGGTCCACACCTGCGTCTTGAAGAGGTCGCCGAGCGGATTGATGGGCGGTGAATCATCTGCGTGCCAGGTGAAGTAGCCCAGTAGCCGCTCCGACTTGTTGCCGGTTCCAATCGGCAGGGCATGCAGCTTCGCGGACTGGTCGAACAGCACGATCATGCGCACTCGCGCCATCACGTTCCCGCGGCGGGTCGGGTTCGCGTCCGCCTCGTGCGCTTCGAGATATCCCTCCACCGCCTCCGAGATATCGATCGTGCGGGTCTCGATGCCCAGCTGCCGGGCCACGAGCTGCGCGTGGTCCATGCTCTCGGCGCTTGAGGTGCGATACGGCATCAGGATGCCGGTGACGTTCTCAGCGCCCAGCGCGCGGGCGCAGAGTGCCGCGGCCAGTGACGAGTCCACGCCGCCGGAGATGCCGACCACCGCACGCTCGAAGCCACGCCGGGTGCGGACCTCTTCTCTCAGGAAGCGGACGAGCCACTCGGTCACAAGCTCCGGGTCGATCTCGAGCAGCGCGGGGTCATCGGCCCTGGCGAGGGTGGCGGGGGCCGGCCTTGGTGGCGCCGTGCGCGGCCGGTCGTCGGCAGTGACCGGTCTGGCCGGGCGTCGGTGGCGGCTCTGCAGCAGACGCGGGAGGGCTCGCTCGAGGTCTGCCAGCAGCGGAGTCTCGGCCCGGGCGGCCGTCAGCTCTTCCAGGTTCAGCCCGACGTGGAGCAGAGCCTGGTCCCACAGTGGCCCCCGCTGCAGTAGCTGACCGCGCGGGTCGAAGACCATCGAGCCGCCGGCGAAGCCCTTGCCGCCCTCGAAGCCGGTGAGCTGGGAGACCGCGACGGCGAGTCCGTGCTCCTCGGCCGCCGCCTGCGCCAGCCGCTGCCAGCGGTCGATGTTGGCGGGCAGGCCGCTGCCCGGCTCAGCGCCGCGGGCGGGTGAGGCGCTCGGCACGAGGAGGATCTGCGCCCCGCCGAGGGCGGCCAGCGTGGCCGAGATCGAGTGGAACATGTCCTCGCAGATCAGGAGCGCGGCCCGCCCCCAGTGAGTGTCGAAGGCGTGGATCTCGTGCCCAGCCTCGACGAAGCGCTCCTCCTGGAAGACCCCGTACGTGGGAAGAAAGACCTTCCGGTGGACGTGGACGATCCGGGGATCGCCGTTCCCCAGCTCGGCGTACATGGCCGAGTTGTAGAGGCGATGATCGTGCACCTCGTAGAAGCCGAGAGCCGCGCCCAGCGGCCGATTCGGTCCTGGCGCAGTCTCGTATCGGCCGGCCAGCTCGCTCAGCAGATCCCGAGCGGAGAAGGCGAGCTCGCGAACCCCGCCTTCCAGGAAGTAGCCCGTTAGAGAGGTCTCGGGGAACAAGACCAGGTCGGGCGCGGGCTGCCGGGCCTTCACCGCAGCGAACACCTCCGCCATCCGGTCCAGACTGGCCCCGGGATCGCCCTTTACTGGCTGAAACTGGGCTACCGCGATCTCGAGATGCATGGGCGGCGTCGACTGGAGAAACCTCTGCGACCGGTCAGGAAGAACGTCTGGCGCCGGGAAGCCGGTGTCAACGTCCCGCCCGGGGCCGTTTACCGCTGCGGCTTCGGCCTGTAAGGTACATGCCGTGAATCTCAGCACCATCGCCATCGTCTACTGCGTTCTTCTACTCCTGGGGCTGCCGCTGCTGGCCGCCCGGACGGGACTGCGCGAGGAGCATGCGGCCGAACTGGCCGCGGCACGCTCGACCGTGTACCTGTCGGCGGCCCTGTCCATCACGGTCCTCGCGGGGGTCACGTTCGGAGTGGCGGCGTGGCAGCGCATTTCCCCCTCCGACTTGGGCTGGCGTGTCGCGGATCCATATCCAGCTTTCGGATGGGCAGTCGGGGTAGCCGCGGCAGGCCTCGCCATCGTGTGGGGCGTCGTTCGGGTCGGCCAGAAGTTCGGGCTGCGCGAGAGCCCGCTCTCGCTCCTCATCATGCCGCGGTCGGGGCGCGAGACCCGGAACTTCCTCCTCCTGGCCGCGGTTGCGGCTGTGGGCGAGGAGTACCTGTACCGGGGGTACATGTATCATGTGCTGGCCGGCTCGGTGATGAGCGCCTGGCCGGCTGCCGCGCTCACAGCCCTGTCGTTCGGGGTGGCGCACGGTTATCAACGGGCGGTGGGGATGGTTCGCGCCACGCTGCTCGGGGGCCTGCTGGCCCTTCCGGTGGTGCTCACCGGAAGCCTGTTCCCGGCGATCGTGGCCCACTTCTGGATCAACGCGGCCGTGGGCCTGGGGGGATGGCGAAGGCTGTTTCCCGAGCTCGACGAGGAGCTGAGCTTTCTCATCGAGAATCAGAATCAGACCCGGGATGAAACCTAGATGACGCGAGCGACGATCACGGGGACCTTGGCCTGCCTGATGCTGGCCGGTCTGGCGGGCCCGTTATGGGCTCAGGAGGACCAGCCGGAGCTGAGGCTCGACGGACTGCTGCGCACCGGGCTACGCCTGGAGTCCCGCGACGCCGGGGGCGTCAAGGGCTTCGAGATCTATGACGCCAGGCTCGGTCTGACGGGCAGAGTCGGAATCATCTTCGACTACGCGGTTCGCGCCGAGTACGACTTCGACGATGACAAGGTCAGGCTGCTGGATGCCTCGCTCTCGTTCCCGATCCGCGACGAGCTGCTGCGCCTGGACGCTGGGATTCTCAAATCCTCTTCCGGCCTCGAAGCGATGCTGGACAAGGGTGAGCTCCAGTTGGTCGAGCGGGCACAGGCCGCGCTCGCTCTGTCTCCGGGGCGGCAGCTTGGCTTCGACCTTCGGGGGAGGGCATTTGAGGGCCGGTTCCGCTATTGGGGCGGGATGTTCAACGGAAACGGTCCCGCCTTCGAGAACGACGACAACTCCTTCCTGTTTGCCTTCCGCGGCGAGTACAACACGGTGGGCGACGTGGAGTTCTTCGAGGATCTCGTCTTACAAGCGGGCGCGGACGTCGCTTTCGCCGACGACAGCGCACTCGCCGTTCTTCCCGTGGCCACCTCGGCCGGTGCCGAAGAGAGTTCTCCCGGCGGACAGCTCATCCGGTTCGCCGAGTTCACGGGCAGCCGCGTCATCTGGGGTGCGGACCTGGCCTTCAGGTATCTCAACTACTCTCTGCTGGGTGAATACACGCGGGCGGATTACGACCCCACGGCGTCGAGCTCGGAATCGCTCGCCTCGGAGGGATACTACATCGAGGGCGGGTACACCCTGTGGGGGGCACTGGATTTTCTCGCTCGCTACGACTCTTTCAAGCCGGCGGCGGGCCTGGGGATCGTGCCGAAGCGGAACCAGTTCCTGATCTTCGGCCTCAACCTCTACCCCGGCTTCCACGCCAAGATCGGGTTCCAGTACGCCGTGGGGCTGGACGACACGCTGCTCGGCCCCTCGGAGTCGATCGATGGGACGAACACGGGCCCGGCGCTGGCCCACAAGCAGTTCCTGCTCAACATGCAGGTGGCTTTCTAGGGTAGATGGGCGCGGCCGCGCGGATACGCCCCGCCCGCGTCGCCTGCCTGCTTCGTGCACGTCCGAGTGCTAGAAATGGAACTGGATCCGCGCTTTGAACGAGTTCTCCGAGCGCAGTGAGTCGCTCGTGGAATTCGCGAAATCCCAGTTCAGAGCCAGCTTGTTTCTCCTGTAGAAGAAGATCTGCAGCCCGGGCGTGAAGCCCCAGACTTCGTTCTTGTCAAAGTCTGTGTTCCCGTCGGCCCAGGTCACACGAAACACCGGTTCGAGGTCCATGTCGCCCGGACCGAAAGGAAACTTCCACGACACGATCGCCTGCCAGGTCGCCATGCTGGCGAAATCATCCCCCGCCGGCAGGTCGATCTCGTCGTTGGCCTTGTTTCGCAGCGGATTGTCTCCGAACACGAACCCGAGCTGTGCGTGCAGGCCGTAACCGAAATCTCCCCACTCGGCGTACAGCTCGTAGTCGTAGTAGTACTTCGACTTGAGTCCCTCGGCGGCGGTCTCGTACGCGGCGTCGGTGGCCGCGGCAGCGCCGATGACCTTCAGTTTCTTCGGTCCGGCGTCGAATTCCAACTGGCCTCGACCCACGAACTGCTTCGAGGAGTTCGAGTCCTGGAACTTGAGATCCGAGTTCCCGGTGAACCCACCGACCCAGTACGTGAAGAGACCGCCATTCGTCGAGCCGCTCAGTTCGACGCCGATATCGCGGTCAGCCAGATCGAAGAGGGTGGTGAATCCGGTCAGCGAGGGCGCGATGACCGTCTTCAGTCCTCGGATCGCTAGTTCCCTCTCCACGGTCAGCGTCTGCGTCGACGAGATCAGAGTGAACTGGTCGAACGGACGTTTGAAGTGGCCGGCCTTCAGCCTGAACGCCGGGCTGAAGGTGAACCGGCCCCACGCGTCCTTGAGCCCGACTTTGTCGATCCTGTTGTAGTCGGGCTGGATCCGGAAGTCGATCTGATCATTGATCTGGACCGTCATCGTGATCCTGGCCCGCCGCAGGAAGAGGTCGGACGCCGGTACCTGCTCTTCGCATGCCGAGTCGTCCGGTACCGGGAACTCGCTGCAGCTGCTCGTCCCTGCCTGAACCTGCACGCGGCCCGCGAACTGGATTCTGAGAGCCTCGGACTCGATGGTAAGCTGCTGATCTTCCTGAGCCCGTGCCGGTGAGGGGAGCGAACAAAGGGAAGCCACCGCGAGTGCCGGAACGAGGCGGGTTCGTTTCATGATCGTTCTGCCTCCATAGTGGACCGGCATGCTCCTCGGAAAAGGCCTCTGCGCCTGCCAGGATGTGTTAAGCCGGGCCAGGAACGCGACTCCGGTGCTCCAGCCCCTTCCGGGTCTGGCACTCCGGCAGGGGGTGCAGGTCCATCGCGGTCCACGGGACGAAAGCGAGGAAGGGAAGGGCAAGCAAGACCGCCAGGACCAGGAGCACTCGCTCCGGGAGGCGCATGGCTGGATTCTACTCCAGCGGCTGGAATCGGTATCCCACGCCACGCACCGTCTTGAGCATCGTGCCTGCCTCACCCAGCTTTGCCCGAAGGCGGGCCACGTGCATGTCGACCGTGCGGGTCTCGATCTGGGCTTCGGTGTTCCACGCGGCCTGCAGGAGCTGGCGTCGCGTTTGAACGCGCCCCCGGCGCTCCAGAAACACCACCAGCAGGCGGTACTCCAGGGGCGTGAGATCCATCTCCTCGCCGTCCGCAAAAGCCTGGTGCGCCTCCTGGTCGACCTCGACGGGCCCCATCTTGAGCAGCCGCGACTGGCTGACGGGCTCCGCACGGCTGCGCCTCAGGAGAGCCTTGACGCGGAAGGTGAGCTCGCGCGCGCTGAACGGCTTGGTCACGTAGTCGTCCGCGCCGTACTCGAACCCCCGGATGCGCTCCTCCTCTTCACGCCGCGCCGTGAGCAGGATGATCGGGACGCTGGTCGTCCGATCGTTTCGACGCAGCGTCTTCAGGACGTCGTACCCGTCGACGAGCGGAAGCATGAGGTCGAGTATTATGAGATCGGGTGGATCCTCGATGGCGGACGATATCGCCGACTGGCCGTTCACCGCCGTGCTGAGCCGAAAGCCGTCCCGGCTGAGCTGGTAGACCAGTATGCTGAGGATGTCGGGCTCGTCGTCAACGACGAGTATTCTCTCGTCGGCCATGTACGGGGCGACTTCAGTCTCTCAGGGAGCGGAGCAGCTGGCGCAACGTGGATGCGGGAAGCTCCGTAGCCCTGCGGACCAGCGCATCCTCGGTCTCCTCGATCAGAATAGCCTGCGTGTCGTATCGGTTGTCGTTGTGTCGGAACGAGATCCGTCCCTTGCACAGGTCCGGAGCGGCACGCTCCGCGAGTACGACCAGAGTCCACCGCTCGTCACCGTCCACCAGCGTACCCAGCTCGATCTCACGCGTCGAGGCGTCCCAGATGTGGAGCTGGGGTGGATCGCCATTGCCGTTCGGTTCGGTCACTGCTCTTCCAGCGGTCGGTCCTCCTCCGAGGGTACGGCCGTCTTCCACAGGCCGAGGAGGAACGGGTCGTAGCGGCCGGGATTCTCCACATACTCCGCCACCCACGTCTCCATGTCGGGAAGCGGCACGCTCTCCTGGAGCTTCCTGGTGACCAGCCGCATCATGCCCTGGAAGCTCAGCGAGCCCACGCTGAGCTCGGCCTCGCGGGCCGCCTCCTCCATGAGCTGGTAGGTGCGCTCGTCGGTCAAGGAGAGAAAGACCTCGGAGATGCGGGCGGAGCAGTAGTCCAGGTACTTGGCCCGGAGAATCGGATCGATCTCAGGCGCAGTGCCCGCAGCGGTGTCGTTTCGATCTCCGATCGAGTTCTCGCTCACATCCGCCCCAGCCTGCGGCTGTCCACATCAAACGAGGTGCCCCGGCCCGTTAGCGGATGTAGCGACAGCCAGGAGGGCCGTCAAGCGTCAACAGGAGGGTGAGAGGTCGTTAGAGGGGCAGCGGCGAGCGCCTGTCGCGCGGTCCAATTCCTCATAGATGACGCGACGTACGAGGCCGTATCGGATGACACTGCTCAAGTATTCCGGATCCCTGCGACGGATCTCCTCCGCCGACTCGGCGAGGACCGCGGGAAGCTGCAGGACGAAGTCTACCGGACGGGTGTCCAACATGGGACGCGCACCTTGCTGAAAGCTGCGAAATTATCTGACCGTCGAGTGCGTAGGGGCCGTCGTGCCCGGCGGGGGACGCCCGGCCTCTACGGGTCCCCATCGGCGGAAGAGAGTCTAGAGCATCCAACGGATCGACGCAAGCCGTTCGAGCGGCCCGACTCGACATCACGATTCCCATACCTCACTATTCGGCAGTCAGTTACGCGGAATGTCGAAAACCCGGCTATCACTGTGGATTACCTGTGAACACCTAGCGACGTAATGCTCCTCTGCTCGACGATTAGGGCGATTCCATAAGCCTTCTCTCAGACCCTGTCTCGAGGCCACAACCGCATCGTGCCAATCCAATGTTTTGAAAAAGGTAGGAACTCCAGACTTTCCGTTCAGGTGCGTTACATCACCCGTAGAAGCGGGTCCTCCCGGACCCTGGCGCATCAGGCTATCGGCGCCACCCGTTGTTGCTCCGGTCGTCATCCGGATAGACGCTCCGGGGGTCCAGCTGGGCGGCCACCAGCTCCCGGGCGCTGTCGAGCCGGTAGACGAAGTCGGGCCCCAGCTTCCACGTCTCCACGGGCAGCCGCACCGTCTCCTGCGAGCCGTCCGCGAACTCGAGGCGCATCTCGATCGGCATGACCATCGCTCCGCGGCTGCGGAGGTGAACCTCCGTGCGCTCCTCGTCCGGGTCTCGGACCACCCCCTCGATCGCCTGGTCGAGCCTGGCCGTGCTGTACAACCAGCCTCGCCAGAACCAGTCCAGGTCGGCCCCGGCGCCGTCCTCCATCGCCCGGAAGAAGTCCGCCGGATACGGGTGCTTGAAGGCCCAGGCGTTCGCGTACTCGGAGAACGCGCGATCGAACCGCTCCTTCCCCAGCACCTCGTACTGCAGGAGGTGGAGCATAAGGGCGGGCTTGAAGTAGCCGGCCCAGTAGAGGTCATGGTGCTCGTCGGGCGGCAGGGCCATGGCCTGCTCCTCACCAACCGTCGCGTGGGCCGCATACAGCTCCAGCGGCTGGCGCGAGACCGTATCCGCGTACTCCTCGCCGGCGAAGTACTCCTCGACCGAGCCGATGTCGATGAAGGTGTTGAATCCTTCGTCCATCCAGACGTGGAGGCGCTCGTTGGAGTTCACGATCATCGGGAACCACTCGTGACCGAACTCGTGCGTGAGCACCCAGTACAGCTCCTCCCGGGTGGTCTCGGTGGGAACGAAGGTGAGCATCGGGTACTCCATCCCCTCGTTGGGTCCCTCAACGGTCGTCGCGTGCGGCCACGGGTAGGGGTAGATGCGCTCCGAGAAGTGCTTAATGGAGACCCATGACATCCGGTTCGCCTCCTCCCACAACACGGCTTCCGGACGGTAGAAGGTCTGGATCAGGATCCCGTTCCACGTGCTGGCATCCCACCGGAAGTCCGGAGCCATGGCGAAGGCGAAGTCCCTGACGTTCTCCGCCTCGAACCGCCACGTCTTCTCACCCGAGGCGCTCGAGCTCCGTGTCGCCAGGGCCTCCTCGCGGGTCACGATGGCCACGGCTTCCTCCGAGGTCGCGGCCCCGGCCAGGCGCTCTCGCTGGGCTCCGGCAAGGACCTCCTCGGGGTTCTGTATCGTTCCCGTAGCCGCCACCACGTATGCGGCCGGCACCGTGAGCTCCACCGCGAAATCGCCGAACTCCTGATAGAACTCCCCGGCTCCCAGGAAGGGGTGGATGCTCCATCCCTCCACATCGTCGTAGACCGCCAGCCGGGGATACCACTGGGCGACCTGATACAGGGTCCCGTCCCGGCCCATGCGGCCGAAGCCGTACTCGGGCAGCGTCCACTGCCAGTCGACCTCCAGCTCGAACACGCCCCCCGAGGGCAGGGACTCGGGGAGATCCACCCGGACGATCGTGCTCTGGACCTCGTGCCGTAGCGGCGCGCCATCGATCGTCTCGACACGCGTCAGCGCCATCTCGCTTCCTCCGGTGCAGGAGAAGTCGAAGACGGCGTCGCCGAACAGGAGCGGCGGGACGTCGAGCACGGAGGTGATGCTCTCGGGATCGCACAGATTGGCGTCGAGCTTGAGCCACAGGTAAGCGAGGGCGTCCGGCGAATTGTTGGTGTAGCGGATCCGCTCCGAGCCCATCAGGAGCTGAGAGCCCGTGTCCACCGATGCCTCGATCGCGTAGTCGACCTGTTGCTGCCAGTAATCGGGCCCTGGCCGTCCGGCGCCTGTGCGCAGCGTGTTGGCCGCCGGCAGATTCAGCGGCCGGAACGGCGACCTGCTCGTCCAGCCGCGGGGGCTCTCCTGGGCCGCGGCCGGCTGCGGGAGCGTGAGGACCGCGAGAGCGGCGAGCAGACCGACCCTGGGAAGTGACACCGACCTCGGCACGTTCATCCTGACCTCCTGGCCTCAGGACCTGGCGAAGGTGCACGCAAGGAGTCGCTGCGTCCGATGCCCGAACCGTCCTGGCGAGCGGGGTCGAAACGGTGGAATGCCGCGGAATCAGCTCGCCGCGGCCGCCCGGGCGTAGACACAATAGACGGTTCGAGCTTCCCGGCCTCAAGTGGGCTCGAAACCGACCCCGCGTTGCTCGTCCCGAGGCCGTGCTCGTAACGTCCCACCTATGTCCAGGAACCGCGGCATCCGCTGGAAGAGTCTGGCGGTCGGGATCGCCATGCTCGCCGTAGGGCTCCTCGCGGCCGGCCACTTTCCCACCAACGGCGAGCATTACGGCTTCTGGTCCGTGGTCCCTCCGGTCGTGGCCCTCGTCCTGGCCTTCACCCTGCGGGACGTGATCTCGGCTCTCTTCATCGGGATCGTTCTGGGCGGCATCATCTCGGGCAAGCTCAACATCGTCCAGGAGTTCCTGATTCCGTCGGTGGGATCGCCCTCGTATGGCCTCATCCTGCTGGTCTATCTGTGGGCCCTGGGCGGACTCATCGGACTCTGGACACGGACCGGAGGGGCGATGCGCTTTGCCGACTGGGCGGGGGCCAGGGTCGCCCGCGGCCCTCGGTCGGCGAAGTTCTTCGCCTGGATGATGGGGATCATCTTTCACCAGGGCGGCACGATCAGCGCCGTGCTGACGGGCGCGACCGTGAGACCGGTGTCCGACCGGCACCGGGTGTCGCACGAGGAGCTGTCCTACATCGTCGATTCCACCGCCTCTCCCGCGGCGACCGTGATCCCGTTCAACGTCTGGCCGATCTACGTCGGAGGGCTCGTTGCGGGGACGGTGCCCGTGATCGCGACGCAGCAGGAGGGCATCGGCTTCTTCTTCCGCGCGATCCCGCTGAACTTCTACGCCATCTTCGCCGTTCTCTTCACCCTGCTGTTCGCGTGGGAGAAGCTCCCCCTCCTTCCGGGCAGGCGCATGCGGGCGGCCATGACCCGGACGCGGGCAACCGGCCGGCTCGACCGCGAGGGCGCCGAGCCCCTGGCCGCCGAGGAGCTGACGCTGCTCAGGATGCCGGAGGGCTATGAACCCGGTCTCATCGACTTCTTCGGACCAATCGGCACCCTCATCGGCGTGGCCGTGGTGCCGTACCTCTACACGTTTTACATCCAGGGCAACCGGGAGTCGCCGTCGCTTCCCATCGCCGAGGCCTTCGTCCTGGCGGTGCTTGTGGGAATGGCCATCGCGCTGGCCAGGGGAATGAAGCTACACGACGTGATCGACGGGTTTGTCTCCGGCTGCAAGGGCGTGACGATCGGGGCGATTGTGCTCGCGCTCGCGGTGACGCTGAAAGCGGTGGCCGACGCCGTCGGCACGGCTCCGTACGTCGTGCAGACGATGGGCGAATGGATCAGCCCGGTGGCCCTGCCGGCGGTGCTGCTCCTGTTGTCGATGTTCGTAGCCTTCTCGACCGGTACCTCCTGGGGGACGTACGCGGTCATCTTCCCCGTGGCCATGCCCCTCGCCTGGGCGGTGTACTCCGACCCGACCTTCCTCACCCTGTGCTTCGCCGCGGTGACCGGAGGCAGCGTGTTCGGCGACCAGTGCTCGCCCATATCCGACACCACGATCCTGTCTTCCCTGGCTACCGGCTGCGACCTGATGGATCACGTCTTCACGCAGCTTCCGATGGCCCTGGCAGCGGCAGGCGCAGCGGCGCTGCTCTACACGGCGATCACCTGGGTCGTCATCTGAGGCTGCCTTCAGGGACGGCAGCGCCACCTTCCGGCAGCGCTGGAGCGGGTCGAACCCCTGGCGCGTTCCTCCGTGACAACAGGAAGGCCGGAACGTACGTTCGGGGCGGACGGAAGCAGCGAGGGAGGATTCATTGAGTGAAGGCGGCGCCAACTCGGCGCTCATCTTGGGCGCGTCCAGCGGATTCGGCGAGGCGGCGTCCCGCGAGTTCGCCAGGGCCGGGTATGACATCTTCGGTGTCCACCTCGATCGCCGGGCCGGCCTCAAGAGGGTGGAGGCGATCAAGACGGACATCGAGGGCGCCGGGGCCCACGCGACTTTCTTCAACATCAACGCCGCCAGCGTGGAGAAGCGCGACGCGGCGCTGGACAGCATGGCCGAGGTTGCTCCCAAGGGATCCGTCAGGGTCCTTCTTCACTCGCTGGCCTTCGGGACGCTCCGTCCGTTCGTGGCGGCGGATGCCTCCGGCTCGGTGACGCCGGAGCAGATGGACATGACGCTGACCGTGATGGCGCACACGTTGGTGTACTGGGCGCAGGGTCTGGTACACCGGGGCCTCATGGGACACGGCGGACGCGTCTTGGCCATGACGAGCTCCGGCGGGGATCGGGTGATCCCCAGCTACGGTGTGGTCTCCGCAGCGAAGGCCGCTCTCGAGTCGCACTGCCGTCAGCTCGCGCTGGAGCTGGCACCTCACGGAATCACCGCCAACGCGATTCGAGCCGGAGTAACCGACACGCCCGCGCTCCGCAAGATCCCCGGGGCCGACCAGATGATCGAGGAAGCCAGGCAGCACAACCCTCACGGGCGCCTGACCACGCCGGAGGACGTCGCGCGGTGTCTGGTGGCCCTCGCCGACGAGGGAACGGCCTGGATGACCGGGAACACGATCCGCGTGGACGGAGGAGAGGACTTCGTCGGCTCCATGCCGTCCTGAGTCGCTGGAAGGAACGATGGCCGAGAAGAAGAGAGGAATCGCCCGGATCACAGACTACCTGGTCCGCGACCGGGCCCGGGCCGTCCGCGACGAGATCACGCGTCCGTGGCGGAGGGGCGAGCAAACGCCGGAGGCCGAGGTGGGGCGCTGGCTCGGACTCGGCCTGGCGCTGGGCGCGATCCTGGTGGGAGCCGGGCTCGCCCTGTTCACGACCCTGCGCGAGGAGTGAGCAGCGGCGCCGTGACGCGCGTCTGCGGCGTGCAGTACGCCCCCACGCTGGCCCACTTGGAGGCGAACACGCTCGACGTGTGCCGCGAGATCTCCGAGGCGGCCGCCGAGGGTGCTTCCCTGGTGGTCCTCCCCGAAGCGGCCCTGACCGGCTACGTGTTTCACGACAGGGAATCGGCACTGGCCGCGGCAGTGGCGGCCGATGGGCCGGAGCTGGAGGCGGTCGCGGAGACCTGCCGCTCCGCCGGAACGTACGCCGTGGTGGGGGCCATAGAGCGCGACGGCGAGGAGCTCCACAACTCCGCATTCCTGTTGGGTCCCGCAGGACCCGTCGGCCGGTACCGGAAGCTCCACACCCTCTGCCTCGGAGTGGATCGCTTCACGACGCCCGGTACCGAGCCCCTCGCCGTCTACAAGCTTCCGTTCGGCCGGATCGGGCTCAACATCTGCTACGACGGGACCTTTCCCGAGACGGCCCGGGGGCTGAAGCTTCTCGGGGCGCAGCTGATACTCCTGCCCACCAACTGGCCCACACTGGAGATTCGGCCCTCGCAGGTTCGTATCCGCGCCTGGGAGAACCACGTCAACTACTTCGCGGTGAACCGGGTCGGCACGGAGGAAGGCGTGGAGTTCGGAGGCGGTAGCCTGGCGGCGGATCCCCGCGGGAAGCTGCTCGCCGAGGGAGGGATCGGACCGGAGAGGATCCACATCGAGTTCGACCTGCCGGATGCGGATCTGTCCTATGTCGTCGCCGAAGAGGGGAAGTACGAATTCGACTACATCGCGGATCGCAGGCCCGATTCATATGCCCCGCTGGTCGAGCCGCCAAAGCACGGTCGCCCGAGCGGCAGCAGGAGTGCTTGACCCCGGCTCCGCCCGGGCGACCAGATCTGCCGGACTCTTCTCGTTACGCCGCTAGCTGCTCACTCAGGTCGGGAGCAGGCTGGAGTACCACCGCCGCTCGTGGATCGGGGGGAGGGTCGGTGGTGGCTCGGGAGCTTCGCGCGCCTTCAGCGATCCGGGCGTGAGACGCACATCCTCGATTCCCAGTTCGTGGCAGGAACACGGCCTTTCTGCCGGCTCGACCTCGAGCACGAGCGGCGCAGCGGCAGGGTAACTGGCGACCTCAGGCAACACGGACTCGGTTCTGGCCTCGATCCCTTCGACGGTGAACCCGGCGATCAGCAACACCGCCAGCGTCGCCGCCATTCCCAGGATCTCCTCAATCTCCACTCGCCCTATCATGCTCCTCACCTCCCCACTTCCTCCGGGCGTTTCGGGCTTCTCCTTCTTCTCCCTCGTCTCATTACCGTCTGGGCGGCTCGACTACCGGTCTCATTTCATTGGACATCACAAACGGTCCGAACGTTGGTTCACACTACGAGTCGCGCGTGTCGAGGGTTTCGGCAGTGCCGAGTCAAGAAGGCGTCCCCAGCAATGCGAAGACGGCCGCCGCGCGAGTGCGACGGCCGTCCCTCGGCCGGCCTGGAGCGGCCCGGCAGGTCACTGCAGGGCTGCTAGAAAGCCTCAGCCCACTTCTTGACCTCGCGGCCGAAGTCCTCGAGCGCCTTGAAGAACGGCGCCGGACCGCCGAGCGCCTTCGCCAGCTGGTCACCCACCGCTTCCCAGTTGACCAGGTTCCAGAACGCCTCGATGTACTCCGGCCGCCGGTTCTGGTACTTGAGGTAGTAGGCGTGTTCCCAGACGTCGAGGCCCACGATGGGCACGAAGCCCTGCATGAGAGGACTGTCCTGGTTGGCCGTCGAGAAGACCTTGAGCTCGCCGAAGGACGAGAGAGCCAACCACGCCCACCCGGAGCCGAAGCGCGTCGCGGCCGCGTTCGAGAAGGCTTCCGTGAAGCCCTCGAACGAGTCGAACGCGTCATCGATCAGGTCGCCGAGCGCTCCCTCCGGCGCGCCGCCCCCGCCAGGGGCGATTGTCTGCCAGAACAGCTTGTGGTTGGCGAAGCCGCCGCCGTTGTTGCGCACGGCGGTCTGGATCTGCTCCGGCAGCGAGTGAACCGACCACAGGAGCTGCTCGGCCGTGTAGCTGTGAAGATCCGCGTGGCCCTCGAGCGCCATGTTGAGCTTGCTCGTGTAGCCTGCGTGGTGCTTGGAGTGGTGAATCTCCATGGTCGTCGCGTCGAAGTGGGGCTCGAGCGCGTCGTAGTCGTAGCCCAGCTTGGGCACCTCGAACGGGTACGGCATCACTGACTCCTTGCTGACTATGTCGGATACGGCTCAGGCGCCCAAGCTCGACTAAGGAAGCGCCAGCCACAAGTCTCGCGGGCGGTCACCCCTCGGACAGGCTCAAGGTCACCTCGATGCGACGGTTACGGCGACGCCCGTCCTCCGTGTTGTTGGGTGCGACAGGCCGGCTCTCGCCGAAACCGACGGCCGTGATCCGTTCCGCGCTCAGCGCCATGTTGGCCAGCACGTACTCACGCACCGCTATCGCACGCCGCCGGCTCAGAGCCTGATTCGAGGCCTCGTTGCCCACGGAGTCGGTATGTCCTTCCACCGTTATCGCTGCCTCGGGGAACTCACGGATGACCCTCTGCACCTTGGTGAGCAGCGAGAAGTTCTCCGGCTTGATCTCATCGGAGCCCGAGTCGAAGGTGAGCCCGTGAAGGCGAATGATCAGGATACCCTGCCCGAGCAGGACCTCCGCTTCCTCCGGCGCGAAGACAGCCTGAACCTCGCGCAGTCTCCGTTCCCGCCGCTCGCGATCCCTGAGCTCCGCCGCAACCGTGGCTTCACGCTGCTCGAGTGCCGCCAGCGCCGCGTCGAGCGAATCCACCAGGCCCTCCAGGCGCCCGATCTCTCTGGACCGGGCCGCTACGTCGTCCTCCAGGCCCGCGCGGTCTTCGTACAGGCCCTGGATGGCGACGAGCGTCTGGTCGGTGACAGGCGTGTAGCCGGCCGCGAAGTGCGCGGCGAAGCCCAGCTCTTCCGCGATCCTGGCGAGCTCCGTCTCAACCCTCAGGGTGAGCGCCTCGACCGTGAGCGTCTTCCGGTTCACGCTGTCGACGACTGTCGCTAATAGCGTGGAGTGCGCATACTCCCCGGCGGCGGCCTCCGCGAGCACCCTTGCCTCCGCCCGCTCGTAGCGGTCGCCCCGAAGGACCTGTTCCGCGCGAACCAGGAGGGAATCCGCCCGGGCGTTGGTGAGAGGCGCGCGCTCGTGAGCCTTGGCCCGTTGCGCCGTCTCGCGCTCGGCGCGGGCCCGGCCCAGCAGATCGGTGCGGATGGCGTTCAGCTCGGCCAGACGGAACTCCTCTTCCGCCCTTTGGGCGCGATCCCGAGCTCCGTTCTGGTCATTGCTCTCGACCCGGCGGCCGGCATCGCGGATCGTCCTCTCACCTTTCTCCCAGTCCGAGGCCGCGTAGTCCGGAGCATTCGCGGCGGCCGCGTCGTCGCGAGCCTGGAGTGCGTCGCGCAGAAGCACGAGCCCGATCTCCTGGAGAGCCTCCGCCTGGTCCAGCTCTCCGGCCGCGTCGCCGAGCCGGCGCTCGATGTCCTCGATCCTGCCTCCCTGCTCGTACCGTTGCCTCGCTTCATCGACACGCTGCGAGGCGCGGTCGAAGTGGCGGGGGGATATGATGTCCAGGTGCTCGGACTGAGCTCGTGCAAGCCGGTCCAAGACGTCCTCGATCTGCCGCTCCACACTCTGCGCTGCCGCCGGAGCCGCCGTGAGAGCCGCTAGCCCTGCGAAGACGATGGCCAGCGACGGCGCCCGAATGGCCGACCGGAGCCCTCGGCCCCGGATCGCTCTCGTGATCCTCTGTCGCATGACTCCCCCAATCTTTGTCGCTCAATCCACGGCGAGCGCGCTGAGGAACTCGCGAAGCGTCGTCTCACCGCCGTCCTTCGCATACCAGCGGCGCGTGTCTCTGTAGATCTCCGACGACGGCCTCTCGCCCGCCCTCTTCGCCCGGATCACGAACTCCTGGAGCTCGGCCGGCCGCGGACCCCAGCGCGCGACGGGCCGGAAGTACTCGTCGAGCGTGATCACCACAGGGATCGACCGACTGCCATTTGTAAGGTACTGGTCCATGAGCTCCGGGTTGTCGTCGCGCTTGAGGATGCGCAGCTTGACGTGAGGCGAGGCCTCCTCCAGCCGGGCGAAGATTGGCACCAGGTTCGAGGCGTCCCCGCACCAGTCTTCCGCCAGGACGAGCACCTTCCAGTCCTTCCCGGTCTCCGCCAGCCGTTCGACGGCCCAGTCCGGGATCCGCGTCTTTCGGTACACGCCCTGCCATAGCTCGAGATGCTCCTCGATTTCCTCGCCGAGGTAGCGGTTCCAGGGGATGCCCTCCAGCCAGTAGCGCTCGAGCCCGCTTTCCGTGTCGCGTACCGTTTCTATTCCCGTCATCGCCGGTAGCCTTCTCGTTGACAAGCCAGTAGGATGGGAGACTGCAGCGAGGGCCGGTCTCAGCTGCTCAAGATAGCCGGCCGGCAGCCACAAGAAACCCCGCGGCGGACCGTTCCGTTCCCGGAGTTCCGTTCCCCGAACAGACAACGTTTAGGGGTTCCCGTGGAACGCGCTCTGCGCCGCCAAGGCTGCTTGGAAGCCGGATCGAAACCTTACTCGTCCGCGGAGAAGAAAGACGATGAGCCTCGATATGACACCCGTACTGACCGTGGAGGGCGACCTTCGCCCCCCCGAGCCGAAGAACGAGCCGGTGCTCGATTACATCCCGGGCTCTCCGGAGCGGGCCGAGCTGAAGAATAAGCTTGCCGAGATGAGCGCCGAAGTGGTGGAGATCCCCGTCATCATCGGAGGAGAAGATATCACGACCGGCGACACGGCCGACGTCGTCATGCCCCACGACCACCAGCACGTGCTGGCCCGCTACCACAAGGCTGCCCCCGAGCACATGCAGGCCGCAATCGAAAGCTGCATGGAGGCCTGGCGGGAGTGGTCGAACTGGCCGTGGCAGGACAGAGCGGCGATCCTGCTTCGGGCCGCGGACCTGCTGGCCGGGGAGTGGAGACAGGTGCTCAACGCCTCGACCATGCTGGGCCAGAGCAAGACGGCCCACCAGGCCGAGATCGACAGCGTCTGCGAGATCATCGACTTCTGGCGCTTCAACGTCCACTACGCACGCCAGCTCCACTCGCAGCAGCCGATCAGCTCGCCCGGCGTCTGGAACATGACCGACTACCGCCCGCTCGAGGGCTTCGTCTACGCGATCTCGCCGTTCAACTTCACCTCCATCGCCGCCAATCTGCCCACCGCCCCGGCTCTGATGGGCAACGTGGCGATCTGGAAGCCGGCCCGGACGTCGCTGTTCAGCTCCTATTATCTGATGCGGCTGTTCCAGGAGGCCGGAATGCCGCCGGGCGTCATCAACTTTCTGCCCGGAAACTCGTCCGAGATCACGGAGCACCTGCTGGCGAGCCCGCACCTGGCCGGGATCCACTTCACGGGCTCGACAGAGATCTTCCAGCTCCTGTGGAAGACGGTGGGTAACAACCTGGAGAGCTACAAGTCGTATCCACGGATCGTGGGCGAGACGGGCGGGAAGGACTTCATCGTGGCCCATCCCTCAGCCGACCCCGATGCCGTAGCTACAGCGCTCGTTCGGGGCGGCTTCGAGTACCAGGGTCAGAAGTGCAGCGCGGCCTCACGGGTGTACGTGCCGCAGTCTATGTGGCCGGCGCTGAGGGAGCGCACAGGCGAGATGCTCGGCGAGATCAAGATGGGCGATCCGCGAGACTTCGAGAACTTCCTGTGCGCGGTCATCGACGGGCCCGCCTACCGCTCGATCACCGAGTACATAGACTACGCGAAGGAATCCGGGGACGCCGAGGTCGTATTCGGCGGCGGCTATTCCGACGAGACCGGCTACTTCATCGAGCCCACGGTTATCGAGGCGAAGGATCCGAAGTTCCGGCTCATGTGCGAGGAGATCTTCGGTCCGGTCGTGACGGTCCACGTCTACGCGGACGCGAAGTGGCACGAGACGCTGGAGCTGGTGGACTCGACCTCGCCGTACGCTCTCACGGGAGCCGTGTTCTCGAAGGACCGGGGCGCGGTGCGTGAGGCGATGGCGGCTCTGCGCCACTCGGCCGGCAACTTCTACGTGAACGACAAGCCCACCGGCGCCGTGGTCGGCCAGCAGCCTTTCGGCGGCGCCCGGGCTAGCGGCACCAATGACAAGGCAGGGTCCTATCTTAACCTCGTGCGCTGGCTCTCGCCGCGCTCGATCAAGGAGACCTTCGTCCCGGCGACCGACTACAGGTACCCGTTCCTCAAGGGAGACCTAGGCGACACCGTCGAGGAGCTCGGCCACAAGCTGGGCGATCAGCTCGGTGAGATCCGGGAGCATCTATCGGTTCTCGGGGGCTCTCTGAAGGAACGCCTCGGGACTGTGGTGGAGAAGGCGAAAGCGGAGGCTGCCGCCGAGGCGGGGGCAGGCGCCGGCACGGGAGCGCAGGAAGAAGAAGAGGGAAACTAATGGCTCACGACCCTCAACGTAGAGAGCAACCACGATGACGCTTCCACGGCCCTCCTATGCCTCCATGATCCTTGGCGCAGCCTGCCTGGTCCTCGGGATGCACAGCCCGGCCGTGGCCCAGGACTTCGGCAACGCCGAGGAGTTCGCGGCCGGCACTCTGAAGAACAAGGAGTACTCTCCGTACGCCGGCCGGGGATACCCGACGCAGGTGTTCTGGGGCGACACGCACCTCCACACCAACCTCTCCGTGGACGCGGGCATGTTCGGGAACCGGCTGGGCCTGGACGAGGCCTACCGGTTCACCCGCGGCGAGGAGGTGGTCACGTCCCATGGCTTGCGCGCGCGGCTGTCCCGGCCGCTCGACTTCGTGGTCGTCGCGGACCACTCCGACGGGTACGGGATGTTCGCCAAGATAGTGGCGGGGGATCCCGAGCTGATGAAGGACGAGACGGCCAGACGGTGGAACCGGATGTTCAGCGAGGGCGGCCAGTCGGCGGTGGAAGCGACGCTGGAGCTCATCGATCTGTTCTCGAAAGGGGAGATGCCGTTCCCCATCAACGCCCCGGAGTCCATAGGGCCCGTGTGGGACGACGTCCTCGGGGCGGCCGAGAAGTACAACGAGCCGGGCGTGTTCACGGCGTTCATCGGGTACGAGTGGACGTCGCTGGCGCCGCCCGGAAACAACCTGCACCGGGTCCTCGTGTACCGCGATGACGCGACCCGCGCCGGCCAGAAGCTCCCCATGACGACGGAGACGAGCATCGACCCGGAGGATCTGTGGGGCTACATGGCTGACTACGAAGCGAAAACCGGCGGCAAGGTCCTCGCGATTCCGCACAACGGAAACCTGTCGAACGGGATGATGTTCGACATCGAGAACATGGACGGGAACCCGCTCACCCGTGCCTACGCCGAGACGCGTGATCGCTGGGAGCCGGTATACGAGGTGACCCAGATCAAGGGCGACGGGGAGGCGCACCCGCTGCTCTCTCCCGACGACGAGTTCGCGGATTACGAGAACTGGGACCTCGGCAACCTGAACCTGAGCCAGGCGAAGACCGAGGACATGCTGCAGTATGAGTACGGGCGGTCGGCACTCAAGCTTGGCCTGCAGCTCGAGGCCCGGCTCGGCGTGAACCCGTTCCAGTTCGGGATGATCGGCTCGACGGACTCGCACACGTCCCTGCCGACTGCCGAGGAGGAAAATTTCTTCGGCAAGCACTCCGGGAACGAGCCCAGTCCGGAGAGGGCCTCACACGTCTCGATAGGGGCGCCGGACGGAAGCCTTGCCTACATGGGTTGGGACATGGTCTCGTCCGGCTACGCCGCCGTGTGGGCGACCGAGAACACGCGTGAGGCGATCTGGGACGCGATGATGCGGCGCGAGGTGTACGCGACGACGGGCTCCCGTATGCTGATCCGGTTCTTCGGCGGGTTCGAGTTCACCGAGGCGGACGCGCGGAGCCGCTTCCCCGGGCAGGCCGGCTACTCGAAGGGCGTGCCGATGGGCGGCGAGCTGTCGCGCCCCTCGTCGGGGGTGGCCCCGTCGTTCCTGGTGGCGGCCCTGAAGGATCCGTTCGGCGGCAACCTCGACCGCATCCAGGTCGTGAAGGGGTGGCTGGATTCGAGCGGCGCTCTCCAGGAACGGGTGTACGACGTGGCGGTGTCGGACGGCCGCGAAATAGGGCCCGACGGCCGCGCGCGGCAGGCGGTGGGTAACACGGTAGACGTCGACAACGCCACCTGGCTCAACACGATCGGCGATCCCGAGCTCATCGCGGTGTGGCAGGACCCGGACTTCGACGCCTCGGAGCGCGCCTTCTACTACGCCCGGGTGATCGAGATCCCGACGCCGCGCTGGACGGCGTACGACGCGTTCCGGTTCGGTATCGACATGCCGGATGAGGTGGAGATGACGACGCAGGAGCGCGCCTACACTTCGCCGATCTGGTACACTCCGTAGCCCGCGACATGGCTTTCGCGCGACAACCGCAGCTTGCAGCCGGAGGCGATCCGCGCCTCCGGTTGGGCTTCCGCGCCACCGAGCGTCGTCAGAAGTGAGAACGATTCTGCTCGCCGGAGTCCTGGCCGGAGCCGCCCTTCTGCCCGCGCTGGCCCTGGCCGATGTCGGCCCGCCGGCGCACATGCAGGTCACGGAGCGGGAGCCCGGCCTGTACACCGTGCAGTGGCGAGTGCCCAAGGCGCTACCGCCCCGCGCCGTTCCGGTCCCGGTGTTTCCCGAGAGCTGCGAGCCGACGGGCGATCGGGCCGTTGTCGACGGCCCCGGCGCCTGGCTGTTCGAGCAAGACTGGCGCTGCGACACCAGCCTGGCTGGGCAGACGATCGCCATGCGCTACCCGTTTCCGGATCTCGCTCTGACCACCGTGGTACGCGTGGATCTCCTGTCGGGGGACCGGTTCGCGCACGTTCTCACGCCGGGCGAAGGACCGTGGCGTCTTCCCGAGGGGACTGCGGCGCCGGACCTCGTGCTGCGTGCCCAGAGGGCCGTGCTCGCCGGGCTGTCGCACACGGCACGCTGGGCGCACCTGGTCTTCGTCGTCGTGCTCGGCCTTCTGAGCGGATTCCGCCAGCCGGTGCGGCTCGTCACCGCGTTCACGTTCGGCCAGGTCGCCGGCGCCGCGCTCGCCGCGGCGACCGGGGCCGGCCTCGGTTCGGCGCCCGCTGAGATCGGCTTCGCCCTCGCCACGGCGCTGCTCGCCAGGGAGGTGCTTCGCCCGTCCGAGGAGCGCCGGCGGCTCCCGGTTCTGGCCGCATCCGCCGGTCTCGTTCACGGGCTGGGCATCGCCGCCCTTACCGCCCCTGATCTGGGCGATGCCGGCTCAGGCCTGGCGTCGCAATTGCTGGCGATCCTGGGAATGGATGCGGCTCACGTCGTGGGTGCGGTCGGCCTCGCAGCGGCGAGCGGTTGGCTGGCCCGTCGCTCCGCCGCCGTTCCGAGTCGAAAGGGCTTCGCGTACGCCGGCGGTGCAGCCGGGATGGCGTTGGCGATCGCGATGGCCGTTGGGGGAGAGGCACCGGTGGCTGGTGCCGTCGCCTCCTCTATCACGCCTCCCGGAGCCTCGACCACAGAGCCCGGCATGTCAGTGGCAGGATCCAGGCGCGTTGCGCCGGCAGCCCCCGACGCGCCGATTCAGAGCTTTCTGACCGTGGAGCCGTTTGAGGTGCGGCACGAAGCGATGCTTCGCCTGGCAGGTCTGGCACCGGAGCTGGGTCTCGCCCCGGACTCGATACTGCCGATCGCTTCCCAGTCCGCGGTAACCGAGCGTCTGACGGAGCTGGTCCTCTCCGGGACAACCGTGCGGGTCGACGGCGAAAGCCCACCGCCCCTCATCCGGAGGGTCGATTTCATGACGGTCGATCCCACCGGAGCTCTGCCACGTCCTGCCCCGGTTCCCGAGGCAATTGGCAAGGCAGTGGTCGGCCTGGTGATCGCTTATCCCACACAGGGAATGGCCGACGAGGTCAGGCTGGCCTGGGGCCAGTTGCCGACCGCGGTGACCACCATCCCGGCGACCGTGATCGATCCGGAATCCGTCGCCTCCCGCTCGTTGACGGAGAGCGAGCCGTCGCTGGTGTGGGAGAACGCTCTGGTGGAGGATCCGATCCCGACCGTTGCCGCGGTTGAGGTGGAGCCGCTGAGGCTTCCGCTTCCGGTGATCTCGCTGCCCCTGCTGGCGCTTTCGGCCGTGCTGCTGGTCACCGGGATGCGGGGCCGCCGACGGGCGGCCTGCCTGGTAGCGTCGCGCCTGCTCCTCGCCCTCGCCTTCGTCGTGGGGCCGCTGGTGCAGACCGCCGTGGCCCTACCGGGATCGCCGGGCCGGATTCCGTCCGAACGCCAGGCACGGCGAATCCTGTCGGGGCTGCTGCCCAACATATATCGGGCGCTGGAGTACCGTGACGAGGCGACGATCTACGACCGACTCGCGGTGAGCGTAACCGGAGAGACGCTGACCGAGGTGTACCTGGAGCAGCGCCGGGCCCTCGAGATCGAGGAGCGGGGCGGAGCCCAGGCCCGGGTGGAGGCCGTGGAGGTAACGGAGGCGCGGGAGATCGAATCGCGTGATGTGGGCTTTGGCGTCCGATCGACCTGGACCGTCGGCGGAATGGTGACCCACTTCGGACACCGGCACTTCCGGCAGAGCCGCTACGAGGCCAGGATTGGAATCGTCCCCGTTGAAGGGACCTGGAAGATCGGGTCGATAGAAGTGCTCGAGCAGGAGAGAGTTCGATGAGGCTGCTGCGCGAGCCCCTGTTCCATTTTGTCGTCCTCGGAGTGGCGCTGTTTCTCGTCTACGCCCTCGCGAGCGACGTTTTTTCCTCCGACGCGTCCCGCCGGATCGAGATCACGGGGGCCGAGATCGAGCTCCTTGCAGCGACCTGGGAGCGGCAGTGGCAACGACCACCGACCGAAGACGAGCTGCGGGCCCTGATCGACGCACGGGTGCGGGAAGAGGTCTTGTACCGGGAGGCGCTGGCGGTAGGGCTCGATCAGAACGACGTCGTGGTCCGCCGCCGCATGGTGCAGAAGATGGAGCTCCTCTCGGAGGACCTGGCGTTGCTTGTGGATCCGACGGATCGGGAGCTGCAGGCGTTCTTCCGGGAGCGGCAGCAGGAATACCGCGTTCCGCCACGGCTCAGCTTCAGCCACGTGTACTTCAACACCGACCGGCGCGGGCCGGCGGCGGAGGACGATGCCCACCGGGTGCTGGAGGAGCTGCGGGCCGAGGCGCCGCCACCCGCGCGCGCGTCCGAGCGAGGCGACCGCTTCATGCTCCAGTACGACTACGCTCTGCGGACGCCCCAGGAGGTTCAGCAGGCCTTCGGAAGCCGGTTCGCGGAAGCCCTGTTCGGACTGGAGTCCGGGTGGCAGGGTCCGGTCGTCTCCGGATACGGCATCCACCTGGTGAACATTGGCGAGCGGGTCGAGAGTCGCATCCCGGAGTACGTGGAGATCCGGGACCGGCTGGTGACGGACTACAACCGCATGCGTCGTGACCGCGCCAACGAGGCGCTGTACGAAGGCCTGCGGGAGGGGTACGAGGTCGAGATCGATAAGGGGGCGCTGGAGCGGAGGCTCTCGGGCCTCGAGCGGGCGCGGGCCGCCGGGCAGGGGCAGTGAGTGCCTCGAACGGGCCGTACCGACTGCCGATGCTCGCGGCGTTCCTTCTCCTGGCTCCGCTGTCCTCGATTCGGGCGCAGGACCTCGAGCCGCGCGCCTTCTCGCCCGTCCCGGTGAGCGTGAACTTCGCCGCCGTCGGGTACGCCTACTCCTTCGGCAACGTGCTGCTCGATCCCTCGCTCCCCGTCGAGGACGCGACGGCCAACGTACATACCGGCATTGCGGGCTACGTGCGCACGTTCAGCTTCTTCGGCAAGTCGGCGAAGGCCGAGGCGATCACGCGGTTCGCGCACGGCGACTGGAGGGGGAAGCTGGCCGGGCAGGACACGAGCCGGTCCATCACCGCATTCGGCGACCCCTCCGTCCGCCTGGCGGTCAACTTCGTGGGCGCGCCGGCGCTCGAGATGCCGCGCTTCATGACCCACCGGCAGGGCACCGTGGTGGGGGCGAGCCTGCGCCTCATCGTTCCTCTCGGCCAGTACGACAACGACAGAATCATCAACCTCGGTACAAACCGGTGGACGTTCATCCCGCGCGTCGGCGTCTCGCGAAGGCTCGGCAGCCACTGGAACCTCGAGGCCATCGGCTCGGCCTGGATCTTCACGGATAACCCGGACGCCCGTGGCCAGACGCTGCAGCAGGATCCCCTATGGACGATCCAGGGCAGCGTCGCCTACCTGTTCAAGGGCGGCGCCTGGCTGTCCGTGGACGCCGGATGGGGGTCGGGAGGCCGGGCCTCGGTGGGAGGCGAACAGAGCTCGGCACGGCAGGAGAACACCCGGTTTGGGGCGACGCTCGCCTACCCGCTCACGCGGCGCGCCTCGCTCAAGCTGGCGTGGGTGAGCGGCATCTCTACCCGCCTCGGGGCCGATTTCGACAATATCGTCCTGCTGTACCAGTACCGTTGGGGCGGCGGGATCTGATCACGGCTCGAAGCCCATCCCGAGCCGGCGGGCGACCCGGTGCAGCGGCCGATCCAGTGTCCACACACGTACGCCGGCGAGCCGCGCCGAGGCCATCAGGTGCGCATCCAGCCACCCGATGCCCGATCCGGCGAGCCCGTTGCGTTCGACGAATCCCAGCACCTCGCGGTGCTCCGCCTCCGGAGGACGCGGGAGTGCCTCCAGGAGCGACCGGATCCGCCGGCGATTCGACGTCCGTCCGCATGCCAGCTCTCCGATCACGAACGGGTGACACCACACCGCGTCGTCCTCCAGCAGCGCAACGAGGGTGGCATTCCCATACCGGAAATGATCGATCCACACGGACGTGTCGACGAGCATCAGGACGAGGGACGCCGACGCGGGATGCCCTTGAGCCCCGGCTCGGTTCCGCCGAGTGCCGCCAGTCGCCTGGCGCTCTCTCGCTCGATCAGGGCCTTCAGACCGGCGTGAACCACTGCGGTCTTACCCTTGAGCCCGCTGAGTCGCTGTGCTTCCTCTACCAGGCGGTCGTCCAGATTCAATGTCGTCCTCATACATACTAATATGCATAAATGATGCGTATCAGCAAGGCGTGCGACCCGGGGGACGAGCCACTGCACGACGCGCAACGTCGAGGTGCGGCTGATCAGATGATCAAGCGGGACACCCCGTTTCACGCTGGGCGGCTCAACTCATTACATTGGGATCTCGCGCGGGCCGGTGGGTCCGGAGGAGACCGACGGAGGAGAGAATGGCGCGATTCACGGATGAGCAGCTTCAGCAGAAGGTGAATGAAGGATTCATCGTCGAGTCGGAAGCCGACATGACGGAGACCTATAAGAAGGCGCTGATCGGTCAGCTCACCGTGCAAGGCGACACGGAGCTCATAAGCGCTCCGGCATACTACATGGCAGCAAAGGATGCGCCCTCGACGAACACGATGGTCTCGGCCACCGCGATCATCCAGGACGAGATGGGACATGCCAACATCGCCTACCGGCTTCTCCAGGACCTCGGCGTGGACACCGACGCGCTCCTGTACGAGCGCCCGCCCGAGAGGTTCAAGAACCCGTTCGGATTCGACCAGCCGATCGCCAACTGGGCGGAGCTGGTGACCGCGAACGCGCTGTACGATAGGGCCGGGATCACCCTGCTCAGCGACGTCCATCGCAACACGTCGTACGGTCCACTCAAGCGGGCCCTGGTGAAGGTGGGGATGGAGGAGAACTTCCACCTCCGCCACGGCGAGGTGTGGATGAAACGTCTGTGCGAGGCTGGAGGCGAGGGCCGCGACCTCGTGCAGAGGGCCGTCGACTGGATGTTTCCCATGGGGGTCGAGTGGTTCGGGCTGCCCGACGACCGGAAGCGCCACAACGCACAGCTCGACTTCAAGCTCAAGGGGATGACGAACGACGAGCTGCGCATGACGTGGATGAAGGCCGTCGTGCCGCTCTGCGAGCAGCTGGGTATCAGCGTCCCCGCCCACTCCAACGAAGAGACGGGCGAGGTCGAGCTGGAGTACGAGCTTCCGATCGCCTGGGACGCGGGCGAGCGCCGCTGGCTCCTCGACGAGCCGATCACCTGGGACGAGGTGTGGGAGCGCTGGCGGGCCCGCGGCCCCATGAACGAGGAGTTCGTGGAATCGATTCGCCGCAGCCGCGGTCAAGTGGAGGGTCTGCTGGCGGCGTGAGATCGAAGACCGTCCACATCCGGCGCTCGGGGAAGGGCCTGCCATTCCCCGGACCCCCGTCCGACCCGACGGCCGACGTGGGCTACGTGTCCGCCGTCGAGCGCGGCGTGGACTTCTCGGCCGTCTTCTCCGAGACGATCGGCAAGCACCCGGATCTGGTGCTCGAGCTCCCGGAGTGGGAGGCCCCGCCCCAGGACCTGGAGGAGCGTGTATGGCGTGGGCTGTACGAGGTGGCGGATCCTGAGTTTCCGATCTCGCTGGTCGATTTGGGCCTAATCTACGGGGTCGAGGTCGACGAGAGAGCGGAGGGATGCGCGGAAGTGACCGTGACCATCACGCTCACCGCGACGGCCTGCCCCTGCCAGGAGTTCATCAAGTGGGACGTCCGCGACCGCGTGATACAGGAGCCCGGGGTGGCCAACGTGACCGTCCACCTCACCTGGGATCCTCCGTGGACGGTCGAGAGGATATCGGAGCGCGGCCGGGAGGCCTTACGCCGCGCGGGCGTGACGATTTGATGGGCGGATCCGGCCCCCGCCGGCCGCGCGTAGCGAGCCGTTGTGGACGCCGCCGCCGTCCGAGGAGAGCCTGATGGGTCATCTGAGTGGGGAGACTCTGTACGAAGTCTTCGCCCGGCAGAAGCGGGAAGACCGGCTGGAGCACATCGGCACCATCTCGGCGCCGAATCCGGCTCTGGCGCGCGCCTACGCCTGGCAGACGTACGACGAGCAGAAATGGTTCGAGATGGTGGTCGCGCCCCGTGGCGCCTTCGAGCCGGTCAACCGGGACGAGGCACCCTTCACCCTGAGTCCACCGGTGAACGCTTGATGGCCAGGGAACAGGGATTCCGCTCGGCAGCCGATCTTCCCGACGACCTGCGCTCGCACCTGGGCGCGCTCCTGCTCTCACTGGCGGACAGCAAGCGATTGCTCGGAATGCGCTACGCCGAGTGGCTTCTGGGCGCTCCCACCCTCGAGGCCGGCATCGCCTGCTCCGCCATGGCTCAGGATGAGTGGGGACACGGCCGGATCCTCTACGCCATGTTGAAGGACTTCGGGTACGACCCCGGGCAGCTGGAGCACGAGCGCGAGACGGAGGAGTACCTGAACAGCGAGGTTCTGGACGAGCCGCCCGAGGACTGGGCCGGGCTGCTGGCCCTGAACCTGCTTCTGGACACGGCTCTATCGGTCCAGTTCTCCGCGCTTCAGAACAGTCGCTACGAGCCGCTTCATTACAAGGTCAAGAAGCTGCTGGACGAAGAGCGCTTCCACTTCGAGCACGGCCGCGGGTGGGCCGCGCGGCTGGCCGCCACAGGCGCGGGACGCGATGCGTTGCGGGCCGCCCTCGAGCCCGCGTGGAAGGCCTGCCTGCGCTGGTTTGGCTCGCCGGATGGACCCGTCGGTCTCGCGCTTCGGGAGGCGGAGGTCATTGACGCCTCTCCGGACGAGCTCCGGTTCCGGTGGCTGGCGCGGGTAGGCCCCATCGTCTCCGACGCCGGGCTCGACCTCGCCGAATCCGACGGTGAGGGCGGGTGGCGGAGCACGGTCGAGGTCGGCTGGGAGGGCTGGGATTCCGACCGGCGACGAAGCGGTGCCGGAGGCCCGAACGAAACGACGTTGGCCGGCGTGCGCGGCGACAAGAATCGCTCGATGCTAATGGATTGAGCGGAAAGGCACGACGGCACATGATCCGGCGCCCACGGGGCCGACCCACCGACTTGACCGCACCGCTTCACAGTGTAGAGCTGCCCGATGCGGTCGAGTGCCCGTTCTGCCGGAAGATCGAGACCGAGCAGTTTTCGGCCTTCGGATCGGCCCTTTCGGTCAGCCAGTACTACTGCCGCACGTGTCGGACCGTCTTCGAGTTCATGAAGCGACAGCCGGGCAAAGACGTCTGAGCTGGACGAAGCTGCCAGACCCCAGGGAGGTGTCCCGATGAGATACATGAGAGTCGCTCTGGCGGCCATGGCGCTCGCCGCGCTGACGGCCGCTCCAGCCGAGGGCCAGACCGATTACCGTGGCGGCCGGCTCGGCCTGATGGGCGGTGCCACGTACTCGCAGCTCGGCGGCAGCGTCGTCAGCGGGACGGATTATCGCTGGGGCTTCATCGCGGGAGCCTACGGCGTCTACCAGTGGCACCCCAACCTGTCGATCCAGCTCGAGCTGAACTACGCGCAGAAGGGTGGGGCCGGGGACGTGGATGACAACGGCGGCACCACCCGCGCGGACGTGGACATCGACTACGTCGAGATCCCGCTCATACTGAACGCCATCACCCACCTGAATCCGAACCTCGACTGGAACTTCTACGCGGGGATAAGCCTGGGGTTCGAGGTCCGCTGCCAGGTAGCGACAGGCTCGAGCGCGAAGCAGTCGTGCGACGACACGACGCTCTTTTCCACCGTGAAGTCGTCGGAGTGGGCATTCCCGTTCGGCACCTCGCTGGTGTTCGACGTAGGCGGCTCCCACCTGACGCTCGATGGCCGCTACTCGCTGGGTCTGAGTCAGGTCGCCGCCTTCGACCTGAAGAACCGGTCCTGGCAGTTCATGCTCAGGTGGGCCTTCCCGCTGAGCCGGGGCAGCCGTTAGGGCGCCTCGCCGGCTAGCGATGTCCGATGCCTGAAGACTCCGACCGGCAGGTGAGGCCGGGCCTGCTCATGCGGGTCTGGCGATCCATCTTCCGTACTCCCCTCACCCCTCGGACGGAACGCGAACGAAAACGGGTGGTGCTGAACCACCTGCTCATCCATTTCCGGCCGGTCCGCCTCCCGGAGCGCACGCTTCGCTACACCCACACCTTCGGGCTGGGCGGGATGTCGTTCGTGTTGGTGTTGCTTCTGATCCTCACCGGCATCCTGATGATGTTCGTCTACGAGCCGGTGCCGGGGCAGGCCTACGAGTCGGTCGTGAGCCTGCGAGAGCAGGTCCGCTTCGGCGGGCTGGTCCGCAACATCCACCACTGGAGCGCCAACCTCCTCGTGCTGGTGGTCTTTCTGCATCTCCTGCGCACCTACTTCACGGGAGCTTTCCACGGAGCAAGGCAGTTCAACTGGGTCATCGGGGTGCTGCTGCTGCTCTTCGTTCTCGCCGCGAACTTCACCGGCTATCTGCTTCCGTGGGACCAGCTGTCGTACTGGGCGATCACCATCGTGACCGGAATGCTCGGGTACTTCCCGGCGATCGGTGGCTGGCTCCAGCGGGTGGCCAGGGGCGGGTCGGAGATAGGCGGGGCCACCCTGATCAACTTCTATACCTTCCACACCACAGTCATCCCGGTGACCCTTCTCGCACTGATGGCGTTCCACTTTTGGCGAGTACGCAAGGCCGGCGGGGTAGTGGTGCCGTACGGTTACGACGAGCCGACTGAGGAAAAGCCCCGGAGTACCCTCTTCGTGCCCGATCTCCTGCTCAGAGAATTCGTCGTGGGCCTGGTGCTGGTGGCGGCCGTCTTGATGTTTTCGGTGTTCGTCGACGCCCGACTCGGAGATCCCGCGAACCCCGGCATGAGCCCGAACCCGGCCAAGGCTCCCTGGTATTTCCTGGGGATCCAGGAGCTGCTGCTTCACTTCCACCCGCTGTTCGCCGTGGTGATGATTCCGGCGGTGGCCGTGCTGGCGCTGCTGGCTATTCCCTACCTGCGCTACGACTCGGAGGCGGCCGGAGAGTGGTTCCTGACCCGGAAGGGGCGTGACATGGTCGTGGTCGGCTCGGTGGTGGCGCTCGTGGTCACCCCGGCGCTGGTAATCCTGGACGAGTACGTCATCGACTTCGCCACCTGGCTTCCCGGCGTGCCGCCCGGAGTCGCCAACGGCTCGGTTCCCGCGCTCCTGACTCTCGGCGCGCTCATCGGCTTCTACTTCGTGCTGAAGCGACGCTACTCCGCCAGCAACAACGAGAGCATCCAGGCTCTGTTCGCTCTTCTCGCGGTGGGCTTCGTGGTCCTGACGGCCACCGGAGTGTGGCTCAGGGGTCCGGGGATGGCGTTGACCTGGCCGTGGAGCGGCTAGGCATGGAGCCGAGCCGGACGAGCGGTGACGAGACGACGCGCCGGACGTTCCTGGGCCGTGTGTGGCTGTGGCTGGGTGGGCTGGCGCTGGCCCAGTACGTGTGGCTGATCGTCGAGTTCCTCCGACCGCGAGCGCCTCGCGGCGAGGCGGAGCCAGGCATCGTCGTGGCCGGGCGGGCCGACGGTTTCGACCCCGGATCCGTAACCGCCTTTCCGCAAGGGAAGTTCTATCTTGCCCGGCTGGACGATGGTGGATTCCTGGCCATCCACCGGGAGTGCACGCACCTGGGGTGCACCGTGCCGTGGATCGCCGATGAGGGACGCTTCGTCTGTCCCTGCCACGCGTCGGCGTACGACATCCGCGGCGACGTCCTCAGCCCGCCGGCGCCCCGCGCCCTGGACCTGTTCCAAGTCCGGATCGAGAACGGAGTCGTGAAGGTGGACATCAGCCGGGCCGTGAAGCGCCGGGCCTTCGAGGCCGGCCAGGTGAAGCGGGCATGACCGACGCGGCCGCGGCGTCCCCGCAACGCGACTCCAGCCGTGCCTGGAAGATCGCAGGTGTCAGCGCCACCCTGGCGATCGTGCTCTCGATTCCGCTCTACGCCGTGCGCGAGAACGTCCTCGGAGCGGGGAACAGCGCCGGGCAGAGCGGAGCGGCGTCCGAGGTTGCCTTCGTCGGCCGGGAAAGGTGCGCGGAATGCCACGATGAGGCCTACGAAGCTTGGCTCGGCTCCGATCACGACATGGCGATGGCGGAGGCCGACTCGACGACCGTCCTCGGCGATTTCGATGACGCGGTCCTGGAGCACGGCGGCGCTACCCACCGCTTCTTTCGGCGGGACGCCGGCTACTGGGTCCACACCGAAGGCCCGGACGGCGAGATGGGCGACTTCGAGGTCGCCTACACTTTCGGGCACGAGCCGCTCCAGCAGTACTTGATCCCTTTCCCCGGCGGTCGTCTCCAGTCACTCACCATCGCCTGGGATACGGAGCGCGAGGAGTGGTTCCCCCTCTACCCGGACCAGGACATCCCGTGGGACGATTGGCTCCACTGGACCCGCAACGGCCAGAACTGGAACGGGATGTGTGCCGAGTGCCACTCCACCAACCTCCGCAAGGGATACAACCCTGCCACTGGGACTTTCAACACGACCTGGTCGGAGATCGACGTCAGCTGCGAGGCGTGCCATGGTCCCGGCTCCCGTCACGTCGAGTGGGCCGAGCTTCCGGACATGGCCCGACCCGAGGTGGAGAACTATGACCTGGTGATTCCCACGAGCGGCATCACCTCCAAGCAACAGGTGGAGCTCTGCGCACCTTGCCACTCGAGACGCACCGAGCTCGGCGACTACGATCACACCGAGCTCGATCTACTGGATCACCTGATTCCGGCGGTGCTGGAGCGGGGCTACTACTTCGCCGATGGGCAGATCCTGGAAGAGGTGTACGTCTACGGGTCCTTCGTCCAGAGCAAGATGTACCGGAACGACGTCCGGTGCGGAGACTGCCACGACGTGCACGGTCTCGAGCTCCTCAAGGAGGGGAACGAGCTCTGTCTGCAGTGCCACAGGGCGGACACGTACGACAGCTACGACCACCACTTCCACGAGCCCGAGACCTCCGACGGGCTGCCCAACGAGGGCACGGAGTGCGTGAAGTGCCACATGCCGGAGCGACCCTACATGGTCGTTGACTGGCGCGCCGACCACAGCATCCGGGTGCCTAGACCCGACCTGACCCTCGACATAGGCACCCCCAACTCGTGTGAGCAGAGCGGCTGTCACGACGACAAGCCCACGACATGGTCGGCGGATTACTTCACGAAGTGGTATGGCCAGGCTCGACGCTCCCACTTCGGCCGGACCCTTGAGGCTGGCCGCAGCCTAGATCCGGGGGCGCGCGACGAGCTCATCCGGCTCGCGGGCGACGCTCTCTATCCCGACATCGTGCGCGCCACGGCGCTCTCGCTGCTCAGCGCATATCCGGGCGAGGAGAGCACGCGCGCCTTCAACGCCGCGCTGCAGGCCGAGGACCCGCTGATCCGATACACGGCGGCGCAGCACGCGACGGCGGCCACGCCGGAGGAGCTGATCGATCTGGTGGCCCCGCTGCTATTCGATGCCGTGAAGGCGGTGCGGGGTCAGGCTGCCGTGCGGCTTGCCCCGCTTCCCCGGGAGATGCTGAAGCCCTACCAGCGGGATGCGCTGGAGGAGGCGATAGAGGAGTACAAGCGGACCATGGAGTATTCCCTCGATTTCCCGTTCGCCGGACATAACCTGGGGAACCTGTACGCGGCTCTCGCGGAGCCGGCGAGGGCGGAGGAGTATTACCGTGTCGCTCTCGGCATCGACGACCTATTCATGCCGGCGAAGATGAACCTTGCCGTATTGTACAACTCCCAGGGTCGGAACGATGAGGCCGAGACTCTCCTGCGGGAAGTGCTCGAGGACTACCCCGAGAACGGCGAGGCAGCGTATTCGCTGGGCCTTCTGCTGGTGGAGATGGGCCGGCCCGGAGAAGCGTTGGCATACCTGGAGCAGGCAGCCGATCGGCTCCCGCAGCGAACGCGGATCCGCTACAACCTGGGCCTGTTGTGGCAACAGCTCGGGCGGATGGACGAGGCGGAGACGGCGCTTCGCGCCGCCCTCGAAGCCGAGCCCGACAACCTCGAATACATGTTCGCCCTGGCCGACCACTACTTGAAGAGAGGCGACCTCCGCCGGGCGGACGCTCTCGCCGACCGCATCATCGAGACCCACCCCGCGGCGCCCGTCGGGCCGCAGATCAAGGCGTACATCGAGGGACAGGTGAGGCAGTAAGGCCCGGCCCGTTCGCGGAAGGACCCGACCGGGCCCTCGCGATGCCGCGGACCGTTCAGCGGCAGCCTGCCCCGATGGTCACGTCTTCTCAGCTCGTCGTTTCTTGCTAGACTCCGCCCGGAGGCATGTTCTCGTTCAGGTAACGCGTCAGGTACGTGAACAGGTGCAGTCGCGTTCCGGGCGGCCGGTAGATGCTGTGCGAGCGGCCCGGGTAGGCCAGCATTGTGAAGTGCTTGTTGTGCTCGATCAGCTCGTTGATGAGCATCTCGGCGTTCTGATAATGCACGTTGTCGTCGGCCGTTCCGTGCACGATCAGGAGATTGCCCTCGAGGTTCCGGGCGTAGTTGATGGGCGAGGCCGCCTCGTAGTCCTCGGGATTCTCCCGGGGGAGACCCATGTACCGCTCCATATAGATCGTATCATAGTTCCTCAGATCCGTCAGCGTTGCCACGGCCATCCCGGTGCTGTACACCTCCGGGTAGCGGAACATGACGTTCAGGGTAACGCCGCCTCCGCCGCTCCAGCCCCAGATTCCCAGGCGCGACGAGTCGACGTAGGGACGCTCCGCGATCTTCTTCGCCGCCGCGGCCTGGTCGGCCGAGTTCAGCCGACCCATCTTCCGGTACTGCGCCTTTCGCCAGGCGCGCCCGCGCGGCCCCGGAGTGCCCCGGTTGTCCACGCTGGCCACGATGTACCCCTGCTGCGTCAGCATCAGGTGCCACGGGTAAGTCCCGATGTCGTACCGGTTCACCACCGTCTGCGAGGACGGTGCGCTGTAGGCGTAGAACAGCACCGGGTACCTCTTCGTCGGGTCGAAGTCGGGCGGGTACATGATCCAGGCGTCCAGCATGGCCTCGCCGATGTCCACCTGGACGAACTCGAACTCGCCCTGGTCGACCTGCGCCAGCGTCTCCTTAAGCCTTGCGTTGTCGACCAGCGTCTGCAGTGACCTGTGGTCCGGAAGGCTTACGAGCTCCGTGGTGGCGGGTACGCCGAACGAAGACCACGTGTGAAGAGCGAAGCGGGCACCCGGTGCGATCCGGTATCTGTGGGTCCCCGGCTGATCCTCCGGCGTGAGACGCTGCGGCTCGCCCGAGCCGTCGAGCCTCGTTCGGTGCAGGTGACGCTGCGTGGCGGTCTCGGGGGAGGCGTAGAAGTAGACCCAGCCGCCCTTCTCGTCTATCTGCTCGACCTCGATGATCTCCCACTCGCCCGAGGTGACCGGCTCGAGCTCTCCGTCCTCGCGGGAGACAGTATACAGGTGACGCCAACCCGAGCGCTCGCTGACCCAGATCATGTGCCGGTCACCATCCAGCCACGTCCAGTCGTCCACCGGATCCAGATATGCCTCGTCGGTCTCGACCAGCAGGGTCCGCATGGCGCCCGAACGGGCGTCGCACAGCATGACCCTGTTCTCGTTCTGGCGCCGGTTCTCTCGCTGCAGCGCCACTTCGTCAGAGTTGCCGGACCACTCCATGCGCGACACGTAGTTGTCGCGCAGGTCGCCCGGCAGGTCACACCAGACCGCCTCTCCTCCCCGCGAGCTCACGATGCCGATCTTCGCCGCGGAGTTGGGGGTCCCCACCTTCGGGAACTGCACCGGGATCGTGAACGAGTAGATCGAGTCCGTGTTATTGATCATCTGAAAGACGCCTATTCCTTCGGCGTCGAGCTGCCAGAAGGCGATCCGTTCGCCGTCTGGGCTCCACCTCCAACCGTCTGCCGGCAGCGGCATCCAGAACTCCTCCTCGTACACCCAGTCGAAGTTCCCGTTGATGATCGTCTCCGAGCCATCGGCAGTGAGCTGTACGACCTCTCCGGACGCGATGTCCTCGGCGTACAGGTTGTTCTCGCTCACGTAGCCGAGGCGCTCCCCCGCCGGATCGAACTTGGCGTACATGAGGCTGGACTCGGGGCGGTCGGCTCCCATCTGCCGCAGCGCACCGGCCTCCAGGTCCAATACCCAGTAGTCTCCGCGCGTATTGAAGCGCCAGACGCGCCTGGAGTTGGTGTAGACCAGCAGCTTGCTTCCGTCGGCCGACCACTCGTAGCCCTCGATCGAGAGGGGCCTGGAACCGCCTTCGGGAACCAAACGCCGTGCCGATACAAGAACCTCTCGCCCGCCGGTCTCGGCATCGTACTTGACGATGTCGCTACCGCCAGCGCCGCTTTCCGAGCGCTCCAGGGTCGTGTAGGCCGTGCCGTCGCTCAGCCACCGCGCCGGTCCGAAGAGGTCGGGAAGGAAATCGCGGCTCCGGTGCAGCCTTTCGAGAGTGATGGCGCCGGGTCTCGCCTCCTGCTCGGCCTCCTGGGCCAGAGCCGCGCCCGCGACCGCGGCCGTCGTGGCAAGGGCGACCGTCACGCCGACCAGCGCTTTGCGAGCACATGTCAGGGGTATCATCTGGAAACCTTGAGTCTGTAGTGAGTCGGACGGCGTCCTCGACGCCGAGCCCGCCGGCCTTTCGACCATGGGTCGGGGGATTCTGGAGCCTCCGCCCATCCACGTCCCATAATGACCCCGGCAGACGCCCGGGGTTCGAATCCTAATCTACATGACAGCTCGGGCTTGCGCTCCGTTTACCGGCCGCAGCGAGGACGCGACGATCGGGAGGAACGAAACGTTCGCGGAGGACCCGGCGGACTAGAAGCCGAAGAGCTTCAGGAAGTCGTTGAGGAGTGCGAACGCCATGAAGAAGACGACGACCGTGGCGCCCGCCACGTTGCCATATCGGTAGACCCCCGCCGGGAGCGGACGTCCGGCCACACCCTCCGCCAGCAGGAGGGCGAAGTGACCCCCGTCCAGGACCGGGATGGGCAGGAAGTTGAGGATGGCCAGATTGAGCGACAGGAAGGCCACGAACGCGAAGAACTGGTACCAATTCATACTGAACGCGCGCTGGCTCATCCGCGCGATCTGCACCGGGCCGGCCACCTCGCGAAGACCAACGGCGCCTGTGACTAGCAGTCTTCCGCTTTCCGCGATCAGCCGGGTGTGACGCTCCACCTCGCGGGCCCCGTAGGCGACGGCCCCGCCCACGTCTGTGGCCTGCTGCTCCGTTCCAAGGTTCGCTCCGATCCAGCCCAGGCTTCCCATCGAGGTGTAATCACCGGCGGGCGGCGCGACCACCACATCGAGGCCGCCTCCATCTCTGAGGATCCGGAGGGTCAGGGAACCGGTCGGCGCAACCGGAGCGGCCTCCAACCAGTCCATGAACGACTTCACGGGAGCCCCGTCGACCGCTACGATGCGGTCGCCCGTGCGCAGTCCCGAGGCCTCGGCCGGTGAGCCGGCGTCAATGCGTCCGAGCACCGGCGGCAGCGGTGGGAGGAGCGCCTGCAATAGTGCAACTGGCTTCCAGCCTCGGTGCCGAGCAGGGCCAGAGCGAACTCGCCCCACGCCTTGACCTCTCGCTCACCCAGCCGGACGATGTCGACGTTCCTGGGAAGCGCGGCCCACCCCTCCGCCTGGGCCGGAAGATCCTCTTCGAAGACGGCCTCGACGCGGGCCGGCGTGGGGACCGTAGCGCCGCCTGTCAGGGCGAGTCCGGCGAAGAGAATCGCCGCCAGCCAGGCGTTGGCGAGGACCCCTGCCGACACGACGCAGATCCGGCGTCCGAGCGACTGGAACGCGAAGCCGGTGGGCCACTCCCGCCGCTCTTCCTCGGTGCCGCGCATGCCCATGATACGGACGAATCCGCCGAGCGGAACGAGTGCCAGCTGGTAGCGGGTAGGGCCTATTCGAAAGGCGAACAGAGGCGGGCCGAATCCTACCGAGAACGACTGCACCGGCATCCCTGCCCACTTGGCGGCGAACAGGTGGCCCAGCTCATGGACCAGTATCAGTCCATTGGCCACCAGGATCAGCAGAATCGCCGCTGTCAGCACTCCCGGCCTCCTCGATCGCGTGACGAGACGGGGTCTCGGGCCCCGAGACCGACCGGTGCAAGTTCCGCGCGGTACGTGTCCCGGTCGGTCGCCTCCCCCCAGACCTCCGCCAAGCGAGTTCCATCTGCCGCTCTCGTCCAGCCCGGCCGCCGGTGTAGAGTGTCGAAGCCGTAACTACCACTGTCAGATGGGATTACGGTCTATGCATACAAGACCGGGAGGCCAGCTTGGTCCGACCCCGCCGGGCATTCGGCGGTCCGATTCGCAGACGAAGGGCGAAGCTGAAGAAGGGCCGCGCGCGCGACCGCCCTGACCTCCGGTGTTGCGCCGACACAACAAGTAATCCCGCGGGCGGCGCCGGTGATCAGAAGTACTGGGGCTTCAACATCGGGTTCGCCTACCGGTAGGCCCAACCCGCAACCCGCCGTTTTCGGGTCGGGGCGGCTCCCGGGCCGCCCCGACCTCTTTCCGGGTCAGCCACCGTTCCGCGTGAGGGTTGCGGAATGAGCGCCGCGCCCCTACTCCCGGCAGTCGGGATTGGTGACATGCTAAGCAAAAGCGCCCGGCGTGGTGCCGGGCGCTAGAGGAACTCACTCCGAATAGCCGCTCCGGTCTAGACGGAGGAGAGTTCGCTCTCGATGTTGTTGAAGACGTTGGCGATCGTCGGCCCGAGAAGTCGGAGAGCCGCGATCACAATGATCGCGATCAGGGCCACAAGCAGAGCGTACTCCACCAGGTCCTGACCCGATTCATCCTTCCAAAGTGCCTTGATCGGTGCGAGCATCAATGCCTCCTTGAGGATTGGGATTACTGGACAGAGACAGCCATCGCAATATCAAGGCCAGACAGAAAAGGCCTAAAAATCAAGCGATCTGCCTGTCAGACCTGTTGGGTGGCCGCTACAAGATCGCCGCTTAATCGGCGGGAACGCACGACGCGGACGCGCGCCCGGCGCAAACCGCCGGTTTTCGCCGGGGGTTCAGAAGCGGGGGAACCGCCCAGGCCAATGTCTGAGAGCGGCGCGTCTTCTCAGAGAGTGGCGACACTCGAGGCGACACCTCGCCCGTCGAGGAGGTGGACGGTGTGCTATAACAGCGCTCACACCCACATCTCCTCGAACATGAGATACTGTGACTCTCGCATGCCCAACGATCGGTAGGTGGCCTGCGCCGGCCCGTTGTCGCGCTCTACATAGAGGCGCAGGCCGATAGCTCCCTGCTCACGCGCCGTCTCCTGCACCTGCAAATGGAGTCGACGGTACACGCCCTCCCGACGGTAGCGCTTCGAGACGTAGACACTCTGGAGCCACCAGACGTATCCATTGCGCCAGTCGCTCCATTCCGTCGTGACCGCAACCTGTCCGACGAGCTCGCCCTCGGTCTCCGCCACGAAGTAACGTCCCTTCTTGGGATCGGCCAGCAACTTCTCCACACCCTTTGTCACCACTCGCTGATCGAGTTCCCGTCCCTCTGTTTCCCGCGCCATCGCCCGGTTGAAGAGCACGATGCGATCGCGGTCGTCCCGCACGGCTTCTCGGATCAGCAGAGACATCGGATCACCTCGGGTTCGCCTGGTGTCGCCGAAGAGCAATTCTCACAGGTCCTGCGTCATGCCGCAAATCGGGACGCCAGCCGGGGAAGCCCAGGGCCGCCTCTACGGTCTCCGCCTCGACGAGTCCTGCCCGGGAGACGACGGATTCGCCTTTGGCGCCTTATCTTGCGGGATACCACATCCCTTGGCGTCTCACCATGGCGCCGGTTACGAAGAACTCAGTCTACGGTCTTGAAGGCACCCCAGTTCACGCTCAATACTGTCCACATCGACGCCTATTTCTGCACCTTTTCGACCGTAGCGGACCGCCGATTCGAGTGGTTCCGTGGAGTTCTGGCCTGTCTCCGCGCCTTCTTCTCAGACAATTCGAACCAGTGGCGTGCCATAGGTGCACCTACGGCACACGCCTTGCTCAACACCGGGGCGTGAGGTTCCGCAGCACGAGCGGGACGGCGCCACGGAAGGGTCAACTTGAACCATCTCGGAACAGCCTGGCGGCGCTTCTGGAAGCCGCCACAGGAGTCTCTACTGCAGTCCGGCGGCGCGGGCGAAATCTCCATCGCCCGCACGCGTCTCGCTTTCGCCGTGGCCTTTCTGTCCTTGGCGGTCTGGGGATACCTCCTCGATTCCACTTCTCTGGCCGCCAGAGTGTACCTCGCTGCCGGCCTGACCGCCCTTCCGATCGCCGTTCTCGTCTACATCATCGTGAGGCAGGTCGTCTACCGCTGGTGGATCGGCTACGTGACCAGCGTACTCGACGTGACAATGGTGACGACGGCCCTGGCGGCGTTCCTCTTCGCCGGGAGCCCGCACGCCGCTGTGAACAGCCTCGTGTTGTATCCGATCTACCTTCTCGCCCTGGCAGCCACCGTGATGCGGCTGGACCATCGTGCCTGTGCACTTGCGGGCTTCGCGGCCGCTGCCCAGTACGGCACGCTGGTGGCAACAGCCGCCAGCGGCTGGGATATGAACAGCGCCGACTTCCACCCCTACGTCTACGGGCTATTCAGCCTCGGAGACCAGCTTGTGCGGATCATGCTGCTCATGGGGATGGGGATCATCGGGACCGTCGTCAACCTGCGCATGCGGAGGCCGCACATCCTGTCCGCTGCCGACTCGCTTACCGGTCTCATGAACCGTCGCACGTTCGAAGAGAGGTGGGCGGGAGAAGCAGCCCGGGCCCGACGCTACGGCAGGCCGATCTCAGTCGCCGCCATCGACATCGACTACTTCAAGCAGTTCAACGACACGTACGGTCATGCGGCAGGGGACCTTGCCCTCCGCTCCGTGTCCAGGGTGATCCGGAATCGTGTTCGCGCTCAGGACTTCGTAGCCCGAATCGGTGGCGAGGAGTTCGTGGTAGCACTGCCCGAGACGCCTGCTGCCAGCGCGGTCGACATGGCGGAGAACCTGCGAAAGGCGGTGGCGGCCCACGCCATCAGCATCCCGGCCACCCGCACTCCGGTGAGCGTCACCATCAGCATCGGTGTGGCCAGCTGGCCGGAGCACGGCGAGGAGATCTCGCGGCTGCTCGAGCGCGCCGACAACAGGCTGTACGAGGCGAAGCTGGCTGGCCGGGACCAGGTGAAGGGACCCGTGGCGGTTTCGGTCGAGATCCCCGCAGCTGTGTGAAGAGGCTCGTGGGGGCTTCAGCTATGCCTCACGCAGGAGCCAGCGTACCAGAAGCCAGCTCACAGCCAACCCCGCAGCGATCCACAGCAGTCCCCAGAACAGGGTAGGTGCGCCCGTGAGCTCGGACAGCAGCCGCGCGTCCGACGGGAGCTCGGGTCTGTCCAGCACGTCGCTCTTGATGTCCAGAATGGCGTAGAGACAGCTGGTGAGTCCGAGAACCGAGAGGATGCCTGAGTTTACCACCGGTGTGCCGTACCTTGCGGCCAGAAGGAGTACGCCCCCCGCTCCCAGCGCGAATCCCAGACCGAACGCGCCCCGGATGTAGAGAGCGCTGAGCACGATGATGGCCGCGCCTATGAAGCCGGTCACCCAGGGCGACCAGCTTCGTGCACGGCGGGCCAGCACGAGCAGAAGGGCTCCCCATCCGAGGCTTCCCAGGTATCCGGCCGACAGCGTCAAGAACGCATTCCCTCCGCCGCAATAGCACGCGCCGCCCTGGTCGGCGGTGATCACTATGCGCTCGATGCTCCCGCCCGTGGCGACCGCCATCAGGCCATGGCTGATCTCGTGCAGGAGGACCACGAAGATCTTCAGCGGGGCGACCGGCAGGGTGTCCCACAGCAGCCACAAGGCGACGAAGAAGGCTACGAATCCTAGGATCAGCCAGATCCTGCTGCCCCCGGATCCACGCCGGACACGTGCCTTACGCTTTCCGCTGGCCACGCTGTGGCCCCTCCTTGGATTACGGTGACCAGATTCACGGCTTCCGCGGCCGCTCCGCCTTACACCCGATTCCTAGCCGACGCCGCTCAACATACCCTGGCGCGCCGACGCTAACGACAGCAAGGGTCTCCCGGTCCGCCATTCCCACGGTCGCGGTCTCGAATACTGGCGGATATTTTGGCTCATAAGCTCCGAATCGATGGCCATCCGCCTGCCCGGCCGTCGAGCAGTCTACTGGCGGAAGGCACAATCGTGAGAATCCTCCAGGTTGCCAGCGAGGCCGTTCCCTTCGCCAAGTCGGGCGGCCTGGGCGACGTGGTTGGCGCCCTCAGCGGCTACCTGGCTTCGCGCGGGCACGAGGTGGCTCTGTATCTGCCTTTGTACCGGGAGACCCGGCAGGCGGGATACGAGTCCGTCGAAGAGCTGCTGAGTCTCGAGGCCGGAGTCGCCGGGCGTGACCCGGTATCGATCCGGGTGCAGACGGAGTCGATCGCGGGGGTGGAGGTGAGGCTGATCGACGCGCCGCGGCTGTTCGACCGCGAAGGCCTGTATGGCACGCCCCGTGGCGACCACCCGGACAACGCGGAGCGCTTCTCGACGCTGGTAAGGGCGGCGCTGGCGGCGACGGCACGCGAAGAGGTAGCCCCCGACGTGATCCACTGTCACGACTGGCAGGCTGCACTGGCACCGGTCTACCTGAAAGCGGGGGGGGCGGCAGATCCGGTCGCCGGGCTCGGAGATATGCCGGTCCTGCTCACTCTTCACAACATGGCGTACCAGGGAGTCTTTCCGGTCGACGCGCTGGAGGACGTCGGGCTGCCGGAAGGGCTGGCATCCGCGAACGCTCTGGGCATCTACGGACAGGTGAGCTTCCTCAAGGGAGGGCTGATATACGCCGACCGTGTGTCAACCGTGAGCCCTACCTACGCACGCGAGATCGCCACCCCGGAGTTTGGGTTCGGTCTCGAGGACCTCATCTCGGATATGGCCCCGCCGGTCAAGGGCATCCTGAACGGAATAGACACGACGACCTGGAGCCCGGCCACGGATCGACTCATACCCGCGTGCTTCGACCGCGACGACTTGGGCGGCAAGGCGGAGTGCAAGCGCGCCCTGCAGGAGGAGTTCGGACTCACCGCCGCTCCGAAGACGCCCCTGTTCGGGATGGTCTCGAGGCTGGTGGACCAGAAGGGCCTCGGACTTGTAACGCAGCTCGGCTCGAAGCTCGCGGGCCGGCCCGCACAGTTCGTCTTTCTGGGGACGGGCGAGAAACGGCTCGAGAGCCTTCTGCGCCGCCTGGCGAGAGAGAACCGTAACGTGGCGATCCGCGTGGCGTTCTCCGAGAGGCTGGCGCATCTGATAGAGGCGGGCGCGGACTTCTTTCTGATGCCCTCCGCCTTCGAGCCGTGCGGCCTGAACCAGATGATCAGCCAGGCGTACGGCACTCTGCCGGTCGTGCACCGGGTCGGGGGGCTGGCCGACAGCGTTGTCGACTCGACGCCTGAGGCGATCGACGCGGGAGACGCGACCGGCGTCGTGTTCGACGAGTACTCAGCCGCCGGTCTTGCGTCGGCGCTGGACTCCGCGCTCGATCTCTACCGGCAGCCCGAGGTCATGCTGCGGATCATACGGACGGCAATGGGACAGGACTTCTCCTGGTCGGCCAGCGGCCGGCGTTACGAGCAGCTGTACCGGGAGATGGCGAGGCGAGGCTCGAGAAGGGAGAGTGCGCACCGATGAGGGGGGATCTGCGGGTTCTGGGCCTGGTCATGGCTGGCGGCGAGGGACGCAGGCTGATGCCGCTCACGGAGGAACGGAGCAAACCATCGGTGCCCTTCGGCGGGAGCTATCGAATCGTCGATTTCGTCCTGTCCAGCCTGCTGAACTCCGGCATCTACTCCACTTTCGTCCTGGTACAGTACCGGTCGCAGTCGCTGATTCACCACCTCCGCGAAGGGTGGAGGCTCAGCACGCCGCACCCGGACGACTTCCTGACCGTAGTTCCGCCCCAGATGAGGGTGGGGAAGACGTGGTATCGGGGGACGGCCGATGCCGTCTATCAGAACTTCAACCTGATATACGACTACCGGCCGGACCTCATCGCCGTCTTCGGCGCCGATCACATCTACCGCATGCACATAGGCCACATGATCTGGTTTCACCGGAAGAAGAGGGCCGACCTCAGCGTGGCCATGTTACCGGCTCCGGTGGACGAGGCGAGCGACTTCGGAGTGGCGGAGGCCGCTCCTGACGATACGATAGTGGCCTGGAAGGAGAAGCCCGCCGATCCACCGGCGATGCCTGGCAGGCCCGGTTGGGCGTACTCGTCCATGGGCAACTACATCTTCGAGCCCGGGGCGCTGGTGAACGTCCTGAAGCGCGTGGTGGAGGAAGACCTGGAGCCCGACTTCGGCAAGACGATCGTTCCACTGATGGTGGATGACCCGGAGTACAGGGTCTGCGCCTACGACTTCAGCCGCAACGAGGTGCCCGGCGTCAAGCCGTACGAGGAGCACGGGTACTGGCGAGACGTGGGAACGCTGCAGAGCTACTGGTCGGCTCACATGGACCTGCTCGGTCCCGAGCCACGATTCGACCTCAACAACCGCCGCTGGCCGATTCACTCCCAGGCGTACCACAGGTCGAGCCCGCGCATCCTCTCCGGAACCGTCGAGGACTGCTCGCTCGGAGTCGGGACCGTCGTGCGCGGGGCGCGTATCGTTCGCTCGGTCATCGGTCGTGACACGGTCGTCGATGCGGGAGCGGAGATCGTCGATTCTATCGTGATGGACCACTGCAACGTCGGCCGCGGAGTCAGGATTCACCGCGGCATCGTCGACCGCTACAACTTCCTTCAAGAAGGTGAGGTCGTAGCAGCGGGCGCTCCGACGGAACGAACCGACGCCACGGTGGAGGGCGACCTGATGGTCATCCCGCGGGGCCGAACGCGGCCGATCTGAGGAACCGCGGCTCGCGGCCGTCGTGTTCTAGAGTAGGATCAGCAGGACGGCGGCGCAGACGAGCAGACCGGTGATCGCCAGGGCCGGGAACCGGTGCTCGTATCGGGCCCTGCTCGCCGCGAACACGGCCAGGAAGAGAGCTAGGACCCCATACACTCCCACCAGGGCACCCCTCCACAGGCGGCTGTCCGGATATAGAAGCACCGCGACACCGGCGACCAGGGTCCCGATGAAGAGAATACGCTCCGTGACGGCTTCCTCTACCCTGGGACGCCGCGTTGCGGGAAGACGTCCTGCCAGGGCCAGGATCAGGAGCAGAGCCGTCGAAACGGTGATGGCCGCGAGCCACCCGATTCGCGCGGGCGAGCCGCCTGGCACCAAGGCATCCGAGAGCGCGGCAAAGGCCAGCGAGATCAGTGAAACCGCGCCAAAAGCGTATATGCCGAATGCGATGAAGCGACCGATTACGAGATTCGCGAAGAAGGTCGCCGGGGCGTCGCGCCGGAACCGGAGGGCCGGCACCGAGTCCAGGTCGTTACGCCTGACGAGGACGGGCGGCCAGCGTCCGATGGTCGCCGCGCGGAGCACCGCCTCGGCTTCGGTTCGAATGTGCGTCGCCGCCTCTTCCTCCAGCAGCCCCTTCCGGACGGCCTCATCCAACTCGTCTTCATCCAGCAGACGCGGAGTGCCACCGGCCGGCTGCCACACGTCCAGATAGAGGTCCGTCAGCCGCCAGCAGTCCGTGTGCAGAGCCGGGGGCTGGACGAAGTTCGTGTAGTAACCCAGGTGCTCTCCGGCCGGGTCGTAGACCGATGCCACCTCGTACGGACGTCCCGCGAAGACGAACCACAGAATCGCGCCTCCTGGCTCCACTTCGATCTCGCCGATGCGCAGCAGTGGCGAGTCGGGTCCGCGTGCCATCAGGCTGATCTTGCAGTCCGGGCCGTCGTGGAGGAGTTCCTGGCTATAGCGCTCCACGTCTGAGGGTAGACGCGTGTAGACGATTTCGACCGTCGGAGATCCGGGGGAGTACAAGGTCTCCGAAGCGGCCCTCGGGCCCGTCCGCCAGGGAAGAAGACGCCTACGAAGAATGGGTAAACGTCTGGTCTTGCTCCGCCATCTTCCCGAGCAGCGGAGCGGGGGAGAATCTCTTGCCGAGAGCCTCTAGGTAGCCTGCCAGCCCTTGGTGGATCGTCTTCACGCCCTCCGCGTCTGCCCATCTCAGCAGGCCGCCACGGAAGGGAGGGAATCCCGTTCCCATCACCATCGCGAGGTCCACCTCATCCGCCCCGGCCACTATCTGCTCTTCGAGGGCCAACGCGGCTTCGTTGACCATGAGGTAGAGGCACCGTTTCGCAATCTCCTGCGATCCTACCTTCACCCGGGATCCGACCTCGCTCTGCATCAGGCGGCTCAGCGTGGGGTCCGGCCCCTTGCTCTTTCCGCCGTCGTACAGGTAGAAGCCACGATCGTTCTTCCTGCCCAGTCGCCCGTCTTCGATCATGCGGTCGATCAGGCCAGACGGCTCCAGCCGCGGGCCGAGGGCGGCCGCCATTTCGCGGCTGGCATGGAGAGCGATGTCCAGTCCGATCTCGTCCAGCAGACGGCACGGCCCCATCGGCATGCCAAACGCCGTGAGCGCGGCATCGATCTCCTGGACGGAGTACTCGTCCTCCAGCAAGTGGCCGACCTCGTTGAGGTACGGTCCCAGGAGACGGTTCACCAGGAACCCTGGCCGGTCGGCCACGATAACCGGCGTCTTGCCGAGGTCCAGAGCGAAGCCGAAGACTGTCGCCAGCGCATCGGAAGCGGTGCGATCCGACGTCACCACCTCGACCAGCGGCATCTTGTGCACGGGGTTGAAGAAATGGAGGCCGACCAGCCGCTCGGGCCGATCGAGCTTCGACGCCATCTCGCTTACCGAGAGCGAGCTGGTGTTGGTGGCGAGTACGGTGGATTCGTCTGTCCGTCCCTCCACATCTCGCAGAACCTGCTGCTTGACGGGCATGAGCTCGACCACCGCCTCGATGGCCACGTCCGTCTCGTCGAATCCCTCGTAGTCCAGGGTGCCGGTAATGAGGGCGAACCGGAGGCTCGCTTCCTCCTCTGTGAAGACGCCCCGTGAGGCGGCCTTCTTGAGCAGCGAACTCGCGTGTCGGAGCCCTGAATCCAGGGCGCCCTGGTCGATGTCCTTGAGGAGCACCGGCACTTCGTGGGCCGCTATGAGCTCGGCGATCGCCCCGCCCATTACCCCAGCTCCCAGGACGGCCGCGCGGTGCACTGGCCGGCGGGCTTCCAGATCCGCCGCAGGCACTGCTCTCTTCGCTCCCTGCCCGAGGAGGAAGACCCTGACCAGGTTCCGTGAGGTTTCGCTTGCCGCGAGCTCCCCGAGGGCGGCCGCCTCCGTCGCGTACGCCTCGTCAGGCGGAAGGCCGAGGGCCTGTCGAACTACCTCGATCGCGCGTATTGGAGCCGGATAGAAACCCCGGGTCTCCGCTGCGGTCCGGCGGCGGGCCATGCGGAACAGAATGCTCCGGCCGGTGGCGGTGCCCTCGAGCAGCCGGTGTGAGAACGTGAGTCGTACGCCGCCCGGGGGGACGCTTCCCGCGAGAACCTCGGCGACGAAGGCGCTCACCTCGGCGTCGAGACGGCCGTGCTCTACGACCCGGTCCACGAGCCCTATCCGACGCGCACGTCGGGGCCGCACGGGCCTCCCCGTGAGGATGATACTCAGCGCGTTCTGAATCCCGCACAGGCGGGGCAGCTTCACGCACCCACCGAACCCCGGTAAGATGCCGAGCCTCACCTCTGGCGACCCGATGCGTGTCCAGCTCCGATCCGAAGCGATGCGGTGGTCGCAGTGCAGGATGAGCTCCGTACCGCCGCCGACACAGATGCCGTCCACGACCGCGATGGTCGGGACTCGCAGTCTCTCGAGACGCCTGAAGATCCTCTGTCCTTCCGCGCTGGCGGCCGTCGCGGCCGCGGCGTTCGGCAGAGCAGCGATCTCCCGCACGTCGGCGCCCGCGATGAAGCTGCCTTCCTTGCCGCTTCGGATGACCAGGGCCACCAGTTGACCGTTGGCGATGCGGGACTCGAGCTCCGACAGGGTGTGGTCGAGCTGTTCCATCACGGCCGCCGACAGGAGGTTCACCGCGGAGCCCGGCTGATCGAAGACCAGCCAGCCGACGTGGTCGCGGTCGACTTCCAGAGAGAGGCCGACGTTCTCGGAGGGCCGTCGAGAGTCCATCAAAGGCCTACGGATAGCTCCAGAGTGCAAAGCCCGCGCACCGCCGGAGAGGAAGCACGCGGGCCGCGTTTGACGCTCGCCAGGCTCAGAGCCTGATCCGCTCCTCGCCGTTCTGACTGTCCAGCCGCAGCGTGTCGAGATCGCTGTCGACCTTCAGGTTCCAGTAGAACTCCCCTACGGGAACGCGGATCCGCGTAGTTACCCACCAGTCCCCGCCGGGAAGTCGTCGCGTCACATAGCCCGCCGCGCTGGTCGTATCCTCGTAGACCTCCCGCTTGAGCTGTGTTAGCAGATCCTGCTCGATGTCGAAATACCCCGCGTACGCCTCCTCTTCCCAGTTGTCCCTAACGATCCGGAACGAGTCGACCTGGGCCGTGACCGAGTCCTGGAGGGCGGTGAAGCGTTCGAAGAGCTCTGTCTTCTCGTTGTTCAGAGCCTGCTCGCGGCCCTCCAGACTCTCGAACTCCTCGTACTTGGACATGTACTCCCGGGTGCCCCGGGCCCGCGGATCCATCGCGTTCATCTCGTCGGAGAGAGTCTGCATCCGGTCGCGCACGCCCGACCACTCGGATTCCTTCGACCGCCACTGCTCCTGCAGCCCCCGGATTGTTGCGAAGGTGTTGAGCATGGCCTCGGGAATCTCCGGCTTCGGCGACGATGCTTCGGCGTCCAAATCGTCGAAGATGGAGTCCCGGTCGAACGGATAGAAGGTTACCGGAAGCTTCGCCTGCGGAACCGGACCTTCCGGGCCATCGGCCACAACCTGGACCGTAAGGTCCGATCCACCGCAGCCAGCAAGGGCAAAAACCGCCCCAGCCGCGATCCAGGTGGAGAGTCGATAGGTGCGCATCCGTATCTCCAGTTCGATGAAGCGCCTATTTGGTCTTGCGAGCCGGGAATCTACCGGCCCGACGGCGGCCGATCAATCACCTTGCGCGAGGCGAGCGTGTCCGGGGAATCGCCGTACGCGACATCTTCGTGCTTGGCGTACCGGTATTCTGGGAGACCACTGAGGCGGAGCCGGGCGCGGAAGGCCAACCCCAGGCGCCCTATTCGTAAATGACGTCGTCCAGCAGGAACTCGCGAGGGTTCACCTGGCGGCCGTTGATCATCACCTCGTAGTGGAGGTGAGGTGCCGTGGCGAGGCCGGTCTTCCCGACAAGGCCCAGTTCGTCGCCGCGCTCTACCAGCTGTCCGCGCTTGACGTTGATGCTGGCGGCATGCGCGTAACGCGTCCTGTACCCGAACCCGTGGTCCAACTCGACCGTCTTACCGTAACCAGCTCGATTTCCGGCAAAGCTCACTCGGCCCCGTGCCGTCGCGAGGATAGAGCTGCCGGCACGGGCCGAGATGTCCATACCGGGGTGAGGCCGGTTGTACTGAAGGACGGGATGATGCCGGCTCCGGCTGAAGCTGGAGCTGATCCACGACTCGTCGGCCTGGACGGGGCGAATCGAGGGCCGCGACAGGAAGATGTCCCGGTGCACGGAGATCGAATCGAGAGCCTCATCGATGCTGGTGGACAGAAGCTCGACTCGTCTTAGAAGCTTATCGGTGTCGTAGGCGGCGGCGTACGTCCGCTCGGCCATGCCCGG
>JBDGYE010000026.1:0-48009 GCA_039584255.1 Gemmatimonadota bacterium
GCCCGGGCTCGAGCACCGCATCGGAGGCATCGAGCGCGATCAAGCGACCGGGAATATCTCGTACGATCCGGACAACCACCAGGAGATGACGCGCACGCGGGCGGCCAAGGTCGCCGGCATAGCGGAGGGCATTCCGCTTCAGGGGGTCGAGCTGGGTGATGAAGGGGGTCCGCTGGCCGTGGTCGGCTGGGGCTCCACCTACGGATCCCTCTACAAGGCGGTGGAGAGGTCGCGCGCGCAGGGCATCCGTGCCTCGCACGTCCATCTCCGGTACCTGAACCCGTTTCCCCGGAACCTGGGAGACCTGCTCTCGGGCTTCGACGGTGTCCTGGTGCCCGAGCTCAACGCGGGCCAGCTCGTGACGATGTTGCGGAGCACCTACCTGATACCGGCCAAGGGTCTGAACTGGGTGGCCGGGCGTCCGTTCAGGATCTCGGATGTCGAACAGGCCATCCAGGAAGCGATCGCCGCGGAGCCGGGGTCGTCCACCGAGTGAGGGGATCATGAGCGAGGCGCCTGCCACACCGTTGAAGCCCAAGGACTTCGCCTCCGACCAGGAGGTGCGCTGGTGCCCGGGGTGCGGCGATTACGCGATCTTGAAAGCGATCCAGAAGACGCTGGCCGAGCTCCAGGTACCACGCGAGGACACGGTGTTCATCTCGGGGATCGGCTGCTCGTCGCGCTTCCCGTACTACATGGCGACGTACGGATTCCACACGATTCACGGCCGGGCCCCGGCCATCGCCACCGGCACCAAGCTGGCCAATCCGGACCTGGACGTGTGGGTGATCACGGGCGATGGCGACGGCCTCTCCATCGGGGGCAACCACCTCGTGCACGTCCTGAGGCGTAACGTCGACCTCAACATCCTCCTCTTCAACAACGAGGTCTACGGGCTGACCAAGGGGCAGGTGTCGCCTACCTCGCGGCGCGGAACGCTCTCGCCGACGACGCCGCGCGGATCGGTATCCAACCCGATCAGTCCGGCCGCGGTGGCCCTCGGATCCGGCGGCCGCTTCGTGGCCCGCTCGATCGACATCAGCCAGGCACACCTGGTGGACGTTCTCAAGAAGGCGCACGCTCACCGGGGCACCTCGTTCGTCGAGATCTTCCAGAACTGCATCGTCTTCAACGACGCTGTGTTCTCGGACTTCACCGAGCGCTCCATCGCGCCGGAGGCCCAGATCCACGTCGAGCACGGCCGGCCGCTGCTGTTCGGGTCGGAGAATACCCGGGGACTGCGCGGGAGGCCCGGAGCGTGGGAGCTGGAAGTGGTGGAGATCGGAGTCGAAGGCGTCACCGAGGCCGACATCCTGGTCCATGACGAGACCAATCGGACGCTCGCCACTCTGTTGGCATCCCTGGAGCCGCCGGACTTCCCAATGGCGATCGGCGTCCTCTATCACGACCCGGCGCCGTCCTTCGACCGGCAGGTGCTGGCCCAGGTCGAGCCCGAAGCCGAGGGACGGGGACTGGCTGACCTCCTGTACGGCGGTCGGACCTGGACGGTCGCGGGTTAGCCCTTCCTCATCCTCCGACCAGCGCGCTGACCAGCGAGATCAGGATCGCCACGATGGCGATCGGACAGACGAAGCGGATCAGGAACGCCCAGGTACGCCCGAGGGGGAACTTGCCGTCGTTTTCCCGCACCTCCTCGCCGGCCGCCTTCACCCCCCATACCCAGCCCACGAACACGCTGATCAGCAGGGCGCCGATGACCAGCGAGTACTGGCCGAACACCAGGAACAGGAAGGAGAGGAAATCCGTCCCCAGTCCGGGAAGGTTGGTGAGCTTATCCACCGCCCCGTTGGCCAGAGCGCTGGGGATCCCGATCAGGAAGGCGACGGCCCCCAGCGTGATGGCTCCCCTCCGGCGCGATACACCCCGCTCGTCGACGGCCCAAGAGGTCGCCACCTCCAGCAGCGAGACGCTCGACGTGAGCGCCGCGATCCCGAGCAGCAGGAAGAAGCCGGTCCCGAAGACCACTCCGCCGTACGGCGCCGGCGGTATCGACGACAGAAGCGAGGTCAGGACGACGAAGACCATCCCCGGACCTCCGGCGCCGGGCTCGAGGCCGGCATGGAAGAGGGTGGGGAAGATGATGAGTCCCGCCAGTATCGCGATCACCGTATCGGCGCCCGTCACCCAGGCCGCCGAAGATACGAGGTCGTCGCGCTTGGAGACGTAGGAGCCGTAGGTGATCATGGCTCCCATGCCCAGGCTGAGGCTGAAGAAGGCCTGACCGATGGCCGCCAGGACGACTCTGCCGGTGACCTTGCTGAAGTCGGGCTTGAAGTAGAACTCGAGGCCCGCGCCCGCTCCGGTAAGGGTCACGGCCCGGATCGCGAGGAGGACGAGCAGGGCGAACAGCAACGGCATCAGCACCTTCGTCCAGCGTTCGATGCCGTCCCGCACGCCCCCGAGAACGACGTAGATCGTGATGACCATGAACAGGAGGTGCCATCCGATCGCAGCCACAGGGCTGCCGGCCAGCTCGCCGAATATCGCCTCCGTGTCCACTCCAGCGACGAACGTCCCCGTCACGGTCTTGAAGATGTAAGCCAGTGTCCAGCCGGCGATAACCGAGTAGAAGCTGAGGATCAGGACGCCCGTCAGGACGCCCAGGCCGCCCACCGCGACCCACGCCGTCCCCGGTGCCAGGGCCTTGAAGGCGCCCACGGGGTTGCGGCGCGTCCGCCGACCGACGATGAGCTCGGCCAGCATCACGGGAGCTCCGATGAAGGCCACCGCCACCAGATACATCAGCAGGAAGGCAGCCCCGCCGTTCTGACCCGCTACCGTGGGGAATCCCCAGATGTTGCCCAGGCCGATGGCGCTCCCGGCCGCGGCGAGAATGAACGCGGCCTTGCTGCCCCACGTGGCGCGCGGCTGGCCGGTCGTTGGATCCATGAGCGGGCCCCTCCTGCGTTCTGCCTAAGGTCTCAGCTCTTCGGCGCTCCTCCGGGCCCAGCCGGCGATCTGCGGCCACCCGAGCCGACAGAGGATAAGCCGACCTTGACAGAAACGGAAGCGTCCCGGTAGTCTCGGGACGATTGAGAATGAGTCTCACTCACCGAACGAAGGACGCGCCGGTTTGCGTGGAGGAATGGCCGAATGAACGACATCGCCAGCTCGATCATGGCTCGCCTCAAGGAGGAGACCCGCGGGCTGCACAAGCACGCGGAGTCGCGGCAACTGCAGCGGCAGATCGCGCGTGGCGACATAGATCGCGAGACATTCGCTGCCTGGCTCGGACAGCTCTACCTGATTCACGGCGCGCTGGAGTCGGCCGTGGTCCGGTCGTCGGAAGGGCAGCCGGTGATCGCCCGTGTGGCTGGAGCCGATCGGATGCGTGTGCCGGATCTGCTGGCGGACCTCGCCTTCTACGGCGTTGAGCCGGAATCGGTGAAGGCCCTTCCCGCCACCGCCCGTTTCGTCGAGGATGTCAGGCGCATCGAGAGCAGCAGGGCCGTCGCGCTGCTCGGACCTCTGTACGTGCTCGAGGGCAGTACCAACGGCTCACGCTTCCTGGCTCAGGTACTGCGCAGGGTGTGGGGACTGGAGGGCGAGGGTCTGGCCTACCTGGATCCGTACGGTGACGCGCAGCCCGAGCGCTGGGCGTCCTTCAAGCGCGAGATGGACGGCGCGGGCATCGGAGCGGCCGATCAGGACGCCATCGTCGACGCAGCTCGCGCGACCTTCGAGGCGATCGCGGAGGCGAGCGACCAGGTTCTCTAGCCCACCCAGGTCTAGCAGGGTCTGGCCGCCCGAGGCGGGACTAGCCGGCCCTCCGTAGAAGGACGGCGGGAAGAAAGCACAGGCGGCGCCGGGATTGCGGAATCTGGCCAGGCGTGACGAACTTCTCGGTCAGCGTCCACCCCACATGCGACACGGGAGCCGCACATGGACATGCTCGCGGACCGAAAGAAGTTCGAGGGGTTGTTCCTGATCGTCCTCGCGCTGGTCATCACCGCATTGTTCTTAGGGATGATCTTCGGCTTCCTGCAGAGCGTCTTTCTGGCCGCCGTGTTCAGCGGCATGACCCACGGACTCTACAAGCGGCTGGCCCGCAGCCTGGGGGGACGCAAGGCCGCGGCCGCCGTGCTGACCATCCTCGTGTTCGTCGTAGTGCTGATCGTCCCGGTTCTTGCCTTCCTGGGCATAGTGGTGGCACAGGCGATCGAGGTCAGCCAGTCCGTCGGACCGTGGGTGGAGCGGGAGATGTCGCAGGCGCACGAACTGGACGGGCTCCTGCAGCGGCTGCCCTTCTGGGAGACCATTCAGCCGTACCAGGACCTCATATCGACCAAGGTGGCCGAATTCGCGGGCCGGCTGGGCACGTTTCTGGTAAGCTCCGTCGCGGCCGCGAGCCGCGGAACGGCGGCGTTCTTCTTCCAGCTGTTCGTCATGCTGTACGCGATGTTCTTCTTCCTCATCGACGGGAAGGCATACCTGGCGAAGGTGCTCTATTACGTTCCGCTGGAGTCGGAAGCAGAGAACCGGCTGGTCTCGAAGTTCGTGTCCGTGGCCCGCGCCACGATCAAGGGGACCCTGGTGATCGGCGTCGTACAGGGAGGCCTGGCCGGCCTGGCGTTCTGGGTCGCCGGGATCGAGGGGTGGGCGTTCTGGACCGTCGTGATGGTCATCCTGTCGGTGATCCCGGGAATCGGCACGGCGTTCGTGTGGGTTCCCGCGTGCATCTACCTTCTGGCCGTGGGGCGCGCGGGTCCGGCGATCGGCCTTGCGGCCTGGTGCGCCGTCATCGTCGGAATGGTGGACAACGTGCTCCGGCCGCGCCTCGTGGGCCGTGACACGCAGATGTCGGATCTGCTCGTCCTGCTCAGCACGCTCGGCGGTATCTTCTTCTTCGGTCCTGCTGGCTTCATCATCGGCCCGATCGTGGCAGCCCTGTGGATCACCGTATGGGAGATCTACGGCGAGATGTTCAAGGACTACCTCCCCAAGGTAGAGATGCCGGTCACCGAGACGGTCGCGGATCTGCCGATCGTGGTCCCACCGGGCGGCGACACGACGCCGCGGGCGCGGGCCGCGGACCCTGAGGCGCCCTCGGGCGGTGTCGATCACCCTCGAGTCGATCCCACCGAGCCGGACGGCGACGCCTGAGTATGCCCGAGTCGAGCGCATTCCCCGGGGCCGCGGCCACGATCCCGGACCCCGCGAAGGTTTCTCTGGAGCGAGCCGGCGACGCCCTGGTCGTGGGCCTGGCCGGAAGCTGGCAGCTGCAGGCCCCCCTGCCGGGCACGACCGCCGTGGAAGCGGCCCTTGATGCTCCGCCGACGCCAGGCAGGGTGCGCTATGATTCGGCGAACCTCGGGGGGTGGGACAGCAGTGTGCTCACATTCCTCCAGGGCGTCGAGGACGCGTGCGACGAACGTGAGGTTCCGGTGGACCGCGCGGGCCTGCCCGACGGAGTGCGCCGCCTGCTGGAGCTCGCTCGGACTGTCCCCGAGCGGGGGACACGGGCCGAAGAGCCGAAGGGTTCACCGCTCGTCCACCTCGGGCGATGGGGGCTGAAGGCCTACGATGAGGCGGTGGAGGAGCTGACCTTCCTCGGCGCGGTGACGCAGGCGTTCGGCCGGTTCCTGCGCGGCAAGGCAAGCTACCGGAGGTCGGACCTCCGGCTTCTCATTCAGCAGGCGGGTGCAGACGCTCTCGGCATCGTGTCACTGGTCAGCTTCCTGTTCGGACTGATCCTCGCCTTCGTCGGTGCCGTCCAGCTCCAGCGCTTCGGGGCGGCCATTTACGTGGCCGACCTGGTGGCCGTCGGGATGGTGCGTGACATGGCGGCGTTCATGACAGCGATCGTCGTCGCCGGTAGAACGGGAGCTGCGTACGCCGCCCAGCTCGGCACGATGAAGGTCACCGAAGAGATCGATGCCCTGCGCACCACCGGGATCTCGCCCTTGGAGTTCCTCGTGGTGCCGCGCGTCGTAGCACTTGTGCTCATGATGCCGTTGCTCACGGTGTACGCGGATCTGGTGGGGATCCTGGGTGGCTATGCGGTGGGGGTGGGTCTTCTCGACATCTCACCGATGGCGTACATGCAGCAGACGTCCTCGGCGCTCAAGCTGCAGTACTTCTTTCCGGGCGTCATCAAGGGCACCGTGTACGGTCTGCTGGTAGCCCTCGCCGGCTGCAAGCAGGGCATGGATGCCGGCAGCAGCGCCTCCGCCGTGGGAGATGCCGCGACTCGCGCCGTGGTTCACGGCGTCGTCGCGATCATCGTGGCCTGTGGGGTGGCCCAGGTGATCTCCTGGGTGTTCGGGATCTGAGCCGATGAACGACGCGATCCCGCCCGCCGCCGAGGGGACCCCGATGGACCAGATCTCCGTGCGCCGCCTCACCATGGCGTACGGCGATTTCGTGGTCATGCAGGACATCAGCTTCGACGTATCGCCGGGCGACGTATTCGTCATCATGGGCGGGAGCGGGTGCGGCAAGAGCACCCTCATGCGCCACCTGCTGGGCATGATCGAGCCTGCGGCCGGCGAGATCCATTTCTACGGGGAAAGCTTCACCCGGGCGCCGCTGAGCGTGCGCGAGACATACCTGCGCAGGTTCGGGGTCCTGTTCCAGGGCGGGGCCTTGTGGAGCTCCATGACGCTGGCGGAGAATATCGCCCTGCCGCTGGAGGAGTACACGGATCTCTGTGATTCCGACATCCGGAGTGTGGTATCACTCAAGCTGGCGCTCGTCGGGCTTCGCGGTTTCGAGGACTACTACCCGTCGGAGATCAGCGGCGGGATGCGAAAACGGGCCGGGCTGGCCCGGGCCATGGCGCTCGACCCCGAGATCCTGTTCATTGACGAGCCATCTGCGGGCCTCGATCCGATCAGCTCGCACTTGCTGGACCAGTTGATCCTGGAGTTGCGCGAAAGCCTCGGTACCACGTTCGTCGTCGTGACACATGAGCTGCCGAGCATCTTCACCATCGCCACCAAGGCCATCTTTCTGGATACCGCCACCCGTACCGCGACGGCCGTAGGACATCCGGTCGAGCTTCGGGACCATTCCAAGGACCCCGCGGTGCGGGCGTTCCTGCGCCGGGGAGAGCAAGAGCATGGGTAGACGCGCCAACCCCACTCTCGTGGGGGGCTTCATACTCGGAGGCGTGGCCTTGACGGTCGCGGCGATCATCATTTTGGGTAGCGGCAAGCTGTTCAAGGACACCGTCGAGTACATCTCCTGGTTCGAGGGCTCGGTGAATGGCCTCAACCCGGGCGCTCCCGTCAAGTTCATGGGCGTGCGCATCGGACAGGTCACGGCGGTGCGGCTGAGGGCCCAGGACCGGCTAATGGACACCGCCGAGGAGTTCGAGGACTGGGAGGAGAGCATTCGGATTCCCGTGTTCTACGAGCTGGACCGGGGACTCCTGCGTCGCGAGGGGTCCGCCATCGACGTCGGAGACCGAGCCGTCGTCGATGCGATGGTGGCCGGCGGCATGCGCGCGGAGCTATCTGTCGAGAGTATCCTGACCGGGCGAAAGTACATCGCGCTCGCCGTGCATCCGGGGTCCCCGGCAGAGATGGTAGACGACCCTGCAGTGCATGCGTTCGAGGTCCCCACGATCTCGACCGGTCTGGAGTGGCTGGAGCGCGACGTGCAGGGACTGATGGCCAAGCTCACGGCTCTCGACGTGGAAAGCCTGGTGGCGGCCATAACGGGCGCGGCCGAGAACATAGGCGAGCTCGCATCTGGCAGGGAGACGCGGGCCGCCCTGGCGGACATCCCGAGCACCCTGGCCGAGATGCGCGAGACACTGAGGTCGATCCAGGGACTCACGGCTACCGCCGATTCCACGATGGCCTCCATTCGGCCCCGCGTGGATGCGACTTCCGCCGAGCTCGAGGAAGCGGCCGACGATCTATCCGCGGCGCTCTCGAACCTGAGCGCGGTGATCGATCCCGGCTCGCCCCTCCTCACCAACCTCGAGAAGTCGCTGTACGAGATGAGCTTGGCGGCGGCTGCGTTCGCCGAGCTGGCTGACTACCTGCAACAGAACCCGAGCGCATTGCTGCGCGGCAAGAACGTGGAGGGGAACTGATGACACCGAATCGCGCACCCACCGTTCCTGTCGTCGCCTTTGTCGTCGCGGGCCTGCTGGCTGGGTGCTCCCTGAACCCGAAGGAGGATCCGACTCGCTACTATATGCTGTCGAGCCTGGGCGATGATCCCGGCCTGTATCCGTCGGCGGGTCTAACGGGCGATTCCAGAGAGCAGGCCGCGCGCTCGGCGGGACCAGTGTTCGAAGTCAGAGTCGGCGTCGGGCCGGTGACGTTCCCGGCCTACCTGAAGCGTAGTCGCATGGCGTCACGCGTCGCCAACAACGAGCTGGACTTCCTGGAGACGGAACGTTGGGCGGAGCCGCTGGAGGAAGCGTTTGCCCACACACTGGCCGAGAACGTCAGTGTCCTCCTGCGGACCCAGGACGTGATGCGCCATCCTTGGTACGCCACGGCCCAGCCTGAGTACTCGGTCCGTGTTGATGTGGCGCGTTTCGAGCGCGATGGGACTGGCCCCGCGCACCTCCAAGGAAGCTGGGAGGTTCGGGACGACACCGGAGCCACGCTCGTATCGGAACCCATGGACATCAGCGAGCCGGCGGACGACCCGACCGTAGCGGCCTCGGTCCAGGCCCAGAGCCGTGCCGTCGCGCGCTTGAGCCGGCAGATTGCGGACGCGATCCGGCGGGCCGGCTCCTAGGAGAACGGGTGGAGTCCGTGTATCTTTTCCTGCTCTAGTTCGGCACGGCCACGCGAACCCAGACGAGCATCCATGACGGGCGGTCTATCCAACCTCACTATCCTCAGGCATAACTGGCCTGAGTTCGCGGATCCGGGTGTGACCCGGGTCGTCGACGTGGCCGGTGTCGGGATCGGAGGCCAGCGTCCCGTGGTGATCGCGGGGCCGTGCGCGGTCGAGTCGTACGAGCAGACTCTGAGCACGGCCCGTGCCGTGGCGGGTGCAGGCGGAAAGCTGCTTCGCGGCGGTGCGTTCAAGCCTCGAACGAGCCCGTACGCATTCCAGGGCCTGGGTGAGAAGGGCCTCGACATCCTGGGGCGGATTCGCCAGGAGACGGGGCTCGGCATCGTGACCGAGGTGCAGGATCCGCGGATGGTGGAGCGGGTGGCTGCGACGGCCGACATGCTGCAGATAGGGTCGCGGTCGATGCAGAACTTCCCTCTCCTCATGGAGGCCGGGCGCGCCGGCCTTCCGGTTCTCCTCAAGCGTGGCTTCAGCGCGACCCTCGAAGAATGGCTGTGCGCGGCCGAGTACGTTGCCCGGGAGGGAAACCGGGACATCGTCCTGTGTGAGCGCGGAGTCCGGCGCGACTGTTCCTGGAGCGACGCGCGATCGGAGTTCGACCTGGAGGTCATTGAGCCGCTTCGCCGGGCCACGCCGCTGCCGGTGATCGGCGACCCCTCGCACGCCACGGGCACCTGGACGCTCGTTGCCTCGGTGAGCCGGGCGGCCCTGGACGCGGGCGTCCACGGGCTACTGGTGGAAGTGCTCGCGCCGAACCTGGATCGCTCGGAGCTGCGCTGCGACCCCGAACAGGCTGTTCCGGAAGAGACGCTCCAGGAGATCATGGCGTATGCAAGGGCAATGGAAGTTCCCCCGATCGCCGAGACGACGACCGAGTCTGCCGCGCTGGTCGGCAGCGAATCGTAGATTGAGGTCCATGCCTCCGGAGACGAGATCAGCCCTCGCCGCGCTGGCGCTCACCGCCGCCCTCTCCCTGTCGCTGGCGGGCTGTGAGGACAACGGAGGCGACCAGATCATCGGCGTCGGCGGCGGAGGTCCCGGACCGGCCGAGGCCGAGATTCTGGAGATCGTGGAGGGTGATCTCCAGAACGGCCGTACTCTCGAGGTCCTTCCCCTGCCGCTCACCGTGGCGGCGTCCGACTCGCGTGGCGAGCCGGTGGAGGAGGCCACGGTTCGTTGGGAGGTCAGCGGGGGCGTAGGGACGCTCTCGGCGGTGGAGACGCTCACCGACGTACTGGGTGAGGCCGACGTGCTGCTGACGCTGGGACCCCTGCTCGGGGTGACTCAGGTCAGGGCCACGGTGGCCGGAGCCGACGCCCCAGCCGTGGAGTTCACCGTCTTCACGACTGTGGTCCAGGTCAGCATACTGATCGACAGTTTCGAGGGACCGTTCGGCGAGGACAGCGTCCAGGTCGTAGTCGGCGACACTATCGAGTGGGTGAACCGGGACGGGTTGCAGCACGGCGTGCTGAGCACGGTGGAGCCGCCCGGCGGAGCGCCTTTCAACAGCAATCGGCTGAGAAATTCCGAGCGCTTCCGGTTCGTGCCGAAGGCGGAAGGGCTGTGGCAGTACATCGATCCGTTCGCCCCTGACTCGACGCCACCCGTCGGGAAGATCCACGCTGTTCTGAGGACGACCGTCGGAAGCCTGAAGGTGGTTACGAGCACCACCGGGTCCAACATAGACCCGCTGTACGCGGTTACGGTCGACGGCCAGTTCTCGTCGTCCATCGGGCCCAGCGACGACGTGACGTTTCCGTCACTCACCTCCCTCGACCACGTGGTCCGGCTTCTGGAGGTCGACCTCAACTGCCAGGTGCAGGGCGACAACCCCCGGATCGTAACGGTCCGGGCCGACGAGACAGTCGAGACTACGTTCGACGTCACCTGTGAATGAGGGTTACATGATGACAGTGCGCAGCGTGCTGAAGACCGGACTGCTGCTATCCGCGGCGTTCCTGATCGGGGCGGCAACCCCCACCCGCGTCGAGGCTCAGCAACACCGGTTCGGTCTTACCCTGGGGGCGACCTCATCCACGGTGAACGGCGACTACATGATCGGCACCGACAGCAAGTGGGGCTTCATCGGCGGGATATACGGCGAAAGCCGACTCAACCGGAACTTCGCATCCCAGCTCGGCGTCAACTACACGCAGAAGGGTGGAAAGGGTCTCTCCCAGGACGGTTTGCTGGACCTCCGGATCAACTATATCGAGATCCCGCTGCTGCTGCAGATCCTGGCGCCGCTGGGGAGCACGTGGGACTTCGTCGCATACACCGGTATCGCGGCCGGCTTCGCGGTCAGCTGCAAGGCAACCATCGGAAGCGACGCCCAGGCCGACTGCGGGGACACCAGCCTGGGCGACTCGAGGACCGAGTGGGGTCTGCCTGTGGGCGGGGGGTTCTACTACGAGCTTTCCAACGGCGAGATGGTCACGTTCGACGCGCGGTACACGTGGGGACTCAACGACGCGGTGAGCGCCGTGGACATCAACAACCGCACCTGGCAGTTCATCCTTCGATTGGCCAAGCAGTTGCAGTAGGCGCAGACCGCGGCGGTCAGAGCCCGAGGCGGGCCGCCACGGCCTCGAGCCGCAGCTCCACGGACTCCGGCCGCTGCACGACTCGTGCGGCAGCCGGAACGTCCTTGAGCCCGCTTCCGGTCACGAGCAGAACCGTTCGCTCGTCCGGCTCCACGAGGCCTTCCTCGAGCGCCGCCAGGAGCCCTGCCAGGGCCGCTGCCGCCGACGGCTCGGCGAATACTCCCGCCCGCCCGGCCAACAACGGGATGGCCTCCAGGATCGCCGCATCCGGCACCACGACCGCGGCGCCGCCCGTCTCCCGGATCCTCCGCAGGCACAGCAACGCGTTCCGCGGGGCCTCGACGGTCAGGCTGTCGGCGACGCTGGCCGCGCCGCGGACGGGCCGGATGGAGTCGGCTCCCTCGCGCCAGGCCGTGGCGATCGCCGCCGAGCCCTCCGGCTGAACCGCCACCAGCCGTGGCACGCGTTCGAGCAGGCCGGCGCGGACCAGGTCCTCGAACCCCCTGGCGACTCCGGCGAGGATCACCCCGTCTCCGGTGGGAACGAAGACCACGTCCGGCGCCTCCGGCGTCATGGAGGCGGCGATCTCCAGCCCCGCCGTCTTCTTACCCTCGATGGTGAAGGGATTGTAAGCGGTGTTGCGGTTGTACCAGCCGAACCCATCGCAGGCGGCCAGGCACAGCTCGAAGGCGTCGTCGTAGGTGCCCTCCACGGGAATCACCTGTGCGCCGTACGCCAGCATCTGCACCAGCTTGGCCTCGGGAGCCGAGGCCGGAACGAACACGACGGCTCGCACACCCGCCGCGGCGCACACCGCGGCGAGAGCGGTGGCCGCGTTGCCCGTGGATGCGGCGGCGATCGTATCGTAGCCGTACTCCAGCGCCTTCGCGACCACCAGGAACGAGGCCCGGTCCTTGGTGGATCCGCTGGGGTTCCGCGTGTCGTCCTTGACCCACAGGCGCGCCACGCCGACGGCCTGGCGAAGCAGTGGCGCTGCCAGCAGCGGAGTGCCTCCGACTGGAAGCGGCGGCAGCGGCGAATCCGGCGCCAGCGGCAGGAAGGAGCGCAGGAAAGCCTCTCCCGCCGGATCGTCGGGGGGCCAGTTGCCGGGAACCACGTCCGGAACCACCTCCAGGACGCCCCGGGTCGGCCCGGCCCGCTCCTGCCTCGTCGAGCACGCGGTGCACACCAGTATCTCCGGGTGTTCCGCGTACTCCGCTCCACACTCCGTGCAGCGGAGCCGGAAGCCCGCCATTACATCACCAGCGCCATGAGCGCCTTCTGGACGTGCAGGCGGTTCTCGGCCTCGTCGTAGACCACCGACTGCGGACCGTCGATTACCTCGTCCGTCACTTCGCGGCCGCGGTCCGCCGGTAGCGGGTGCATGTAGATCAGGTGCTCCTTCCCGAGCGCCATGCGTTCTGCGTCACAGCGCCAATCGTGGTAAGCCTCTATTAGACGGATGCCCTCGTCGTGATCCCGGGTGTGGACGAGTGGCCCCCAAGACTTGGGGATTACGATGTCGGCGTCGTCGAAGGCGTGCTCGAAGCGGTTCGTGATCTCGAACCGCGCATCCGCCGCCTCGGCGTTCGCTCTGGCCTGCTCCTCGATCTCGGGCATCAGGCAGAACTCCGGCGGGTACGCCAGGGTCACGTCGATGCCGAACCGTGGCATCATCAGGATCAGGCTCTGAGGGACGGAGATCGGTCGCACGTAATTCGGCGCGCTCGTCCATGCCACGCCCATCTTGAGACCCCGAGTCTGGCCGAACTGCTCCCGGATGGTCAGGTAGTCCGCCAGAATCTGGCACGGGTGGTAGACGTCGCACTGCATGCTGATCACGGGAACGCTGGCGTGCTCCGCCACCTCCCGCAGATAGGAGTTTCCCTCTCCATGCGTGCAGTGCCGGATCGCGATGGCCTCGCCGTATCGGGAGAGGACCTTGGCCGTATCCCGCGCGTTCTCGCCGTGGCTGATCTGCATCCGGTCCGGGGAGAGGTATATGCCGTGGCCTCCCAGCTGGGTGATTCCCGTCTCGAACGAGTTCCTCGTCCGTGTCGACGAGTCGAAGAAGATCATGTACAGCGTCTTGTCCGGGAGAAGCCGGGTCGGGGAGCCCGCCGCGCGCTCCGCCTTCAGCATCGACGCGAGCGAGAACAACGTCTCCAGCTCGTCGACGCTCCAATCCTGGGTCGTGATGAAGTGGCGCCCTTTCAGGCCCGGCGTGAGCAACTCCTCGTACATGTATTCCTCGTTCGTGATCGTCTGGGATCCGGTCCCAGCCGACTCGCCGGGAAGACTGTTAGCCGGCCCGAAGCAAGCTCCTGCGCTCGGCCAGGGTCCCGGGGAGCAGCCCGAAGACGGCCGTCGCGGTTATCAGGTCGTCCACCTTCACGTGCTCCTCGGTGGTGTGTGCCAGCTCCTCCCGCCCCGGTGCGAATCCGACGGTAGAGATGCCGTGCCGCCCCATGCTCGCCACGCCGTTGGTGGAGAACGACCACCGCGAGATCCGGGGCCGGCCTCCCGTGACAGCGGCGACCGCATCCGCCACCCCCTGCACCAGCGGGTGATCCTCCGGCATCACCCAGGCAGGAAAGAACTTCTCCTGGCGCGCACGCTCGCCCCTCCAGCTCAGTTCGTCGTACTCGAGCAGCTCGACGGCCGCATCTTCCAGGTGAGGCAGCGCTCGCAGCTCCGAGAGAGCGCCCTCGACGGTCTCTCCCGCCGTCAGGCGCCGGTCGACGTAGAGGCGGGCCGCCGCCGGAACGGCGTTGAGCGAGGCCGAGGTGCACTCGACGAACGAGGCTACCACCGTTCCCTTGCCAAGGAACTCGTCGGTGGGAAGTCGTTCGTTCAGGGCCTCCACGTCGAGCAGGATCGGAGCCAGGCGGTAGAGGGCGTTCACTCCCTGCTCCGGGTGAGCCGCGTGCGAGGAGACGCCGCGGGTGGAGATGGTGGCCTCGACCCTCCCGCGCTGGCCCCGGTAGACCCCGAGGTCGGTGGGCTCGCCGATCACCACCACGTCCGGCCGGATGCCCTCGTTCTCGATGAGATGGAGCAGACAGTAACCGTCGCAGTCCTCCTCCATCACCGAGGCCGTGAGGTAGAGCGTCACTTCCTCCGGCAGACCCCGTTCCCTGGCGATGGCTGCCCCGTACGCCATGCAGGCAACGCCGGGAAGCTCATCGACCGCACCCCGTCCCCACACCTGACCGTCCTCCAGCTTTCCCTCGAACGGGTCGATCGTCCACGCCTCCGGATCGCCGATTCCGACGCAGTCGATGTGTCCGTCCATGAGGATCTTGAAGGGGCCGCTCCCGATTCGGGCCACCACGTTCCCCAGACGATCGATGAAGACCTCGTCGAATCCGAGCCTCTCGTACTCGGCGCGCACCCGCTCGCAGCGCTCGCCCTCGTGCCGGCTCTCCGCGGGAATGGCGATCATCTCGCGCAGGAAGCGGGCGACGTCCTCCTCGAAGCCCCGGGCGGCTTCGAGCGCCCCGGCGCCGCCAGAGGCGGCGGTTGTCTCGCTCATTCGGTGTTCCTGTCTCAGCCGGCCGGTGCCCGGGATCCGGTCCGAAGCCGGATCCGCTCCAGAACTCCTGTGTCGGCGTTGAAGGTCTCGATCGCCTCGTCCCACTCAGGAAGTCGATCCGCCAGCTCCTCCCAGAAGACGGGGCTCCACAGGGTCTCCAGCTCGTCGGCCGTCTTGCCCTGCTGCTCGACCCAGGTGAAGTACTTGAGGTTATGGATCGCCTTGCGGTCCGCGTACCGCAGCTCGCGCAGGTGGTCGGTCGTCGCCCCGAGCAGGAAGCGCTCGTAGTCCACTTCCGCCTGCACCTCGGTGTAAGGGCCTCTCTCCTCTTCGAGCTCGTCAAGCCGGCTGCGGTAGAGCTCGACTGAGTCGGTAAGCGAGGTGAGCAGCACGTCGTTCCCCTCCATTTCCAAGTAGCGCGCCGTCTTGATGGCCGAGAGGAGGTTGCAGATGGAGGAGATTCCCAGCAGCGGAAGGTCGCTCACCGCTTCAGCGGGCACGCCGCGCCGCACGAGCGTCTCGTGCCCTGCCGGCTCGTTGAACAGGCGCAACAGCCGCATCGTGGCCTCGTCGTCGATTGCCGTGACCACGTCGGTGTTCCGTACGTTGTGTATCCAGGGGACGTGCTTGTCGCCGATCCCCTCGATACGGTGGCCGCCGAAGCCCGCCGACAGCAGCGTGGGGCACTGGAGAGCCTCCGCGGCGGTGATTCGACAGGCGGGGAAGGCCTTCCTGAGGTAGTCGCCGGCGGCCAGGGTGCCCGCTGAGCCCGTGGCGCCGACCCAGCCTGCGAGTCGGTCCCCCTTCCGGGCGAACCGTTCAAAGACCGACTCGGCAGCAGGTCCGGTAACTCCGTAGTGCCACAGGTAGTTACCGAACTCGCTGAACTGGTTGAAGATCACGGCCTCCGGACGGGTTCGACGGATCTCCCAACACCGGTCGAAGATCTCCTTGACGTTGCTCTCGCAGCCGGGCGTGGCGATGATCTCTGCACCGATCGCCTCGAGCCACTGGAAGCGCTCACGACTCATCTCCTCGGGCAGGATCGCCACCGCCTGGCAGCCGAGCAGTGCACTGTCGAAGGCGCCGCCCCGGCAGTAGTTGCCGGTCGATGGCCATACCGCCTTGTGGCGCGTCGGGTCGAACTCGCCGCTCACCAGGCGCGGGACGAGACAGCCGAAGGCGGCCCCTACCTTGTGTGCGCCGGTGGGGAAGTGCTTTCCGACGAGGCCTACGATGCGCGCCGGCACACCTGTGAGCTCGGACGGGAACTCCACGGCGTTCACCTCGCCGAAACCTCCTGTCCCGGGGTCGTTCCGCCACGTGATGCGAAACAGGTTGAGCGGATCCACCGCCTCCATGTCGACTCCGGAGAGCGAATCGTGCACGATCGCGTCGACGCCCGACGGGTTACTCATCTGCGCGAAGGTCGGTATGAGAACGCCTCGCTCGCGGCAGCGCTCGACGGCCCTCCCGCGGGCCTCCTGGCTCACGATGCCGGCCACTGTCAGGCCTCCTTTCTCACGGCGCGGCGTGGGGCTCCGGTCCCAGATACGGCGTGTTCCACTCCAGCGAGTGGAATCGCTCCCACACGCCCGGAGCCAGCTCCCGTGCTTCGGCCGCCAGCCGCGCCGGATCCAGCGTGGTGTGCCGGAAGTCCTCGAGCAGGATGCGCCCTCGGGCCACCGTGTGGCGCACCGGCGCCTCGCTGGCCCCGTAGATCAGTTGTCCGAACAGGTTGTCGGATCCGAGGTGCGTCGGTGGGGGCGCGTCGACGACGATCACGTCCGCCGGCGCCCCGGGCGTCAGCTCTCCGAGCAGGGGCTCACCGAAAAACTCTCCCGCCAACTCCGCGTTGGCAACGAGAAGAGAGGGCAGCGCTTCGAAACCCGCGGCCGGGTCCTTCGTCTCTCCCCGGAGGGCGAGGAAGGCGAACCGGAGCGAGCGCAGCATCGCCGACGACATCCCGTCGGTGCCGAGGCCCACCCGGCAGCCGAGTCTCGACACACCGGGCACGTCGAGCCGGCCGACTCCGTTGTTGGCGTTGGACTCGGGGTTGTGAAGGAGGGTCGCTCCGCCAGCGGCGGCGGTCCGGTAGTCCGCCTCCTCGAGGTGGATCCCGTGGGCGAGCAGCGCCCGTCCGTCCAGCAGGCCGAACCGTTCCAGCCTCTGCACGGGCCCGATCCCGAAGGCATCCACCGATGCCCGGACGTCCACCGGATCCTCGGCCACGTGGATGTGACAGCCCGCCCCGGTCGGCCGCCGATCGGCGATGAGCGCCAGCGTCTCGTCCCGGACCGTGAAACTCGCGTGCACGCCGAAGACTCCGCGAACCCGCTCGTCCTCCGCCCGTTCGGCCAGGAACCGCAGATTCTCGTCGATTCCGGCTAGCGCCCCTTCTTGACCGTTACGATCGGTGACCTCGTAACACAGGACGGCCGAGATCCCGGCGGCCGTTACGGCGTCGGCGATGGCGTCCAGACTCCGGTCGATGAACGACGGCGAGGCGTGGTGGTCGAAGACCGTCGTGCAGCCCCACCGAACGCAGTCGGCGGCCGAGAGCAGCGCCGACAGCCGCACGGAATCCGGATCGAGCGCCCGGTCGAGGCGCCACCATAGCCGGTCCAGGATCTCCGGGAAGTTCCTCATCGGTGTGCGCGGAGCCAACCCGCGGGCGAGCGCCGAGTAGAAGTGATGGTGCAGGTTCACCAATCCCGGCAGAATGAGTCCGCCCCGGGCGTCCAGGTAGCCGGATTCCGGGTACTCCTCCGCGAGCGCGGCCTCCGGGCCGACGGCCACGATCCGGTCGCCTCGCCAGGCGACGCCGCCACCGTGGATGATCAGCGGATCGGCTCCGCCGGTGACCACGGCACCGTTGCCGAGCAGGATCACTTCGGTCACGGCTCGAGCCTCGCTTCTCGCCGTATCCACCGCCCGCTGCCGGGCTCGCCGAACGACTCCGAGCCGTCGGCTTCCCGGCCGTACACCTGACGTCCGCGCACGAACGTCGCCTTCACCCTTCCCGTCAGCTCGTATCCCTCCAATGGCGTGTAGCGGTTGAGGTTGTGAAGACCTTCGCCTCGCACGATCCACCTGTCGTCCTCGTCGAGGACCACGAAGTCGGCGTCCAAGCCGGGAGCGATCCGCCCCTTGCGCCCCTCGATTCCGAAGAAGCGCGCCGGCGCCGAGGCCGTGACCTCGGTGAGCCGCTCCAGGCTGATCCTGCCCTTTCGAACGCCCTCGGAGTAGAGGTAAGGGAGCGAGAGCTCGACCCCGGGGACGCCTCCGTAGTCCGTCCAGATCGAGCCCGTCTGCTTCTCTTCCGGCCACTGACCCGCCGCGTGGTCCGTGGCGACGAACTCCAGCTCGCCGGTCAGCAGGCCCTGCCACAGGCGGTTCCGGTCCGCGGCCGACTTCACCACGGGGGCGGTCTTGAGGAGCGCCCCCTGGGCCTGAAGATCCTCGGCCGTGAACTCCAGGAAGTGTGGGCACGTCTCGGCGCTCAGCCGGAGGCCCTCTTCGCGGGCTTCGCTCACCACGTCCAGGGCGCGACCCGTGGCCAGGTGGACGATATGCGCACGGGCGCCGGTGAGCCGGCACAGCTCCTTGATCGCTTCCACGGCCGAGACCTCGGCCGCGCCCGGTCTCGACGCAGCGTAGTCCAGAGGCGCTCCCGTGCCCTGTGCCCGCAGGTGCGCCTCCAGGCCGTGGACCATCTCCCGGTCCTCGGCGTGGACGCCCACCGGGACACCCAGTCGGCGGGTCTCCTCGAGCACCTCTGCGATCTGCATCCTCGACAGGTCGCGGAAGGTCTCCATTCCCGAGAGCATGTACACCTTGATGGAGGCGACCCCCTCGTCGACGATGCCCTCCAGGTTCTCCCGCCAGCCCGGCTCGCCCATGGCGTTGTCCGAGACCCCGCCCCAGAGCATGAAGTCGACGTGGGCCTTCTTCTCGATGACCGCGAGCTTGGCGTGGAGGTTCGGCACCGATGTCACCGGTGGAATGGAGGTGCAGGGCATATCCACGATGCAGGAGACACCCCCCGCGGCAGCGGCCCGCGTCCCCGACTCGAAGTTCTCGCGGTGCGTGAAGCCCGGGTCGTCGAAGTGCACGTGACCATCGATCGCGCCTGGAAGCACCAGGCTTCCTCCGAGGTCCACTACCTCCGCACCGTCCTCGGCCGGCTCTTCGCCCGGCGGCCCGACGTCCACGATCCGGCCATCGTCGACCAGGATCTCCATCGAGGCCGTGGCATCACCGCCGGCCGGGATGCGCAGGTTGATCATCTTCTTGCGCATGGTTCCGCTTCAGTGAGGGTCCGGGTTCACGGGGTTTGGCCTCGCCGAATGATAGATGGACTCCCACACCGTCTTCATCCGCCACAGCCTGGAGGTATCGATCGAGATGTCGCGCTCGCCACCACTTCCCTCGACGACCCTCAGGGGTTCCCACTCCAGATCGACCTCGATGCCGTCGGCCGACAGCCGACCGCGGTTCGCCGTCTGGTTCACCTCCAGCCGGATCTCCCTCCCGCCGAGACGGCCGTACAGCGTGTCGCCGTCTCGGAAGAAGCCGTCGGTCGCCGCGTCCCGAAAGCGCTCGAAGGTCGGAAAGACCTGCTCCTTCACCGTGAACGGGGCACCCTCCTCGGGGCAGTAGATCTCGCAGTTGGAGCACTCGTTGCAGGCTCCTTCGAAGACCGCCAGCTGATGGTCGGTGCCGATCAGGAAGCCTTCGCCCTCGGATTGAGCCAGGCCTCCGTACGGCCCCGGCGACAGTCGTTCCGTCCGAGCGGCGAACGGCCTCGTGTCGTACGCAAAGATGGCGTCGTTGGGACACGCCCAGATGCACAGGTCGCAGTTGATGCAGTCGTAGAGCTCCAGGACGCTGTCGATCCGCCGGGGGACTTTCGCGTTGGCGCTCGCGTGGTAGCGGCGGTCGTCGGCCAGTTCCGGCACGAGGCTCCGGCCGTTGAGTCGACCGGCAACCCGCGTGGCCTGCAGGACCAGCGCATCGCCATCGATTCCGGCTTCGGCCGCAACCAGCCTGAGCGCGGCGGGGAGCGCGTCCGGCTCCCGGCCCGCGAGCGCTTCGATCCGCTCTCCGTGGCGACGCCAGATCTCGCCCCCCCCCTCGAATTCCCCCAGGGCTTCCTCCGTCGACCGGGCACCGTGGTCCACCGCGGCGAGCACGTATGCCTCCCGGGAAGTGACTCGGCAACGCTCCATCTCCCGGGCCAACCCGCGGAGGTAGCCGGGCAGGCGGCCGAAGCCACCCTGGCGCAGGAGATCGGTACAGGTCGTGACCGGGACCATCCCGCAGGCCACGGCGGAGGAAAAGTTCCTGACGTCTATGCCGGCCGAGAACGAGACCGGAAACTCGAAGCCCAGATCCTCCCGGAAACGCTGCATGAGGTTCATCGAGATCACGTGCAGCGGCGGACCCGAGACATACATGTAGGGATCCGCCTGCGTCGGGAAGATGGCCGCGTCGTTCTCCACGACCAGGGTGTTCGTGAACTTGGCACCCACGATCGAGCCTCGTCCCTCGGCGACCTCGCGCAGGCGGCGCAGGATCTCGAGTCCATCGCCGTACTGGAGGTCCACATCGAAGGCCTCGCGCCGCAGGGCCAGATGTTCGTAACCCAGCCGCTCGTGCAGCAGGTGTTCTACCTCCTCGAAGCCCAGCAGCGTGGGGTTGAGCTTGATGATCACGTGGAGACCCAGTTCCTCCAGCAGGAAGCGGGCGATCGACTCGATCTGGTCTGCAGGGCAGCCGTGAAAGGTCGACAGCGTGACGCAGTCGGAGATGGCCGCGGGGAGCTCCAGGTCGCGGAACCCGCTCAGGTCACCGGTGAGCTGGTTCCGCAGATCCTCGAACAGACGCCCTGCGTGCTGAAGACTTCGAATGAATCCCACGACCTTTCCGCTGCGGATCCCCTCGAGGTCGTACCCGACGCTGATGTCGAACACCGTGTCGAAGCCGGCGTCCGACGGAAACGCACCGAACGCGCGCGTGCTCTTGAGGATCTCGATCAGGTAGGCGGCCTTGGCGTACTCCGCCAGCGACTCGTCCACCCGAAGCTCCTGCGACCACTCCACGTTGTAACCGATGTTTGGAACGTGGATGCAGGGACGCGGAATCTCGAGGCGGTCGTTGATCTGCACGGTCTTCAGCTCGATGATCCGGCTGCCGGCCAGCCACGCCAGGACGATGTTCTGGGCGAGCTGGGTGTGAGGGCCGGCGGCGGGTCCGACAGGCGTCGCGGCGCGGCGCGAGAAGTGAACGGCCGAGAAATCCATCTGCCCGTCCGGTACATGCCACTTGCGGACGGGGAGGTCGAAGAGCGAGCCTGACGCTTCGAACTCGCGCCGCATGCGGCAGACCAGATCGGGAAAAGGAATCGGGTACAGTTCGGCCATCAGCTCCTTCGCCCTCGCATGCAGACATCGCGGCCGCCGGCGCGGCCCGCCCGAACCTGTGCGCTCCCTGGAATGCCCGTCTGGCTATCCCCGCCGTGACTTCGGCACGGATGGGGCTGCCGCCGGGGCGTCGGTCATGGGAAGCCTGAATCGGCGCTTCCCGTCGAAGGCGTGTAACGCCCCTGCCACGGCGCCGGCGGTCGGCACCAGCCCGATCTCGCCCACCCCCTTCGACCCGTACCCTCCGACCTCGTCGGCCACCTCGATCAGGATCACATCTATCGGTGGCGTCTCCTTCGCCTTGAGGATGCCGAGGTCACGCAGCAGTAGCGAGTCCGGCTGACCTTCGGTGCACGGGAAGTCCTCCGAGAGGGCGTATCCGAGGCCCATGTGGACTCCCCCCTCGATCTGGCCGACGCACTGGAGCGGGTTGATCGCCCTTCCCACGTCGTGGGCGGCCACGACGCGCTCCAGCCGTCCCTTCTCGTCGAGAACCACCACCTGGGTGGCGTAGCTGAACGTCACGTGGGTGACGGGGTTCTCGACGCCGGCGCCCGGCTTGACCGTGAAGTCGCATACGTACTCGCCATGGTACTCGCGGCCCGTGAGGTCGTTCAGCTTCTCCCCCTCCAGATCCGCCGCGAGCTTCCGGGCCGCGAGCTGGCCGGCGGCGGTCAGGAGGGCGGTCGCCCGCGAGGCCGTGGTCATCCCGCACACCACCCGGGGGTCGCTGGCCGCCCGAACGCTCATGGCCTCGGGTGAAAGGCCCGTCTCCTCGGTGACCACCTGGCGCAGGATCGTGAACAGGCCCTGGCCCATCTCGGTGTACCCGGTGAGGATCTCGATCCGGCCCCCATCCAGCACCTTGATCAGCAGGCGACCACTGTCGTCCATCCCGTTGCCGATGCCGGTGTTCTTTATCCCGCATCCGATGCCTGCGTAGCGGGCACTCTTGTACACGTCGCGTACGGCCTCCAGCGTCTGCCGGATGCCGCAGCTCTGCGTCATGATCTGTCCCGTGGCGAAGGGGTCACCCGGCGCCAATATGTTCCGCTCGCGGATGTCGTAGCCGTCGATTCCTACCCGCTCGGCCAGGAGGTCCATGACCCCTTCGATGGCAAAGGCGGCCTGGTTCGCTCCGAAACCGCGCATCGCCCCGCACGGCGGGTTGTTCGTGTAGACCGTCTTCGCCTCGATATCGACGGCGGGGACTCGGTACGGTCCGCAGGAGTGCCCGGCCGCTCGCTCCAGGACCTTCATGCCCACCGAGGCATAGGCACCGGTATCGCCCACGATGCGGGCCCGGATCGCCGTCAGCCGTCCCTCCTCGTCGGCCCCGGCGGTGTAGTGAAGCGTGATCGGGTGGCGCTTGGGATGGACCCGCATCGATTGCTCTCGGGTCAGGATCGAGCGCACCGGCCGGCCGGCGAGAAGCGCCGCGACGGCTGTCTGGGCCTGGATGGACAGGTCCTCCTTGCCACCGAAGGCGCCGCCATTGGTGACGAGCTCGACTTCGACCTGTGCGGGCGGGAGTCCGACGACCGCGGCGATCTGAGCCTGATCGTCGTGGACGCCCTGGCCCTGGGTGTACACCTTCAGACGGGCGCCCTCCGCGGGTCCGTGGCCGGCGTCTCCGGATTCCGCCGGGACGACGAGGCACGCCTCCGGCTCTAGGTAGGCGTGCTCGACGCGCTGGGTGACGAAGGTCTGCTCGATGACGTGCGACGAGGCGGCGAGTGCCGCGTCGACGTCACCGCGCGAGAAGGCACACGCTTCCAGCAGGTTGCCGCCCTCGTGCACCTCCGCCGCGCCGACCGTCAGGGCCTCCAGCGGGTCGGCCACCGGGTCCAGGACCTCGTACTGCACGGCCTCCTCCAGCACCTCGGCCGCCCGCCCGGCGGCGAAGCGGGTGTCCGCCAGCACGAGGGCCAGCACGTCTCCCACGCATCGCGTGATCTCGCCCTCCCGGACGAAGACCGGCCAATCGGGTCGGACCAGTCCCACGTGGCGCTCGCCAGGCACGTCCTCCGCAGTCACGACGCGCTCGACGCCGGGCATGACGACCGCCTTCGAGGCGTCGATGCGCAGGACCCGGGCGCGCGGGTGACGGCTCAGGACCACCGCGCCGTGCAGCATGCGCTCCACGGTCATGTCGGCGATGTAGTCCTTCTCTCCCAGCGCGTGGTCGTCGCCACGATACTTGGCGCTCGAGCTGCCGACTCCCTCGGCCGGTCCGGCGGACGCTCTCTCCAGCCCGTGCTGCTCGCCGAAGAAGTGGGGACGCCGCGGCATGTCACTCGAGAGCTCACCGCCACCCACCCAGGCCTCTCCCGCCGCGAGTATGGCGTCGACGATGCGGTGGTATCCGGTGCACCGGCAGAGGTGACCGGAGAGTGCCTTCTTAACCTGTCCCTCATCGGCACCGGGGTCGCGGTCCAACACGGAGACGGCTCGGGCGAGGATACCGGGGGTGCAGTAGCCACACTGGAGCCCCCCCTCGCGCACGAAGGCCCGCGCCAGCAACTCGCGCTTCTCCTGCGGGATTCCCTCGAGTGTGGTTATTGCCTTGTCTTGGGCCGTTTCCGGCTTTCGCAGGCAAGACAGGACGGCACGACCGTCCACCAGAATCGTGCAGCATCCGCAGGCGCCCTGCGGCGAGCAGCCGTCCTTCGGGGAGCTGACCCCGCACACGTCGCGAAGGACTTCCAGGAGATTCATTCCGTCCTGGTAGTCGACCGTTACGGCGTCTCCGTTCAGAGAGAAAGAAAGCTCCGGCATCGATTCTCCCGGCTCAGTTGAACGAGGGACATTCGTCCTTCAGTCCGTAGTACAGCAGGCGAGCCAGCACCTGTTCCCGATAGCGGGCCGACGAGCGGATGTCATCGATCGGCGAGACATCCTCGCGGATGGGCCCGATCAGGTCGTCGGGTCCTCTCGCCCGCTGTCCGGCGGTCAGGAACGCCTCCACAGTCCGGCAGCGGCACACCGTGGGCGCGACGCTGTTGGCGACTACGCGCCACTCCCCGGCACGGCGGGTCACGGCGATGCCGACCTTCGTGATGGTCTGCGCCGCCCGCGACCCCACCTTTTCGAACAGCTGGTAGTCGTAGCCTCGCAGCGGAACTCGGATCGCCGTGACGAGCTGATCCGGGCGCCGTCGCATCACCTTGTAGCCGAGGTAGAAGTCCGAGAGAGGCACCTCGTCGATCGAATCCCGCGACTGAAGGACGACGACGGCGTCGTACGCCATCAGCACCGGCACGCCGTCGGCGGCCGGAGAAGCGTTGACGATGTTGCCCGCCCACGTTCCGCGAGCCTGGATCTGGACCGCACCCACCTCACGCGCCGCATCGACCAGCAGCGGCAACTCCGCCTTCGCCCGCGGATCGACGATGACGTCCCAGTAGGTCGTGAGAGCCCCCAGCAGAAGCTCGTCGTCGGTCCATCGGTGGGCACGCAGCTCGTCGAGGCCCGACAGGTCCAGGTATGCCCGGTCGTGCTCGTCGACCCTCAGGGGCCACTCGACCCAGAGGTCCGTGCCGCCGGCCACCGGAATCGCCCCCGCATGCTTGCACAGGAGGTCGCAGGCCTCGGCGACGGTTCGGGGAAGGAGGACGGTCACGGAGCGTCCTCCCGGATCCACGCCTCCAGCCCGTCGATGATCCCGTCGTAGCCCGTGCAGCGGCAGAGGTTGCCGGCCATGAGCTCGCGGAGGGAGTGGGTGGCCAGGAGCCCGGGATTGCGGCGAACCCACAGGGCCGTGACTACGACGCCGGGCGTGCAGGCACCGCACTGGGTGGCCCCACTGGCGTGGAGAGCGTCCAGCTCGCCCGGGGGTATCGCCTCGACGGTCTCCACGGCGCGTCCCCGGGCCTGGTAGGACGGCACGAGGCAGGAGTTGACCGGCAGCCCGTCCAGGAAGACGGTGCAGGCGCCGCACTCTCCCTCTCCGCAGCCCTCCTTCGTTCCGGTCAGCCCCAGCCCGTAGCGCAAGGTGTCCAGGAGTCGATCCGCCGGATCGACCTCCACGATGCGGGGCTCTCCGTTCAGCGTGAACGTGATCTCCATCATCTCTCAATCAGTTCCATGAGCCGCTCCGGTGTGAGCGGGATGCTGTCGGGATCGCACCCGACGGCCTCCGCCACCGCGTTGGCCACGGCGGGAGCGACTCCGTCGAACGGCAGCTCTCCGATCCCCTTGGCGCCCGCCGCGCCATGCGGGTAGGGCACCTCCATGAATTCGACCCTTATCGGTGGGACGTCCGCAGTGGTCGGGATCATGTAGTTGGTGAGCTGGGCGTTCTCCATGGCCCCGTCGCGCCACTTGCACTCCTCCAGCAGCGCCCAGCCCAGCGCCTGCACCACGCCGCCCTGGATCTGCCCCCTGGCCAGGGTCTCGTTGAGGACCTTGCCCACCTCCTGCACGGCCACGAAGTCGCGAACCTCGGTAGCGAAGGTGCGCAGGTCGACCTCGACGTCGGCCACGTAGGTCGCCCACCCGAAGGCGCCGTAGGCGTCACCGCGGTAGGTCTCCTCGTCCCAGTCGATGTGGGGCGGCTGCACGTGCCTGGCTTGGCCCAGCGGCTCGTCGGCCGGGTTGGCTTCGTGCCAGCCCATTATGGCTTCCTTCAGGCTATCGCCGTCGGCGCCCGCCGCCAGCCCGAGCCGCGTCCGCAGGTCGTCGCAGGCCTCCTCGACCAGGTGGCCGACGATCATCGCCGTCCGCGAGGCAACGGTGGGGCCGCTGTCGGGAACCCGGGCGGTGTCGACCGGGGCGATCACGACTTCTTCCGGGGGGCAGCCGAGACGCGCGGCGGCGAGCTCTGTGAAGATCGTCAGCGTGCCCTGGCCCATCTCGACGTTGGAGGTGCGAACTTCCACCTTGCCGTCCGGCAGCCCGGCCACATGGACCACCGAGTCCAGATAGACCTCGCCTGCTCCGGTGAAGCCGGCACCGTGGAAGAAGGTGGCCAGGCCGATGCCTCGCTTCCGCGTATGGCTGCCGGAGTTGAACTCGGCATGCCGGGCCCGCCTGCCGCTGTAATCAGCCAGCTCGAGCGCCCGCTCCATTACTGCCACTCGGTCGACACCGTCGTCGATCACTTGGCCGGTCGCGGTCGACCCTCCGGCGTCTATGAGATTCGTCCGCCGCAGCTCCACCGGGTCGATCCCGAGCCGACCTGCGATGCGGTCCATGTGCCGCTCCACGGCGAACTGCGTCTGAGGCGCGCCGAAGCCCCGGAACGCACCGAACGGGGGCGAGTTCGTCAACATCGCCCGGCCATCGATACGAACGTTGTCGCACTGATACGGGCCGCCCGCGTGGATGATCGCGCGGCTCAGAACCACCGGCGACAGCGTGACATAGGCACCGCCGTCCAGCAGGACCTCGATGTCCTGGACCAGAAGCCGGCCGTCGCGATCCACTCCCGTGCGGTGCGTGACCCGGGAAGGGTGCCGCTTCGTGGTGACCGCCATGTCCTCCGAGCGATCGTAGATGAGCTTTACCGGCCGGCTGGCCTTGAGGGCCAGGAGAGCTGCGTGAAGAGCCATTGTGGCGGCCTGAATGATCCGGATACGGTCCTTCTCGCGCTCGAGAGCGAAACGGAAGGCGTCGACCACATAGTACGGGCATTGCATCGAGCCCGTCACGGTGATGACCCCGTCCTCTTCCCAGGCCAGCATTCCCTGCGGCTCCAGGTAGACGTGCTCCTGAGCGCCGGTCTCGTAGACTCCTTCGACGACCACCGGCGATTCCGCGAGAGCCCTCTCCACGTGGCCCTTCTCGATTCGCAGATGCTTGAGGATGTTGTCGTTGCCGTACTGAATCCGGTCGGGTGCGGCCTCGAGCCGGTAATCCAGGTGCGGCGGCTCCTGGTCGATGACGACCTCGACCTCCCGCAGGGCGCGCCGCACGGCGTGTCGCGAGGGATGGGCCAGGAGAGCTACGGGCTCGTGGAGGTGGCGCACCCTGTCGGACGCCAGGACCGGCTGATCGTCCTCGATGAGAAACACGGCGTTGCTGCCCGGAATGTCGCGGTGGTCGACGACGACGAACTCGGACCAGTCGACGCCGCTTCCGAAGCGCACCTCGCGTATTCTGCCGCGGGCCGCCGGGCTGCGGACAGTTCCCCCCCACAGGACGTCGTCGACCGCCAGGTCGTCGACATACAGCTCACGCCCCGTGAGCTTGGAGAGGCCTTCGACGCGCTTCACGGCTCCTCCCGTTGAGGCTTCGGCGGTGTTCGAGAGTAGCGACCCGAGTTGACCTTATCGCTTAAGTCTGTACAAACCTCCGGGACCCGGCAATACGGGAGGGAGGACGCAGGTGGTCGCTGGTTCCGGTTCGCGTCGTGCTTTACCTTGGGTCGGCCTCCCAGAAAGCGGCGGCCGCGCCAGCCACGGTGAAAGGCACGATGGACGATCAGGCACGAATCGAGTTCATGCGCGAAGCGGTCCGGATCGCCGCCGAGAACGTAGATCACGGCGGCGGGCCGTTCGGGGCGGTCGTGGTCAGGGACGGCCGGATCATCGCCCGCGGACGCAACCGGGTCACCGAGCTCGGCGATCCCACGGCCCACGCCGAAGTGGAGGCGATCCGCGAGGCGTGCCGCGCGCTGGGGAGCTTCCAGCTCGAGGGCTGCGAGATCTACTGCAGTTCCGAGCCCTGTCCCATGTGCCTGGGGGCGGTGTACTGGTCGCGACCCGATGCCCTGTACTTCGCCACCTCCCACGATGAGGCGGCTGCCGTTGGGTTCGACGACTCGTTCATCTACGAAGAGATGGGTAAACCGCTGGAAGAGCGTTCGCTGCACACCCGGGTCCTCGACGTGGAGGGCTCTCGGGAGGCGCACCGACGCTGGCTGGAGAACGAGGGCAGGGTCGAGTACTGAGTCCGATGTGCGGGCCGTAGGTCAATAGCGAGCAGATTCCGAAGAGCGACCGGCGTCTCGAGGCGTACTCGGCGCTTCTGATGTCCCTGGCCACGATCGCCACCGCCTGGTGCGCGTATCAGGCCGCGCAGTGGGACGGTGAGCAGGCGTTCCTGCTCAACGAGAGCAGTGCGGCCGGACGTCAAGCCACGCTGTGGTCCTCGCTGGCGAACCAGCGACGGATGATGGACGGTGTGATCTTCATGAACTGGGTCGGCGCCGTCGGCGCCGCGAACGATTCTCTGGCCGACTTCTACGAGCAGCGTTTCCGCGCCGAGCTCGAGGTCGCCGTGGACGCCTGGCTGGCCACCGACCCGCTCGACAACCCGGACGCGCCGCCGCACCCGTTCGTGATGGAGGATTACCGTATCTCTGAGGACACGGTGGCGGCGCGGCATGCCGATGAGGCGGCAGCCCGCGTCTTGGCCGCACGGCAGGTGGATGGTCACTCGGACGAGTACGTGCTGCTGACGGTCGTCTTCGCCTCGGTGCTGTTCTTCGGTGGCATTGGCACGAAGTTCTCCTCGGCACAGGTCCGGAAGACGATTCTAGGCTTCGGAACCCTGATCCTCGTGTCGGCGGCCGCCGCTCTACTGACGTTTCCGGTCTCGCACGGCTGACGCGCCCCACGCCCCGCGGTTCGCGCACTGGCAAACGCCTGGCCTGCCTCGCATCTTCCGCCAAGCCGACTCCAACCTTCAACCCGCACACGCAGAGACCGATGAACAGCGAGATTCTCAGCCTGTTGGGCGCCGACGCCCCCTATCTCCTGGAGCACGAGTGCCAGGGCATCACCAAGGACCGCCTGAACGCGCCCGGTCCCGACTTCATAGACCGGGTGTGGGTGATGTCGGATCGCAACAACCGGGCCCTGGGCAACCTGACATGGATCTACCAGCACGGTCGGCTCGCCGGGACCGGTTACATGTCGATCCTGCCCGTGGATCAGGGGATAGAGCACGCCGGCGGGGCCAGCTTCGCGAAGAACCCCGATTACTTCGACCCCGAGAAGATCGTCGAGCTGGCGATGGAGGGGGGCTGCAACGCGGTGGCCTCGACCTTCGGCGTGCTGGGCTCGGTGGCGCGCAAATACGCCCACAGGATCCCGTTCCTGGTGAAGTTCAACCACAACCAGCTGCTGACCTACCCCAACGCTTTCGACCAGGTGTTCTTCGGCACGATCCAGCAAGCCTACGACATGGGAGCCGCGGCGGTGGGGGCCACCATCTACTACGGTTCCGAGGAGAGCAACCGGCAGATCGTAGAGGTTGCCGAGGCGTTCGCCTACGCACACGAGCTGGGCATGGCGACCGTGCTGTGGTGCTACCTGCGGAACCCGGCCTTCAAGAAGGACAAGGACTACCACGTGAGCGCCGACCTCACGGGGCAGGCCAACCATCTGGGCGTGACGATTCAGGCCGACATTGTCAAACAGAAGCTGCCGGAGAACAACGGCGGCTACCTGGCGCTCAACGCCGACGGCGTGAAGTATGGGCGCTTCGACCAGCGGATATACGACGAGCTGACCTCGGACCACCCCATCGATCTGTGCCGATACCAGGTGGCGAACTGCTACATGGGCCGGGTGGGCTTGATCAACAGCGGCGGCGCCTCGGGCGAGAACGACTTCGCCGACGCCGTCCGTACGGCGGTCATCAACAAGCGCGCGGGCGGCACGGGCCTGATCTCTGGCCGCAAGGCGTTCCAGCGGCCGATGGCCGAGGGTGTGAAGCTCCTGAACCACATCCAGGACGTCTACCTGGACGAGGGTATAGGGCTAGCCTGACCGGGCCGGCGCGGGCGGGAGAAGTGCCCGCGCTCGACCAGAACACCGCTCGCCAGGCGAGATGGCGGGCGGCCCGATGCTGAGCTTTGAGTATTCGCTTATCACAAGCGGTTGCCGGGAGAGTCATCCTGGCTCTAGCGGTGGCGACTGCCCTCGCCGCCGCCAACCCTCTCTATGCCCAGAAGACAGACGTGGTCGTCATGGACCGCGGCGACCGGCTCACCGGCGAGATCAAGGAACTGAGCAAGGGCAAACTCCGCTACTCGACCCACGACATGGGCACGATCAAGATCGAGTGGGAGAGGATCCTCCACATCACCAGCACGCACTACTTCGAGATCGAGACCGAGGAGGGCGTCAAGCACTACGGGCGCCTCTCCGCCACCGGCGAGCCCGGATTCATGCTCGTGACTCTCTCCGACACGGTAACGCTCGAGATGAAGCGGGTCGTTTACATTATTCCGATCAAGGCGGGCTTCTGGGGCCGGCTGGACGGGTACATCGACCTCGGGTTCGACTTCCAGAAGGCGAACCGGAACCGGTCGCTGAGCTCGTCGGGCGAGCTCAGCTACCGCGGCGAGAAGTGGTCCTCGAAGCTGTCCGGAAGCACGTATTACCAGAGGCAAGAGGACACGGACGGAACCAGCCGGAACTCGCTCAGCCTGGACACCCGGCGGCTGTTCTCCGGGCGCTGGGCCGTGCTTCTGATCGGCGCCCTGGACCAGAACCAGGAGCTCAGCCTCGATCTGCGAAGCACCGTCGGAGTCGGCGGGGCGAGGGACATCTTTCAGACCAACCTGCATACCTTCCAGGTTATCGCGGCGATCGCGTACGCGAACGAGCGATTCACGGACAAGGAAGGGAGCACGAACACGGCCCAGCTCCCTCTGGTGGCCGATTACGCGCTGTTCAAGTTCCACAACCCGGAGATCGACATCACGAGCAGCCTGTCGGTGATCCCGATCCTGAACGACCTGGGCCGCTGGAGGATCGGATTCGAGGCCCGCGTCACCTTCGAGCTGATCAAGGACTTCTTCCTCGGCCTGCGCTTCTTCGACGACTTCGACAGCCGGCAGCCGGACACGGGCGAGTCGACGAACGACTTCGGGTTGACGTTCTCGCTCGGCTATTCGTGGTGATGCGTGCGGGTATGTCGAGCGCCGCGTGGCTCGCGCTCGTGACGGTGGCCTGCGGACTCGAGCCGACAGACGAGGCCGGCTCGGGCCGCCCTGACGCTACTGGATCTTGCGGTCCGACTGCCTGAGCAGGCGCTCCTCTCCTCCGGCGAGAACGCGAACGATGACGTCCACGACCTCGCCCGGAGCCCACGCCGGCCCGCCCGATGAGACGAACCTGAGCCGCAGCGGCGGCTCGCCTCCGGCTGTTGACTCGCCCTCCGACGGTTCGGCTCGCAGCGCGCCGGCCCACACCTCGTCGCCTCTCACCAGCCACAGGGAATCGGCCGTCAGGGGCTCGGTCACGGGTCCCCCATCCGCCGCCTCGAGGTCGGCGGAGACGACGAGTTCGCTCGTTCCGCCGCCTGCGGACCCGCTGCTCTGCACCACGCTCGCCTTCAGGACGAAGCCCTTGCCGGAGACGATGATGATGTTCGGAGCGTCGGCCAGGCCACCCGTCGAGATGTAGAACGACACGTCGGAGCAGCCAACGAGCGCGGCTGCAACGAGAAGCGGCATCAGCAGTTGTGAGCCCGGTATTCTCCTCACGTACCCTCCGGCCTCGAGGTACGATGCTTCCCCTGTTGCCGGGCGGTCACCACTCACAGACAATATAGCCCGAGCGCCGCACCATCGCGTGCTCTAGCGGCCAGCACCGACACGAGGAGCTCATGACCATCGACCTCAAGAACCGCAGCTTCCTGAAGCTGGAGGACTTCGCGCCGGAGGAGCTACGCTACCTCCTCTCGCTCTCGTTCGAGCTCAAGGCGGCGAAGCGGGAGGAGCGAGAGAAGCCCCGTCTGGGAGGTAAGAACGTCGCTCTCATATTCGAGAAGACGTCCACCCGCACCCGCTGCGCCTTCGAGGTGGCGGCCTACGATCAGGGCGCCCACGTCACGTATCTTGGGCCGACAGGCTCGCAGATGGGCCACAAGGAGTCGGTCAAGGACACGGCCCGCGTACTGGGCCAGATGTACGACGGGATCGAATACCGCGGCTTCGGTCAGGAGCGGGCGGAAGTCCTGGCGGCCTTCTCCGGGGTGCCCGTCTGGAACGGCCTGACCGACGAGTATCATCCGACGCAGGTCGTGGCCGACGTGATGACGATGATCGAGCACTCCGGGCGCGAGCCGGAGGAGATCTCGTTCTGCTACCTCGGAGATGCGCGCAACAACGTGGGCAACTCGCTGATGGTTGGGGGCGCCAAGCTCGGCATGGACGTCCGCCTGTGCGCCCCGCGAGGGAACTGGCCGCTCGACGAGCTGGTGGATCGGTGTCGCGGGTACGCCGAGCTCAGCGGGGGCCGTCTGGTGCTGACGGAGGAGGTCGAGGAGGGCGTCGCCGGCGCCGACTTCCTGTACACCGACGTGTGGCTCTCGATGGGCGAGCCCCCCGAGAAGTGGGCCCGGAGGATCGAGCTTCTCAAGCCGTACCAGGTCAACCGACAGGTCGTCGAGCTGACGCGGAATCCGGAGGTGAAGTTCCTGCACTGCCTGCCCTCCTTCCACAACCGCGAGACGGCCGTGGGCGAGGAGATCTACCAGGAGCACGGCCTCGACGGAATGGAAGTGACCGAGGACGTTTTCGAGTCGGAGCGCTCCATCGTGTGGGACCAGGCGGAGAACCGCATGCACACCGCCAAGGCCATCATGGTGGCGACCCTGGCGGGCTGAGACGGTGGAAGATTCGGGAGGCCAGTTCGCGCCCGAAGGCACCGAGACGGACCCGAACGCCAACGCCCCACCGCACGATTCGGCGCCGGCCGGGGAAGAGAGGAGCTGGACGTGGCTCCTGTTGCTGCTGGCCCTCGTGGCGGTCGTGGGCCTCGGCTCGGCCGTGGGCCGGCTGTTCTACGGCGAGCGGTCGCTGGCAGTGAGGGACTTCTCCGGGGAAGCGCTGGGCACGACCTGGACGGTGAAAGTCGTCCTGCCGGAGGGGATATCGCTGGTCCTCCTCGAAGCGATCCGTGACACGATCCAGGCCAACCTGGATGAGGTGAACCGCCTGATGTCCACCTGGGACGCCTCGTCCGAGATCTCGCGATTCAACAGCCACGACAGCCGGGAGCCGTTCGCGCTGTCGCCGCCGACTCTGGCGGTCCTGGAAGCGGCCCGAATCGTGGGTGAACGCACCGGCGGAGCCCTCGACATCACGGTCGGACCGCTGGTGGAGGCCTGGGGATTCGGTCCTGGCGCAGGTGATCCGTCCGACGCCATCCCACCCGACGAGGAGACGGTCGACAGCCTGCGTGTCCTCACCGGCCTCGACCGGATCCGGATAGACAAGAGCGCGGGCACCGCGGCCAAGGCCGACTCGGAGGTGAAAGTCGACCTGTCGGCCGTCGCTAAGGGATACGCGGTGGATCGCGTGACCGGGGGGCTGGTCGACCTCTCGCTGGCCGACTTCGCCGTGGAGGTGGGAGGGGAAGTCCGTTCGGTGGGTGGCAAGCCCGACGGGACGGCCTGGCGGGTAGGCATCGAGGCTCCCGAGCCAGGGACCCGCCGGATGCACGGGTCCGTAGAGCTCCACGACGAGGCCGTTGCGACCTCCGGAGACTACCGGAACTTCTACGAGCGGGATGGAGTGCGGTATGCGCACGTCATAGATCCCCGCACCGGATACCCCGTTCGCCTGACCGGCTTCTCGGTAGCGGTACTCCACAACGAGGCGATGTACGCCGACGCCTGGGCCACCGCGCTGGCCGTCCTCGGGCCGGAGGAGGGGCTACGAACGGCGGAAAGAGAGGAGCTGGCGGCGGTGTTCCTGGTCCAGTCGGAGACGGGCCTTCGGGAGCTGCCGACGACAGCCTGGCAGGAGCGGAACGGCCTTTAGCAGGGATCGTCGGGCGCCGGCGCGAGCGCCAGCCCGGCGCTCCTCACGATCACCGCCAGAAGAAGGGGCAACAGCGCCGTCGGTAGGTCCTGCGGCCACAACCGCCACCCCGCCAGGAGGATTCCCGCCAGCGCTGCCGTGACGGCCAGGTACGGGCGGAGCCAGCCATACGACTTGCGTCGCAGGAAGACCCAGGCCACGGCCAGGTGGGTGGGCAATGCCCAGGCCAGGTTGATGTTCCCCTTCGTGACGCGGTGCAACGAGACGAACCACAGAAAGACCACCAACAGCCCCGCTACACCGAGTAGCCCGTAGAACGTCCCATCGAGGACTCGCCTCCCCCGCCGTCCCTCCTGATAGTCGCCGAGGGTTATCCACACCAGCGCTCCGAGCAGGAGCCACAGCGTGATGGTGGGCCACGGCAGTGCCGGCGTCAGGGCAGCGGCCTCGGCCGACCAGAAGAGCGTGTCGGTCCTCGCCACCAGAGGCCGGCTCTCGCCCTCGCGCCTCACGGATCCGCTGGCCAGGTAATCCGCCAGGTAGTCGGGCAGGAAGGTTGCCTCCCTGGCAGTCGCCTCCCTGTCGGAGGGGATGCCCAAGCCCAGGTCCATTCCCAGGTGGAGCAGAGGCCGCTCCACCAGGTAGGGGTCCAGCAGCCTGCGCAGGGTCGGGCCCGGGGGCTGGGCGTCGAAGCCGATGCCAGGAACCGTGGCCTCCAGCACGTCTACGATCCGGGTCGCGCAGTTGTCGAAGAAGAAGTCGTACCTGTAGTAGGCGTTCTCCGGACGGGCGTTGTTACGGAGAAACGCGACGATGGCCTCGCGCTCGAGCGGCTTGAGGTCCAGCGTCTGCTCGATCAGCGGGCGGCCCCTCTCGAACCAGTACCAGCGGATCATCCGCTCGCCGTCCTGCGCGGCCAGTTTGTAGTCGAGGTCGCCGTAGGCGAACCGGGCGACGAATCCCAACTCGGCGAACGGCGAATCGCCGAAGTCGAAGGTGCCGTAGTTGTAGCTGATGTCGATTCCGAGCTCCGGATCGTACACGCGGATCGCGCTGTGCCCGAACACCTCGTAGACCTGCCGGTGTCCTGGAAGGATGGTTAGCAGGGAGATGCGGGCGTCATCTGAGAGGAGCCGCGCCTGCTGAGCAGCGGCCGGCGAGACCGACCCGGGCACCACCGCCGCGAGCACCACCGCCGCGAGCACCACCGCCGCCTCGGCGAGCCGTGCCGATGGGCGCGGGAGGCGCGCCGACCACCGGAAGCGCGCGACCATCAGCCCTTCTCCCGCCCCGGCCCGTGCAGCACCCACCACGACCTCGCCTCCTCCTCGGGCCACGGTACCGTCTCCTGTATCGCGGCGAGGCGGGCGTCGAGCGCGTCGGCCGACGAGATCCGCTCGCCAGGGTCCTTGGCGAGGCAGTCCAGAATGACCCGGTCGAGCTCCGGCGTGATCTGGGTCTCGGTGCGCGCCGACGGAGCCTCGGGTTCGTCGCGGATGTGAGCGGCGAGCATCTCCATGGCTCCTCCGGCCTTGAAGACGGTCTTCCCGGTGACCAGCCAGTAGGCGACGCAGCCCAGCGAGTAGACGTCGGCGGCCGGCCCCAGCTCATCCACCTTTCCTGCCGCGGCCTCGGGCGAGCCGAACGCCGGCGTGCCCGCGAATGTGCCCATCTGGGTGAGCGCGGAGTCGTCCATCCGTTTCACCTTCTTCACGAGGCCGAAGTCGAGGACCTTCACGTGGTCCACGTCCCGGCCGTACCGGCAGACGAAGATGTTTGCCGGCTTGATGTCCCGGTGAATCAGCCCCGCGTCGTGGGCCTCAGCGAGGGAATGGCAGGTCTGGCGGAGCATGTGGACGGCGCGGCCTGCCGGAAGAGGACCGTGGGTCTTCACGAGGCCCTCGAGGTCGACCCCGTCGAGGAGCTCCATCACGTAGTAGAACGAGCGCTCGGGAGTGATCCCGTAGTCGTAGACCTCTATCGTGTGGGGCGAGCGCAGGCTGGCCGTCGCCTGCACCTCGCGCTGGAAGCGCTCCAGGTAATGATCGGCCTCCGACGGTGTGCTCCCCGCCACCCTGTCGGTCCGAATCAGCTTGATCGCGGCCGGCCTGGCCAGCATGCGGTGCTCCGCACGCCAGACTTCCCCCATTCCGCCCCGGCCCAGCTCCTGCACGAGCTGGTATGATCCCACTTGCCGGGCTCGGGAAAGGGCTCGCGACAGGCCGTACACCCTCCGGGCCGAGACCCAGGCCAGGAAGACCGTGACGGCCATCGAGATGACGATCTCGACGAACAGGGTTCGGGTGACGTCCTCGGCCGGCGGCGTCCGGGCCATCGCGATGGAGACCCCGAACCACGCCAGCACGGCCGCCGTGACCAGAATCGCTCCCGCCAGGTGATCGCGGGGCCGGAGAGGGACTACGTTGGCGAAGAAGATCACCCACACGGTGGCGCGGGGGACGCCGAGGTAGGTGCCGGTCCCCAGCGTCTCCGGCCAGGCCAGAAACTCGGTTCCTATCACGGCTCCGACGGCGACCTCATAGCTCAAGGCGATCACGGGAAAGAGCCCTGCGGGAAGGCTCTTGCGTCTGCACAGCAGGGCGACGCCGGCGGAGAGAACGAGGAGCACAATCCTGCTGTTCCACTCAATCGCCAGGTTCCGCTCCACACCCGCCGGGAGTACGAGGGGTGTGGGAAGCAGGACGAGCATCAGCCCCCCCATGACCGTGGCCAGCCAGCCTAGCCTCCGGTAGCTGTCGCGCTGCACCTCCGCCATGAGCCCCTTGAAGCCTGTTTCACGCGGCGCTGTGTCCGCGGCGGGTCCGGACGCCTTTTCGACGTGCAGTTCAGTCACTGGATCTCCCTGTTCGAGCGCTCGCCCCGGCCAACTCGCCAATTTACCTTTGGCCAGGCTTCGTGCACACGTCGCGTTCCCCAATTCGGGAGGGTACTTGGCCACGATCGAGTCGGTGAAACGGACGGGAGACCCTCGCGCGGAGTGCTTTACCAGGCCACGGACGCTTACGCCGGCTCTTCTGGCGGTCGTCGCCCTGTCCCTGCTCCCCGGGAGCGCCACCGCCCAGGACTCCCACTGGTGGACGAACCAATACGGCAATCGGGCCCGCCTGCTCGGCGGGGCCGTGATTGGAAGCAGCTCAGACCTGAGCGCCATCTATTACAACCCGGGTGCTCTGGCGCTTGTGGAGAGGCCGGAGGCCCTTCTCACCGGCTACGTCTTCGAGCTCGACAACCTGGCCCTCAAGGACATCTTCCGGCCCGGCAGCGAGATCAGCTCGACACGCTTCGCTGCCGTCGCCGGTCTGGTAGCTGGAGAGATTCGCCTCGGTTTCCTGGGCGAGTCCCGCCTCGCTTACTCCTTCATCACTCGGCACATCTTCGAGTATCGCCTCGGCAGCAGCGTGGAGCTGACCGGAGATGAGATCGATGTACCGGAGCTGAGCACGGTCTCGGGGAGTCTTCGCGTCGACTCGCGGCTCTCGGAGTACTGGGGCGGATTGACCTGGTCGGTCCCGCTCTCTGACCGTGTCGGGTTGGGAGTTACTTTGTTTGGGGCCAGCCGCAACCAGAGAGCGAGGAGCGACACGGATCTGGCGGTCGTGGCTGAGGACCTCTCCGCCGGCGTCGCGGTCCGGACACGGGACTACAGCTACGGCCATTGGCGGCTGTTGGCCAAGATCGGTCTGCGGGCCAACCTGAGCGAGACGTGGACTGCCGGACTCACGCTCACTACGCCCAGCCTGCGGCTGTTCGGGAGCGGCGAGGTAGGCGTCAACCTGAGCACGGTGGCGGGGCCGGTCCAGGAGGTCGCGGTCAGCTTCGAGGACGGGATCGCCTCCAAGTATCGCAATCCCGTCTCTGTCGGAGCCGGCGCCGCCTACTCGGGGGACGACTGGGGCTTTCATGCCGCCATCGAGTGGTTCGACGGACTCGACATCGTGATTCTGGACGCCGAGCCCTTCGACGGACAGACGTCGGGCGAGGTGTTCGACCCCAACGTCGACCACAGGATGAAGCCAGTCCTGAACGCAGGTATCGGGGTCGCGAAGACGTTCAGCGAGAAGCTGAGCGGATACGGCAGCTTCCACACCGACTTCTCCGGCGCCGATCGTGAGGATCCCTCGGTGACCACGACGGCCCTGTGGGACCTATACAGCCTGGGTGCCGGAGCGATCTTCGCCGTCGGCCGCTCCGAGTTCACGGCCGGCCTGAACTACGCCTTCGGTAGCGAGCAACCGCTGAGTCCAGCCGATCCGACCGGAGACGACCCGGTGGCCAGGCTCCTGGGCCAGGGAAGGGCCACCTACTCGCGCTGGACCTTCATCATCGGCTTCAGCCTCGAGTTCGCGCCGGATGTAGGAGGCTAGGGAGGACTCGCATGTTCGAGAAGATCCTGCTGCCGGTCGACTTCACCGAGAAGAACGCGCGCGCCGTGGAGGCGGCCCTGGAGCTGGGTGCCGGGCGCAACCTCGAGGTCACGCTCCTACATATCATTGAGACGCTCGACCTTCCGTTCGAGGAGCTCGAGGACTTCTATCAGAAGCTCCACGAGCAGGCGGCGACGGAGCTGGATCGGCTGGCGGAGCCGCTGTCGCAGGCGGGCGCTAAAGTGGTACAGCACATCGAGTACGGCCGGCGCGTGCCCGAGATCGTCGGGTACGCTCAGGAAAACGCGATCGATCTCATCATCCTGAGCTCAAGGCGCCTGAACCTCGAGGAGCCCCCGGAAGGCCTGGCCAGCATCAGCCACCAGGTGGCGATCCTCGCCCAGACGCCGGTACTGCTGGTCAAGTAGCGAATCGCCGCCGGCGTCGCCGGCGCGGAGGAGGCGGATTCCATGCCCGAGCCTTCGGTTCTCCACCGGTTGCTGGGGGCTCCCACGACCTGGACCGGCGAGCGTCAGGTGTCGGGCGAGCTGGACGCGTCGGAGCTCCGCAAGCTGGCGGCCGTGTGCGACACGCAGACCCGGAGGTCAGGTGAGTCCACCGTCGTCCAGGGGCGGCTGGACTGGGAATGGACCGACGGGCTTCCGCAGATCCGCGTCGCGGTTCTCTCGGGCGTGGACGGAACCCGAATCGAGGGCAGCGGAAATCTCTGGCCCGGCGGTATTGACCCATATGCGCCGGTCGCCCTGGCCGCCGTGGCTCTTCTGGTGGCCGTGGGATTCGTCGGCGGGGCCGTCGGGCTCGCCGTCGCGGCCGTTCTCCTGGTTGTGACCTGGCTCACCGCCAGACCGATCTGGCGCCGCGTCTCGCGGCGGGTGGAGCGGCGGTTGGAGGGCCTCATGGATGGTCTCGCGGCGGAAGCCTCGCGAATAGCAACGATTGGGGCAGATTCAGCTCGTAACCACCCCTGATATCACGGCATAACGCAACTCGGTACGCGCCCGGTACTCGTTGCACGTACCGCCACCGTTTGCGGCTTTCTTCACCTTCTCGCCCGCACAGACACCTGCCAGCGTACGCTCAGGTGCTCAGAGCGTAATACGCTGTCATATATGTAGTTAGAGAAGCATCTCCGGCCTGTCGATTCAATCGATCATCCGCGAGCACGGTTCTCGCACCGCTCCTTCGCCGCGGAGCCCCATCAAGACTCGACTTGCCGGCGCCTGAAACCAGCGTCGGAGGCCCTCGAAATGGGCGGAGGACTCAGATGCGCAACACAATCTCCGGCTGGATGGCTGGTCTGCGGCTGACTGGCGCCAACGAGCGCGGAGGCACGCTCGTACTCGTAGCCGGCGCGATGCTCGCACTCACCTCGGTAATCGCGCTCGGAGTGGACGTCGGAATGCTTCTGACGGCCCGCACCGAGGCCCAGCGTGTGGCCGACCTGTCAGCCCTGGCGGGAGCCGGGGCACTCGTGCAGTCCCCCGGCAACGAGGTCTACGCCACGGCCCAGGCCATCGAGTTCGCGGGACAGAACTCGGTACGCCACGACGGGATCGACATGCTGGAGGAGGACGTGGTGGTGGACACGAAGAACAGCCTGGTCACGGCCAAGGTCTACCGGACGACCGAGCGCGGCAACCCGATCGGCACCTTCTTCGCTCGAGTGTTCGGCGTGAACACGGTCGACGTGTCCGCCACGGCCACTGCCGAGGCCGCGCCCGCCGGCGGCATCAACTGCCTTCTGCCGGTGGCGATGCCCGACCGATGGCACGAGGCCGGCGGTCCCGGCAACGATCCCGACGACTTCAACCCCGAGGAAGGCGACTACTATACTCCGTGGATAGAGCCGGAGACGGATCCGCCGGTCTTCAACGAGTCCTTTACCGGCTACTCGGACGTGGATCGGGGACTGGTGGTCCAGCTCAAGTCGAACACGGGGGGCGGCGACCTCAACTCCAGTTGGTACTACCCGTGGCGCCCCTACGAGCAACAGGGAGCGGACGACTACAGGTACAACATCTGGAACTGCGTCGACCCCACCCTCGTCTTCGGCGTGGGGGCCGTCGTCGAGACCGAGCCGGGGAACATGGCCGGCCCGACGATGCAGGGGTTCAAGGACCTGATCGATCTGGACCCATCCGCGAGCTGGAATCAGACACAGAGCTGCATAGTGGACGAAGGCCTGGAATTCAGCTCCGACGCGAGCCACTGCCGAAGCAGCAAGCGCGTTCGCCCGATACCGCTCTTCGATCCCAGGCAGGAACCGGATCTCGGTAACAAGCCGTTCACGTTCACCAACTTCGCGGGCGTATTCGTCGAGAAGATCGTCGGGAACACCGTGTACGCGCGGTGGGTCGGGTACACGGCACTCGATCCCGCGAGCCCGGGCGAGGTGAGCGCGGGTCCGTTGTTCAAGGTCGTGCGGCTGGTGAAGTAAAGCTCGAAAGGGCCCCCGCCGCGCCCGTCGCAGCCGGGACGCGGCACGCGGCCGTCGAGCGCCGCCCAGCCGAACTGGTGCCGGCCGTCCCGACATGGCCCCGGGACGCCGGCACTTCCACATCACCCTCCGTCCGGGCTGTTCGATCCGTTGTCCGGCCTCGGGACTTCGGGGATAAGCCTCACACCCACCGTCGTTTCAGCGATTGGACGTGTCACGCCGGGCACTCCTCGGACGTTCTTGGGTAGCCGACGGGTGCACCCGCGCGTTTCCGCTGCGGCGGCATCCCTAGGCCGGAACGGGGCACCGTCGCGGAGTGGAACGGTCGTCTGAACCAGCGTGCTGTTGAGGCCCGTGGACTTCCAATCCGCCTATCGCGACCTGTATCCGTCCCTGTTCCGGTACGCGCACAGGTTCACGGGTGACGCGGATGCGGCCGAAGACATCGTCCAGGAGGCCTTTCTGCGCCTTCTGGACCAGGACCTGCCCGACGACGAGGTGCGGCCCTGGATCTTCGTTGTGGCCACGAACCTGGCCCGCGACAGGGCGCGGAAGCGCGAGCGACGCCGCCGGTTGCTGGCGGCCAGGGGTGACACCCGGGGTTCGGTGAGCTCGCCGTACGAGGATGTGGAGAGGGCGGAGCGGGTGGCGGCGGTTCGGCGGGCGCTCGAGGAGCTATCGGACCGCGACCGGCAGATGCTGCTGATGCGGGAGGAAGGCTTCCGATACGTGGAGATTGCGGAAGCGCTGGGGGTGAGGCCCACCTCGGTGGGCGCTCTCATCGCCCGGGCGCTGAAGAGGTTCACGGCGGCCTACACCGCCACGGAGGGACTGAATGCTCCATCTGAGTGAGGGAGAGCTGCAGAACTGTCTGGACGGCGAGCTCGAACGCGAGGACGCCGCCCGGGTACGAGATCATCTGGCGAGGTGCCCCGACTGTGGGCAGCGGCTCGATGAGCTGCGGCTGGCAGCCGAGACGTTCAGCAACGCTCTCCTGGCCCTAGACACGGCAGTTCCGGTCGCCGAAGAGCCTTCGCTGGCGTTCGAGGCTGCGCTGGCCGAGAGGGGACGGCAGGGGGACGCCAGGTTGAGCCACCGCTGGCGTGCATGGGGCACCCTGGGTCGTGCCGCCGCGTTGATACTGGTGGTGGCGGGAGCGGCTGCGGCTCTGGCGCCCGGCTTGCCCCTCCGCGACTGGTTCGCCGGGCTGTTGGAGCCCGAGGTGCCGACGATCGAGACACCGGTGCTCGAGCCCGTGCGCGAGGGACCGGCTGCCCCGTCGCCGGCGGCTGTATCGGTGGACCCGGAGGAGGGTCGTATACAAGTGCGGCTGGAAGGGTTCGCGCCAGAGAGCAACGTGCATGTTCGATTGACGGATTCTCCGGATGCCCGGGTGCGGGTGGAGGGCCAGGGAGCGGGAGCGCGGTTCGTGGTCGCCCCCGGAACGGTCAAGGTGGTCGGCGGCAACGGCGGAGAGATATGGGTGGAGCTCCCACGCGCCGCTGCCGAGGCGGAGGTCGAGATCGATGGCGAGCTGGCCGTGATCGCGGCGTACGGACGGCTCCAGCTGCGCCGCCCGGCGGCCGATACGCTCGAAGACGACGTAGTATTCCGCGTAGGAGACTGAGACTGACGGGGTGAGATGACGGCCGTATTCGCTCTCGCGGCCTATATCGGGTTGAGCGCGGTTCAGGTATCGCTCTCGGCCACGGTGGAGGGGCGGGTCCAGAGCGCCATGGACGGCGAGCCGCTCGTCGGTGCCGTTGTCACGCTCGTAGGCACCAGCCGGGCGGCAGTCAGTGACGCGCAGGGCCGGTACATCCTGCGCGATGTGCCGCCGGGCGAGAGCAGCATCCGCGCCACCCGCATAGGATACGCTGCGCTCCAGGTCGTCCTCACGGTTCCCGATGCCGGCCGTCTCTCCGTCGACTTTCTTCTGACCGTGGCGCCCGTCGATCTTCCGCCGGTGGAAGCCTCGGCGGCTGCTATCGCCGACGCCGACTCCCTCGCACCCGAATCCGTGGACGCGGCCCCGGGCACTGCGGTCGTCCGACTCCTCGACGCTTCACCCGGCGTAGCCGAGACGGGAATCGCGGCTACCGCCCAGGCGCTGCTCGGACCGGATCCTCCGGTTCCCGACAACATTCTCTACGTCCGAGGCGCCGGAACCGCCCTCGACCTGGCCCTGCTGGACGGCGCGCCGGTACACGCACCCTTCCACCTGGGCGGCCTGCTCGAGCCGGGCCTGCCGCCCACGGTGGTGCGGGCGACGCGCTATCAGGGCGGAGCGCCGGCCAGGTTCGACGGCGGTCTGGCGGACGTTCTTCGGCTGGAGACCCGTTCCGCGGCGGTGGGAGAGCCCCACGCCAGCGTCTTCGTCGACATGATCTCGGCCGGGGCGGCCTTCGAGGCGCCCGTCCGCCAGGCGAGGTTGCTGGTCACGGGCCGAAGTCTCCACGGAGAGGGTGCGAAGCCGTTCGTGGAAGGCACCTTTCCGCAGCGCTACGCCGAGGCGCTGGGCCGGGTCGATGTCGGAATCACCCCTGGCGACTCTCTCCACGTCACCGGATTCTGGAACCGGGAGAGCATCGTGCTGTCGCCAGCCGCCGTCCATTCGGAGTCTCCGGAGTGGGGCAACGCGGCAGGCTCGGTTCGCTACCGCGGCTCGCTGGAAATGGGCCTGGTGGAGGTAGGAGCCGCGGTCGGAGAGTTCCGAACGAAGCTGCCCATCGGCGAGGACGATCCGGTCGTGGCCGACGGCCGAACGCGCCGAGTGCGTGTGACTCTGGACGGGCTCACGGAACAGGGTCCCACGACGGTGGGCTACGGCCTCCATCTGGATAAGCTGGGCCTCGAGACGGCGTTCAGAGGCCGCCGGTCGAGCGGCGACACTCTCGACGTTCGCGAGGAAAACTCAGCCGTGGCGCTGGCCGGCTACGTCGACGGGGAACTACGAATCTCGCCGTCCGTTCGCTTCGCTGCCGGGATCCGCGGCAACTTGTTCTCGGGCAGGTTGGGGCAGTCGGTGTCACCCCGGGCGCGGCTTGAATGGCTGCCCACACGGGACATCACGATCATGATCTCGGCGGGCCGCTTCCATCAGCTCGTGGCCTCTGCGGACACGACCCTTCCGGCGGAGGCGGCGTTCGTATCGGCCACCGACGGGCAGCTCAGCTCGCTCTTCACCCGGATCAGCGTGGCGGAGTCCGAGCACTTCGTCGTCGGCTTCGGGCACGAGCCTCGGGAGGGATCGCGGTTTGCCTTGGAGGGCTACTGGAAGTCCACTGAGGGGCTGCCGGTGCTCCGTGACCTCACGCTCGAGAACGCCGGATTCGACGTGTGGCTGCACGAGGATGTGGGGGGAGTCGTGATCTGGGGCACGTACTCCATGGCATGGGCCTGGGCCAGGGCCGCGGGCGGAGGGCGCACCGACATCTTCTCCGGCCGTCACTTCCTGAGAGCAGGCGTCGCCACCGATGTGGTCGGGCGCATCCGCATCGACTCGGACATCGCCTTTGGGGCCGGCCTGGAGTTCGGGGTCATCCCTCGGCCGGCGGCTCCGAACCTCGAATCCGTGCCGGCCACGGCGAGCTTCCAGGCCTCCTTCCCGGTACCGACCGCAGTCAAGCCGCCGCCGATCCTGCTCACCGTGCCGGAGGGCAACTATCTCAGGTGGAACCTGGGCGTGACAGCACGTCTGGATGCCTTCCTGTTTGGCCGGCAGAACTCGTTCTTCCCCTACGTGCGAGTGATCAACGCCTTCGATCGTCCCGATGCCCTGTTCTACCAGTTCGACAGGGATTCAGGGGCCGACCCCCAGGCCGTCGGAGCCGTCCCGCTGCTGCCGGTGGTCGGCGTAGAATGGCGGATGTGATTCCCACGGCTGCCCCGCCGTGCGGGGTGCTCAAGCCTCCAGAAGAAACGAGACGTCGGCGCCCGGGGCCACCTCCTCCGGCACGGCCTCCGGCCTGAACAGAAGTCCTCCAGTAGAGCCCCGTACTCGGGCCTGATCGCCTTCGACTCCAAGCATGGACCCTTCGCGAAGGCCCAGAACCGGCTGCTGGTTGAAACGGTGGAACTCCTGGATCCGAGTCTCCCTGGTCTCTCCCATGTGAGTCGAGTCAGGGTCCGGGTCCAGGTAGTGGGGGTTGATGTTGAATGGCACCAGTCCCAACGCCTCGAAGCTGGGCGGGTACACAACGGGCATGTCGTTCGTGGTGCCGATGCTCAACCCCGCGAGGTTGGAGCCGGCGCTGGAGCCCATATACGGCATGCCGCCGAGGGCCTGCTCCCGCAGGACCGGCAGGACACCCGCCGCGTACAGCTCGCGCAGCAGGACGAACGTGTTGCCGCCTCCCACGAATACCGCCCCTGCTCTTCGGACCGCCTCAGGAGGATCGGGAGACTCGTGCAGACCGTTCAATCCCAGGCCCATCTCTTCGAAGCGCTTCCTGGCGCGGCCCGTGTACTCGTCGTGCGTCATTCCGCTGGGCCGGGCGTAGGGAACGAACAGAACGGAACGGCAGCCGCCGAGAAAAGTCCGTATCTCAGCTTCCGCGTACTCCAGGAAGCCACCGCCGTGAACCGTGGAGGTGCTCAGGAGGAGGATTCTTCTCATCGGCTTGGCTCGTTGGATAGGGTTTGCGCGATCGGCGGCTGTCCAGCTGCCGACGCCCTGCCGCACCGACCTCAAGGTTGCGCCGTCTTCCTCCTGCCGAAAGGGCGCGCGGCCCCGCTTGCGATGGACGGCCTTCGCCGTTTTTGTTAGGCGCATGCAGGAGTTCACGATTCCCGCAAGCGAGGCGACGGAGTTGGCCGCCGCCTTCCTCCAGGCGGGTATCACTGTCGGCCTGGTGGTGCTGTGCGCCTACCTCTATGCGCGCTACAGGCGGCCATGGTTCGCCCTGTGGGCCCTGGCTTGGTGGCTCTATTCCCTGCGCCTCGGTGCCATCATCAGCTTCCTCCTCACCGAGCACTGGGGATGGCTGTACTGGCATCAGGTCACCACCGGCTGGACGGCCCTGGCCCTCCTGTGGTCGGCCCTGGTCTTCTCCCAGCAACTGCGGTGGAGGCAGCGGTATTGGGCTCTGCTCCTGTTTCCCCCGCTTTGGTCGTACGTGGCGATCTACAGGCTCGACAACTTCTTGCTCGCCGCCGGCCCGGCCGTAGTCTTCCTGAGCCTCGCCACACTGTGGACGGGCGTGATTCTATGGCGCCATCACCGGAGTGTGGGCTCCGCACCGGCCGCTCTCATGGCCTGGGCCTTCTTCCTGTGGAGTCTGCACCACCTGGACTATCCGTTTCTCAGGGCCAGAGGGGCCTGGAATCCCTGGGGCTACTACCTGGACATAGCGTTCGAGCTCGCCATCGGCGCCGGCATCCTGCTCCTGGTCCTCGAGGATCAGCATCGCGGACTCTCGGTCCTTTCGGCTCTGTCCGGGGACCTTCAGAGCCGGAGCGGTCAGGAAGACGTCCTCGACGCGATCCTCGCGCGCCCCCTCACGCTTCCAGCCGTCGGGGGAAGCGCCATGTATCTGTTCAGCCAGGGCACGGTCGTGAAGGGCATCGGGTCGTGCGCCGACTGGACAGGGCTGCTCCCTTCCGGAACGGCGGAGTCTGCCATCGCCCGCGTGCTGGAGACGGGCGAGCCCGTGATGATCCGCGATCGGGAGAGCAATCACGATAGCGCGGAGGAGGTGCATGCCTACACGGCCGCGCTGCCGATCTTCCTGGGCGATGAGATCAAGGGCGCGATGCTGGTCGTGGGCGGCGCACGCGATCCGCTGACGGTGCTGGACACGCCCTTCCTGGTGGCACTGGGCCATCAGGTAGGAGCCGCCCTCGCGAACGCGGATCTCTACCGGAAGATCGAGGAGCGCACCGGGGAGTTGGAGCGGCTGGCCGCCCGCATGGTCGAGCAGCACGAGGAAGAGCGCCGCCGCCTCTCGCGCGAGCTGCACGACGAGAGCGCTCAGGTGTTCGCGGCTCTTAAGCTGCAGTTGGGGCTGGTCCGGGAGTCGGTGCCGGAGGGGCAGCGACCCGGGCTGGACAGGGCGACCGAGCTGGTGGGCTCGGGGATCCGCAGCATCCGCAACGTCGCTCGCGATCTCCGGCCGTCGCTGCTTGATGATCTGGGGCTGGTGCCGGCCCTGCGGGCGTTGGCGGACGACTTCCAGCGCCAGACTGGTATCAAGGCCCGACTCGCGGCGCCGGATCCACTTCCGGAACTCTCCGACGAAGCGGAACTGGCTCTATTCCGCTCGATGCAGGAAGGGCTGTCCAACGTGGCTCGACACGCCGGCGCCGAGTCGGTGACGGTGACACTGACGGCCACGGAGGGAGAGATGGCGCTCCGGGTGTGCGACGATGGGCGGGGTTTAGGAGATCCCGAGTCCGGAGACTCAGGACGTCTCCGCTCTGGAACCGGTCTCGTGGGAATGCGGGAACGGGTCTACGCGTTGGGCGGGACGCTGCGTATGGCCAAGATCGATGAAGGCGGGTCGGAGCTCGAAGTGCGCCTTCCCCTTACCCCCCCGTCCGAAATCGTCTCTCCCGCCCTCCGAGACGCCGCGGAGCCGGAAGCGTGAACGAGGAGACCATCCGAATCCTGATCGCCGACGATCACGCCCTGGTGCGCGAGGGGATCCGGCATGTCCTGGAGGAAGATCCGGGCTTCGACGTGGTTGGCGAGGCGGCCGACGGAGCCGAGGCCATGGCCATGACGATCGAGCTCCGGCCTCAGGTCCTGATACTCGACATCACCATGCCCGAGCTCAGCGGGCTGGAGGTGGCGGCGCGGTTGAGGCGCGAGGAGTCGGATGTCCGCGTGCTGATCCTCAGCATGCACGACGACGCGGAGTACGTCGCCAGGGCGGTCAAGGCCGGCGCCCACGGCTATCTCCTCAAGGACGACGCCGGGCCCGCGCAGCTTCGGGAGGCGGTTCGGGCCATCCAGCGCGGCGAGCCCTTCTTCAGCCCCGGCGTTGCCTCACGGCTGACGGACATCCTGAGGGGCGGAGCGGAAACCGCGCGCCAGGTCGCAAGCGACCTGCTCACAGGTCGCGAGCTCGACGTCCTGCGCGGCGTGGCCGCAGGCCGGAGCAACAAGGAGATCGCTGCGGCGCTGGGAATCGGCCGTCGGACCGTCGAGAG
>JBDGYE010000105.1:0-9034 GCA_039584255.1 Gemmatimonadota bacterium
TAGGCCGTCGGCATGTCCCCGCCGGTGATCACCGCGTTGACCCCGTCGAGCGCCTTGGCCCTGGAGGTGTCGATCGAGACGATGTTGGCGTGCGGGACGGTGCTGCGGAGGAGCTTTGCGTGGAGCATGCTGGGGAGGACGAGATCGTCGGTGTAGATCTCGGTGGTCGCCGTATCATTAAAAAAGGCGATGCGCCGATTCCGGCGGCCGAGCTGGGTGAATTCGGCCTCGGCGAGGTCCTTGAGCACCTCCGGGTCCTCGGCGGCGTCCTTCTGCTTCGGAAACAGCTCGTGTGGGTGCATGGGGGTGAATCTAGGACGGGTCGGTTGCCCGGCGCACGCTTTAATCCGGCAGAGTGAACGCGATCAGGTGGTCGCTCACTTCGAGCGGGGCCCGGCCGTGCCCGCCTGCGGCGATTACGACGTACTGCTTTCCGTCCGGCCGCAGCCGGTAGGTCATCGGCGTTGCCATCGCGGGAGCCGGGAGCCGCGTACTCCACAGCTCTTCTCCCGTCTCGAGATCGAACGCCCGAAAGGCTTTCTCCACGACCGCGCCGATGAAGACGAGTCCGCTTGCCGTGATGACCGGTCCGCCGAGGGTGATGGACCCGAAGCGGAAGTTGAGCGGCACCGGAGCCAGGTCGCGGATGGTCCCCAGCGGGACCTCCCACAGCGGCTCACCCGTCTGCAGGTCCACGGCCATCAGCGTGGACCAGGGTGGCCTGGTGCACGGCATCCCCCACGGGGAGAGGAGGATCGCCTCGCGCACCATCACGTAGGGCGTGCCCTCCTGCATTCCCACCTCACCGCGGTATCCGGGAGTTCCTCGAACCTCCGACCACACCTCGCGCGGTACCAGGCGAGCCCAGCTGACGGTCCGCGTCTGGTTGAGGACCATCACGCCGCGGTCCTCGTCCACCGCCGCACCACCCCAGTTCGCGCCACCTACGATGCTCGGGAACTGAAGCGTCCCCTCCAGCGACGGTGGTGTGAAGATCCCCTCGTTTTGCAGGCCGCTCATGGCCTCCCGGCAGCGGCTCCGGTCCCATGGGGTGAGGCCCCACACCTGATCCGGCGTGAACTGGAGCGGGTGGAGCGGAGGCGGATGAGTCGGGAACGGCTGGGTCGGCCAGGTCTGCTCGCCGGGAACGTCGCTCTGCGGCACGGGCCGTTCCTCCACCGGCCAGAGGGGCTCACCGGTGTCGCGGTCCAGAATGAAGACGAAGCCCATCTTGGTCGGCTGGATCACCGCGTCGATCGCCCGGCCGTCTTTGCGCACCGTGGCCAGGGTCGGCTGCGATCCGATATCGTAGTCCCACAGGTCGTGGTGCACGACCTGAAAGTGCCACACCCGCTCGCCGGTCGACGCGCGCAGCGCCACCACCGAGTTGGCGTAGATGCCTGAACCCGGACGGGCGCCACCGAAGTAGTCGGGCGCGACGCTGCCCGTCGGGGCAAAAACGAGATCTCGCTCCGGGTCGGCGGAGAGCGGCGCCCACGCGTTTCCGGCTCCGGTGCGCTCGGCCCCTTCCGGACTCCACTCCTCCCACCCGGGATCGGCGGGCGAGCGAGGCACGGGGTCCCAACTCCACAGCAGCTCACCCGTTCTAGCGTCGAAACCGCGGATGGTGCCCCGCTCGACGTCGACGCGACGGTTGTCGCCGACCGCCGACCCCACGACCACAACGTCGTTCACTACGACCGGCGGGGAGGTGACCTCGTACCGTCCGGGCTCGACGACCCCCACGCCGACCGTCAAGTCCACTTCACCGCTGACGCCGAAGTCAGGACAGAGCTCTCCCGTGTCCGCGTCGAGCGCCAGGAGGCGGGCGTCCAGCGTGCCGAACAGGATGCGGCGCGGGCAAGAACCCGGCGGGTCCTCGCGGGCTGCCTCCCAGCTCGCGACACCGCGGGAGGTCATGTTCTCGGAGTACGAGTGCGACTTGTCGATCCCCGGGTCATGGGCCCAGATCTCCTCGCCCGTCTCCGGATCCAGCGCGATCACACGGCTGAACGGGGTGCTGAGGTAGAGCCGCCCGTCGAAGAGGATCGGCGTCGCCTGAAAGGAGCTCCGCGACGGATACTGGCTTCCATCCGAGACGTCCCCGGATCGGTATGTCCAGGCGACCTCGAGCGCGAAAACGTTGTCGGGGGCAATTTGGGTGAGTGGGGAGTAGCGGTGCCCCCCCTGGTCGCCACCGTAGTAGGACCAGCCCGCCGTAGGCCCGGAGTAATCAACCGTCACATTAAGGGTACGAACGGTTCGGGCAATCCGAAGCGAAGCGAGTATCAGTACCCCGACGGCGATAAGGATCAGCGCGGTTTGAAAGCGACTGCGTCGCGGCTTGCTCGGCACTTCGGAGTCGCTCGATCCAGTCGGAGTCGTTTCTGTGTCAGGCATCTCGCTCACCAGTCGCACCCGTCAAGGAGGTGCCGCCAGCGAGGCGGCCGTCGCGTGGCTCTGAGAAGCGTAACGCGAAACGCGCAGGCCGCCAGACCCATGAGCCCCTCGCTGACCTCCCGCAGCGCTCTGGAGTTTCAGCCGGGCGCAGCCGATTGACGGCCCCAGTGGCTTCGAGTAGCGTAATACCATCGGCCTACGGGCCGCTCGTATCAGGCCTTTCAGGAGGTTCGAATGAAGACGCGCCGCGGCACTGACGGACTACTTGTTCTCGCGTTGCTCTGGGCCGCTTGCGGGCCGGCCGAGGACACGGAGCCGGCTGCAGAAGAGGCGATGGAGACCGCAGAGGCGATGGACCCCGCGGCAGCCCAGCAGCAGATCCTCGACCTGTCGGACGAGTGGATCGCACAGATGAGGGCATCCTCGGTCGAAGGCATGGTCGAGTTCTATGCGAGCGGTGGCGTGGCCATGCCGCCCTACCAGCAGGCGGTAGCGGGCCAGGAGAGTCTCACCGCCTATTTCCAGTCCTTCTTCGGCCAGGGCATCGACCAGTTTCAGATGAACACCGACGAGGTCAACGTCGCGGGCGACTGGGCCTTCGCGCGAGGCACTTACTCCCTGATGGCTCCCCTCGAAGAGGGCGGAGAGCCCGTCATGCAGACAGGGAAGTGGGGGTCGATCGATGAACGCCAGGCGGACGGGTCCTGGAAGATCGTGGGTAACCTGTGGAACACGGATGCCCCTCCGCCGGGTGTATCGGCGATGCAGATCCCGCGGTACGGTGCGACTCCCACCGGGGCGGACCCGCTATGCGTCGAGAGCATGGCAGGACTCGACGCCGCGTTTGATGAGACCTTCACGGAAGGCGACCTGGCGAATCTGCTGGCGATCCACGCCGACGACGCGATCCGGATGCCGCCCGAGATGGGTCCGATCGCGGGCAAGAACGAGCTATCTGGCTTTCTCGGGTTCTTCCTGACCTCGTTTCCGACACGCGACCTTACGCTGACGCAGGTCGGCAGGGTCGTATCAGGCGATGTCGGCTCGACCTGGGGCGCATACCAGTTCACCTATACGCCCCCCAGGGGCGAGGTGGTGTCGGGCCGTGGCAAGTACCTCGGCGTGGGCCACCGGAACGAGAACGGTTGCTGGGTATTCAACTGGGTTATCTGGAACAGCGATTCGCCACCGACGGTGGCTACCGGGGCGTGAACCTGTGACTCATGGCTGGAAGAGGACGGATGAACCCGACAGCCTATTACTACGTTTCAGGAGCGATTTTCGGCGTGGTCGGCGTCCTGCACATCGGCCGTGCGGCCCTCCGAATCCCGGTTCTCGCCGGTGAATGGGAGTTTCCGTTCTGGCTCTCGTGGCCTGGCGGACTCGTGGCCATTCTGCTGTGCCTGTGGGCGTTCCGGCTGGCGAGACGGCTGAGTTAGCGAGAGCCGACTTGAGCTCGGCGAGCGAGCTCGTAGGACACGTCTGTCGCTGGGCTTTCTCTTCTATTGACCCGGCCTCTCGCTGAGCCGCCTGGAAGATTGGGCGCGGGTCGGGCGCGAGCGACATGCCCCGCCCGCGTCTAGCCGGTCCGCTCCCGCACGCCCCCGTCGGCCCGGCGGGTCTCCAGGATGTCCGCCGGCTTCACGCCTGTGCGGATCGACTCGGCCGCCAGCTCGACCGCCTCGAAGATCTTCGTATAGCCCGTGCAGCGGCACAGGTTGCCGGAGAGCGCGTGCATGATCTCGTGGCGTGAGGGCGCTTGGTTCTCCAGCAGGAGTCCGAAGGCGCTGCACAGGATCCCCGGTGTGCAAAAGCCACATTGGGCGCCCCCGCACAGATCGAACGCGTCCTGCAGTGGGTGAGGACTCGGGCCTTCGGCCAAGCCTTCTACCGTGATAATCTCGCGGTTCTCGGCCTCCTGCACCGGAAGGATGCAGGACAGGTGCGCCTCCCCGTCCAGTAGCACGGTGCAGGCACCGCAGTCGCCCTTGTCACAGCCCTGCTTGGAGCCCGTGAGGCCGAGGATGTACCTCAGCGTCTCGAGGAGGGTATAGTGCGTCGGCACCGCCACCTCATGGGTGTCGCCGTTGACTCGCAGGGTCAGGGTTTCTCGCATGATCGCGGCTGGCGAGGGACGCCAGACAGCTCGTTGTCGTGTCGCTCCGGCTGCTGAATGTTGGGGAAAAGACTAGCCGTGCGCCGCGCGATGGGTCAAGCAGGCTGGGCGCCCTGCATGAAACAGCGGACGGTGCGACACGGCGTAAAGTGAGCCAGTAAAGTGCGTGCGATTCAACGATGTCTGGGGGATCCAGCGGCCAACAGGTGAGCACGATGCGGATGGAGATGGTTGACGCGATGCGAAGGGCAGGTTCGGCCATGACGAAGTCCTCGAGCGGCCACGGCTTTCAGCTATCCGTGGCGGCGTTGCTGTCCGCCGGGTTGCTCGCCGCGTCGGGCCCCGGGGCAGAAGCGCAGGAATCCGGGCAGGAAGGTGTGGCGCTCGATCGATGGCTCGTCACCTGGCCTGTGACGACCGCCGGGCTCGAGTCCGAAGCGGCCGATCCACTGTCGGGTGGAGCCGGGCAACCGATCTTGCCGGACCGGGATATCGTCGCAGGGCCCGGGTACTGGAGCCTCGTGCGACAAGCTCCGCCGTTCAGTCTCGCTGCGGGGGCGTGGATCGATCTCGAGGCGGACCTCGTGGACGTACCTGCCGTGGGGTCATCACCGGGGAGCGATGGCACGGTGCTCGCTCACGCCTACCTGCGCTCGCCGACGGACCGGAGTCTTCTTTTGACGATCTCCCGCTCGTCGTGCCGCCGAGTTGCTGGCTGGCTGAACGGCCAGCCGATCGCCGATCTCGCGGCCGAGGCCTCGACCCGACCGGAAGGCGGGGGCGACACGGCGGAATACGCGGAAGTGAGGCTCGGCGCCGGATGGAACACGCTTCTGGTCACCGTCTCGGAGGGTGACTGCCCGAGCCGTCTCGGTGGATGGCTCAGGCCGAGCGTTCTTCCTCCCGGGAGGGACGAGGAGCCCATGGGCACGGACGGTGTTCGGGTGCAGGCCTCGCGTCCACCCGGTGTTCGACGCTCCCCACCAGCCGGCTTCCTGGAGGTCTCCTCGCTCGGACTGTCGGACGACCTGGTGTGGGAAGCCGGTGCCGAAGATCTCACCGGCAGCCTCACCGTGCCTTTGAGCGCCTGGGGGCGGGCCGTGGGCGACCTCACACCTCGTGCGTCGGCCGAGCCCCAGCGCCCTTCAGCGCCACCCGAGGTCGACCTCTCTGGCCGGTGGAACCTGCGGGTCTTTGCTCCACAGGGTATCGGGAACGCCACGGCCGAGCTCGAGATGACGGACGATGGCTCGCTCACGGGGCAGGTTCGAGGAGCGAGACTGGGTGGCGATCTGGAAGAAGGTTGGGTCAGCGGGCGCGACTTTCGCTTCACCATCGAGACGGGCCGGCAGTCGACTCGTCTGACATACACGGGCAGTGTGAGCGCGAGCGGCGACTCCATTCGAGGCACGATCGCACTTGGCGAGGCAGGCGACTTCTCGTCCGGCTTTCGGGGGGCTCGTGTCGATTCCGACGGGGTGACCCGCGAGGAACAGGAACCGGCCGAGGATGCGCCGGCCGAGCCCCGGGAACCGGACGCGGGGCGTGGCGGACGCCGGCCGGGCGGTGGAGCGCCCGCCGATGGGCCGCCCGGCGCCTTTCCCGTATCGGCAGACGATGCGCGGGATGCCCTCGTGCGCCAGCGGCTTCTTCCCCCACCCGAGATTCGTCCGGCGGCCCCCGAGCAGGCGGAACTCCGGTTAGAGGCAGGCGGGGAGAAGCGAGAGATGACCGTAAGCGGGCTCGAGGCGGCACGGGCCACGGACCAGGTGGTCGCGGTACCGTTCGACGACCTGCGTGAGGCGAGCCTGTCCTCGACGAAGGTGAAGCTCCGCATCCAGTGGGGGAAAGAGCGGCGCGAACTCGCCAGGGACCTGGCACCCGAGCTCCTCCTCACACGACTCCACGGGCCGATCGTCTTACGTGGATGGAGCGAGGTCGAAGGAATTCTGGATGACGACGCGCCCTCCAGTCGGATTCTGTTCGGGACATGGCGGATTCCTGATGCCCTCTCGGGCTTCACCCTAGAGCTGAGTACGAAGGGTACGCCGAGCGAGTACCGCCTGGGCGGAGAGCCGATGGGCGATGAGCGGATGGTCCTGTGCGCCTCGTGTCGAGAGGGGGACCGCCTGGAGCTCGAGGTGCGGGCGCCACGGGACTGGGAGGGCACGCCCACCGTGGTGGTCGTCGAATCGGGGTACCCGGCCGGCGCCGACAATCCGTCGGCCCCACCGGCCAGAGAGTGGCTCGATGCGCTGCGCGGCGGCGGGAACAGACGCTACCTGGAGCTGAACGCCCGCTTCTCGGAAGAGGGCTCTTAGGCGGAGCTGTCCCGTTCGGCCGCGGGTGACTCGCCCTCGGTGGTGGTCTCGCCGTCGGCGGCCGCCTCCGCGCGTCCGACCTCGGCCTCGGTGCCGTCGACGTCCGCGTCCCTGCGCTCGGCCTCGGGTGCCGGGCTGTCGGCATCCTCCGCCGCGGGTCCGGGCACCACAGCGGCAGATGCTGCCGCCGCACTCGCGAACGTGGGGATGGGTGGCTGGATCGAGGGCGTGGTCGTGTCGGGAGATGCCGTGTCCGTCGCCGCAGCCGAGGCTGTTGGGGACGTGGCCGGCGTCGTGGCAGGGGGTGTGGTCTTCTTTTCCTCGCGCTCGGCGATCTCCAGCTCGCGCTGGATCTCGTTCATGCCGCGTTTGAACTCGCGCATAGCTTTGCCGGCCGAGCGCGCGATCTCCGGCAATCGTCGGGGACCGAAGAAGATCAGCACGATAAGCCCGACGACGAGCATCTCCCACATTCCGAAATTGCCGATGCCCATCTCGTGTTCCTGGTTAGTTGGATAGCGCCCTGAGCGCCTCCTGACCGTAGAACATACCGATATATCGGGCCTGTGCGGGAGTGATCCGGCGTACGGCCCAGATCAGCTCGACATGGTTCGGCTCGCGAGGCTCCGCGGGCAGCCGAAAACCGCACTCGGCTGGGAGGGCGTTTCCCTTACGCAGATTGCAGCGGCTGCACGCCGTCACCACGTTCGCCCAGCCGTTGTCACCGCCTCGCGACAGTGGAACCACATGGTCTCGTGTGAGCGACTCGCGGTAGCCGAGCTGCCGGCGGTGTCGACCGCAGTACTGGCAGGTGTAGCTGTCGCGTGCGAACAGGAAAGTGTTCGTGACCTGTCGCCGGAAGCGCTTCGGCACGTGGATGAAGCGCACGAGTCGAATGACGACCGGGGCCGGAAGCTCGAGCTTCTCGGAGCGGAAGCGACGGTCCCCATCGACTTCGAGCACCTCGGCCTTCTCGTCTATGACAAGCCTGAGCGCCCGGTGAATCGGTATCAGCGTGAGCGGCTCGAACGAAGCATTAAGAGCCAAACAAGCCATCCAAATCCTCCTCGACTTCCTCCCTGATTACCCCAGTCGGGGGAGATGTTGCGCCGTTTCAGCCCGAATTCAAGCAATCTGCGGTGCTCGTTGCAACCCCTCCTCCGGCCGACTACGCTTGGGTCGAGTGAAGAGAGAGTCGGACCCGTTGCTGTGTAAGGTCGCCATCCCGCGGCCGATGTGGGAGTCGCTCACCTATCGCCTGCCCCCGGCACTGGCGGAGGTGGCGAGACCGGGTGCGCGTGTGCGCGTGCCACTCGGACGTCGTTCGGTGATCGGATTTATCGATCGCGTGGGCGGCCAGACGGTGCTACCGGATGTACGCCCGGTTGCGGAGGTGCTTGATCGGCTACCTCTGTTCTCGAACGAGCTCCTATCGCTGTGCCGCTGGGTATCGGACTACTACGCCGCCCCACTCGGACTCGTGCTCCGAGCCGCTCTTCCACCCGGTCTGGCAAGCGCCGACAGCGCAACTTCACGGAGCGTGAAGACGTGTTCGGGCGCGCTGTCCGCCAACGCGAGGCGTTCGAGGTGCTGGAGTCGATGGGTGGGCGTTCCGCAGTGGCGCACCTCACTGGCCAGCTCGGTTTCAGCCGCTCCGTGGCGCAGGGGCTGGTCGAGCGGGGCGTCGCAGAGATCCAGATGGAGCGCGAGCGGCGCGATCCGTTCGTTTCCCTGCCCCTCGAGGTAGAGTCGGTCGAGCGCCCTCGACCTACAGAGGACCAGGCAGCGGTCATTTCCGGTCTGCTGGCCCAATCCTCGCTCGAGCAGCCTGGAGTCGCTCTGCTGCGAGGCGTGACCGGATCCGGAAAGACGCTCGTCTACCTGGAGCTGTTGGAGGAGCTGGTAGGAAGGCAGGGTCTCTCGGCAATCGTGCTGGTGCCGGAGATCGCACTTACCCCTCAGACGCTGAGCCGTTTTCGCGACCGCTTCGGCGAGCGCGTGGCTGTGCTGCACTCCGGTCTCTCGGCGGGCGAGCGGTTCGACGAATGGCGCGCGTTGAAGGAGGGAGAGAAGCGGATCGCCATCGGCGCTCGGTCGGCCGTGTTCGCGCCGCTGTCGGACGTAGGTGTGATCATCCTGGATGAGGAACACGAGAGCAGCTACAAGCAGTCCGATACGCCCCGCTATCACGCACGCT
>JBDGYE010000027.1:0-34223 GCA_039584255.1 Gemmatimonadota bacterium
TGCTGTGACCATGCTGCTTGCCATTCGCGATCAACCCTCCGGATTGATCCGGGCCCCTGAAGTGCTGGTCGTCTGAGCCACCGCAGTGTTGGCCTGATAGCCTGTGGAGCAGGCTGCCGGTAGCCCAGCGAGCTATGCGGCCGGATCGTACTGTACTCCCTGCGCCACTGCTCCACGAGGACCTGAGCCTCCCGCAGCATGCCGATGATCTGCTCCGCCATGTAGCTCTTCCTCGCCATCTGTGACCTCCTCCCCATGAGTCCGACCGACCACAATACTAACCCTGCGGTCGGTCTCGTTTCAGGGGTCAGGTTAGCAGTCTAATCGGCGGATCAGCGTATTCATTCCGTAAGTAGACCTCGACTGGGGGATGAGCCAGCTTCCACGATCGCCAAGTTCGAGGGCTGGCGGGAGGGTCACGCAATGTCGGGCCATGCCGCCGGAGGGCTGAGCCGCGCCAACGGCGTTCCCCTCCGCCATTTAGACCGATTCCCAGGGTGCATTTTGGGGTACAGTGGAAGAGTCGCCGCAGTGGGGCACTATCGGTAGGAAGCGTAAGTCATTGTCATATATAGCGGAGGGGAAGGGATTGGAACCCTTAAGCCCTTGCGGGCGCCGGTTTTCGAGACCCATCTGAGGTTTCCCGCTGAGTACCTGTAAGTCCGTAAGAGTCCTTCGCAGTCGGACTTACTTTCGGGAGCTTTACTTCTAAGTCCTCCTGAGTCCCTCTGAGTGCCGATAGTCAGGGTACATACTGGGGTACAGCTGTGTGTGAGGAGCTCTCCTAGGCCAACGCCCTCGCCGTCTCTGATCGATCGCCGGCGGCGCGGGTCAACCCACGGGCGCTGCGACCGCGGGAGGTTGCTCCCGCGCAGCTTTCCGAAACAGCCAGGCCGATCCGACCCACAGCGCGACGAAGAACCCGTTGTAGCTCAAGATCTCGCCCACGGAGCTATACGGGGCCTGGTGCATCCCGGCGATCAGCGCGATCACGGCGACCAACGCCTGAGCGAGCGCCGTCGCCAACAACGCGCGTGCCATTCCATGTGGCTGGAAGCGCGCGATGATGGCACCGATGCTTCCGGCGGCGAGCACCCCGATATACATCAAGTCGGCGGGGTCGCCCTCACGCCCGAGGCCGCCAACGGCAAGGACCGTCCAGATGAGGATGAATGCTGTCGCGAGCGCAAGGCCGACGGCGGATTTGTACGCGGTATTGTCCTGCTTCATCGCTTTGAGGACCATGAAGACCAGGACAAATGCTGCCACGAGCGTACCAGCGAATAGAAAGTCCCACCTGTCCCAGTTCATCTGGCTGGAGATCCCTCTGTAAGCTTCATGAATACGCAGAGTACTTTATACTACAAAGTAGAGTCGAAGGATCTCATGTCAAGCGCTCACCTAACAGCGAATGGTAATCGACGTCGAAGCTCAGCAATTCCCGCTGAAGTCGAGAAGCCGTAAGTCGTTGGAAGGTAAAGCGGAGGGGAAGGGATTCGAACCCTTAAGTCCTTGCGGGGCCGGTCTTCGAGACCGATCTGAGCTTTCCCTCTAAGTGCCGATGGTCAGGGTACAAACTGGGGTACAGTGGAGAAAACCCCAATTCAAGGAAGCAGGCACGCCGGTCACGTTCAGGACCGGCACGCCCGGATCCGATTGGGTCCGCAAAAACGGCCGGCCCTACTCCTTGCCCTGCTCCTCAAGCGCTTTGCGGTTCTTCGTGGAAACGACCGAGGAGGGTCGCCGTCGTGGTGCGACTACGTGTGCCTCAACGACCGCGCGCGGCTAGCTGTCTTCATGGTAGCGCCTGTGATCGCATGCCCCTGTGACTCGGACATGATGACGAGCGCGGCACCACCCGACCGTGCCACCTCGGAAGGAGACAGCCATGCGGAGGGTTCTCAACGTTCTTGCGCTGGCGGCAGTCGCCGTCGTTGCCGGGTGCGTATCGCTTCCCGTCACGGCGACGGTCGTCACCCAACCCGGGACGCGCGTCACGGCAGAGGCCTCGAAGTTCAATCCTTTCTGGCTCGCGCCCTTGCCCACGGAAACATCGGCCGACTTGCTCGCTGACTTGCTGGAGCAATGCGGTGGACGAGGCCTCACCGGCGTCACCATCGGTACGCAGACCGCCTGGGTGATCATCGGGCAGCAAGAGAAGATCGTTGCGACCGGGTACTGCGTCGAATAGTAGGTGAGGAGCGAAGGGGCAGGGATTCGAACCCTGAAGGGCTTGCGCCCGCCGGTTTTCGAGACCGATCTTAGCTTTCCCTCTAAGTCCCTCTAAGTCCGTAAGAGTCCTTCGTCACGTTCGACATCACCACGTCGGCCGGCCTGAAGACGTTTGCGGTAGCCGCTGGAGCTCTGGCTCGCGACGGGGTCGAGGAAGCGCTCCGCCTGATCCTCGTGGTCGCGAGCGCCAATCCCTGGGTGGGCGCAGAGGTTCTGCCGAACCCATAACCGGCAACGGGGGTGCCACGATGCGTTCGGTCCAGCCTCGACCGGCGCACCAGATCCCGGGCGGTCGCGCAGCCCGCGGCCGTCCGGGTCCTCCCTTCCACCCGACCGGCATCGTCAGGCCTGGTCGTTTCCTTCGAGTATCGACCGTGTGACTCGCTGCCGGTAGGCGAAGATCCGACTCAACTGTGCTCTCACGAGCGGTTGGGCCCAGCTGCTGAACGGGTGGAGCGGCAACTGATAGCGTACCTCGTCGTCGATTATGGTACGGCCGGACTTCTCGAAGAAGCGGTGGGTGTGGACCCACTCCCGGTACGGTCCGCGCAACTGCTCGTCCACGAAGTGAGTGGGGGGACTCCACTCAGTAATCAGAGTCTGCCAGGAAACAGGCAGGCCGAACAGCCGGAGGCGATAATCGATGAGCGCGCCTTTCGTCATCTCGATCGGTGGTGGCGTGAGAATCCTGAATCGCAGCTCCGGTGGCGTGATCCTCTCCAGATTGCCGGCATCCGCAAAGAAATCGAATACCTCGCCGAGTGGACGGGAGATCTCCATCTCGAGTTTCAATGAAGGCATGGACGCAAAAGCCTCTTTCGGCCGCGGGAAATGGAAGGCGCGTCGGCAGAGGTCCGCGCCCGGACGGTCGCAAGCCTAGGCTGCCTGTCCCGACGTGTCAATCTGATGTCTACGACAAGCAGTTGACGCATACGATCGCGAACCCTATTACACACTCCGCTGCTCTGTCTATGATTCGTCGATCAATACATGAGCTGCGGCCAGTCACGCCCATGGGCGCCAGGAGTATTGAAGATGCAGAACGAATCGGGGGACAAGCGCCATCCTATTAAGGTCGTGGTACGGCGAACCGGGCTCACGCCGGACGTGCTCCGCGTCTGGGAGAAACGCTACGGAGTCGTGCGGCCGGGGCGTTCCGCGGGAGGGCATCGTTTGTACTCGGACGCCGATGTCGAGAGACTTCTGCTGCTGAGCCGTGTCACGGCCGCCGGCCGTCGCATAAGCAGGATGGCGGAGCTCGACATCGAAGATCTCCAGGAGCTCGCCAGGGAGGATGCCGAGGCCGCCCTCGCGGCTCGTGAGGCAGAGGTCGTTTCCTTGAGGTCGGGACCCCACCTCGCGGCCAGCCTTTCCGCCGTCGAGCGCCTCGACGCTCGAGATCTCGAAACTTCGCTGATGCGAGCGGCCGTGGCCCTTCCGGTCGCGGTATTTGTCGAGGACGTCGTGGGGCCCCTCCTGGCACGCATCGGAGAACAGTGGGAGCACGGTCAGGTGACACCTGGCCATGAGCACCTCGCCACTGCCATAATCCGAAGGGTGCTCGAGTCGATCTTTACGGCTTGCGCGCCTGAGGCGGACGCGCCAGGCCTCGTCGTTACCACACCTGCCGGTCAAGTTCACGAGTTCGGAGCCTTGCTCGTCGGAGCGGCGGCGGGGGCGTTGGGCTGGCGGGTCACGTACCTGGGCGCGAACCTTCCGGCCCGGGACGTCGCCGAAGTAGCACGGAGCACCGGGACGAACACCATCGCTCTCAGCATCGTCTATCCCCGTGATGATCCCCTGCTTCCGGCAGAGCTCGAAGTGCTCCGGGAGGCCGCCGGAACCGATACGGAAATCCTCGTGGGAGGACGCGCGGCTCGGGACTACCGGGAGGCCGTGGAGGCGATCGGCGCGACGCTCGTTACCGGGCTCCCGCAACTCGTGAGCTTTCTGCAAGGGCGATTGCCGGGCCAGCAAGCGGCAGTCTAGAGGCTGCCGGACATCCGGGGCTCCCCCCGTGCCCCGGCGTCAACTGCCGTACCGATCCAGGTACTTACGCACCCGGAACTTCCGGGCGGTATTCTCCGAAGTCATGTAGCGGATCTTGCCAAACACCGGACGCTCCGGCCCCCACGGCCGGTCATATCGTCCGAGGCACCAGAAGATGCCGCTGTACGAGTTCGGGTCACGCCCATCGAGCGCGTAGCGGTTGTTCAGCTCGATCATGACCCGTGCGGCCTCGAGTGGGTTTTCCGTCCATTCGAGGATCTTCTTCCCCCAGAGCATGCGCAGGTAGTTGTGAATCCGCCCTTCCGTTCGAAGCTGGCGCTGGGCGGCGTTCCAGAGTTCGTCGTGGGTGGCCGCGCCCTCGAATTGGTCGAGGGCATAGACGTACGGACGAGCGTCCGACGCATGTAACTCGAGTGTCGCCCGTGCCCAGTCCGGAAGCGATCCGAACTCCCGGTGGTCAGGACGGTTGGCCGCCATGTTGAAGCCCAGCTCGCGCCATGTTACCAGCTCGTCCAGGAACGCCTCCGCCGGCGGGCTCATTCCCCACCAGCCCTCACGCTTGCCGTTCGCTGGCCGGCCCTCGAAAGCGGGCGTCCATCTCTCGTGCCTGGCCAGCAGGTCGAGAACGGCATGCGTCGATATGTGGCCGAAGTGCAGGTAGGGAGACAGACCACTGGCCACGTCCTCTTCGGGTCGACTTCGCTCTTCGGCATAGCGGTCGAGCCGGTGTCGAAGAAAGCCCTCCAGTCGGGTCAGCGCAGCCTGCGCTCCGCCCCGGAACTCCGTCGGGCCGATCGAGTGGTTCAGCGGAAGTGACCCCAGGGCCAGTCCGCCGCCCTCCAGGGCAGGCCCGGCCGACGGCCAGCGCTCCGAGATGTGAGTCGGCACGTCGGGTCCTTCGAATCGCTCCAGCTGATGCAGGGGATCCTCCAGCGGAACATGGAGGAGGTGAACCGGGAGGCTCTTCTGCAGGTAGCGGCGGAACGTGTATGCGGTCGGATACTCTCTATCCGTGGAGCGCATCGGCACCAGACCATTCGAGTCAACGGCCTCGAGTCGCACCCGCAGCCGCCGCGCGGCTGCGTCCAGCATGCGTGGCACAAAGAACGTGGGGTAGTCATCCGTGACCACGACCGAAGCCGTCTCCGCCAGGGCCTCCAGCAACCCTCGCCCCTCACCGACCGAACGCTCGACGTATGGATAGAAGGTGACGCCGCGTCTCCCACGCAGTGTCTCCAGGTTGTCCCCCATCCCATCCAGAACGAACCGATGCAGGCGATCACTGGCCCACTCGTAGTCGCAGCGCAGAGCTTCGAGCACCAGCAGCCCATGACCGAGGCGGAGCGCCCAGTCCACGGCACGCTGAAGCGCGAAATTGCGTGTCGTTCGTCGGTTGCTCGTCATCCAGTACAGGACGTACCGACCCCGGGGGGCATGCTTGGACTCGTTCAGCAGAATAACAAATAGACAAATCCTTGACAATCCTAACCTGACCCCCTATACTCGTTGACGTAAGCTAGACAAGACAGTGGGCCAACAACTCGAGGAGAAACAACCATGCTCAGCAAGACGCTCATGACCTTCGGAGTCGGATTATCCCTGTTCGTGACGGCCCCTGTCGCCTCGGCGCAGATGGCCAATGATCACGACATGGAGGCAAAGGACATCGTCGAGGTCGCCGCAGAAGCCGGCACCTTCAACACGCTCATCGCCGCGGCGAAGGCCGCCGATCTCGTCGACGCGCTGAAAGGCGAGGGTCCGCTGACCGTCTTCGCCCCGACCGACGAGGCGTTCGCCAAGCTGCCCGCGGGCACGGTCGAGACGCTTCTCAAGCCCGAGAACCAGGCGAAGCTGCAGGCGGTGCTGCTTTACCACGTCGTGGAGGGCAAAATTACGTCCGCCGAGGTGGTTAAGCTCTCGTCCGCCAGGACGCTGGAGGGTGACACGGTCGACATCTCCGTGAAGATGGGCAAGGTCTATATCGACGGCGCCCAGGTCATCACGGCCGACGTCGAGGCCAGCAATGGAGTAATCCACGTGATCGACGAGGTCATTCTGCCGTCCATGGATTGACCCGTCGCGGGGCGGGGGAGCTCGCACGCGCCCCCGTCCCTAATTCACCTAAACCCGGACGGTGCCTCATGCCTGACTTCCGACCACTAATCCTACTGACCGGTGCGACCGGCTACGTCGGCGGCCGGCTGCTGGAGAAACTGGAGCGCTCGGGCGTTCGCCTGCGTTGCATCGCTCGCAAGCCTGAGTACCTGCGGGCGCGCGTTGCGGACAGCACGGAAGTGGTACGCGGCGATGTTCTTGATGGGCCCAGTCTCGTCACCGCCATGAGAGGGGTAGCAACTGCATACTACCTCGTGCACTCGATGAGTGACGAAGGGGACTTTGAAGAAATCGAACGCCGGGCGGCCCGAACTTTCGGTGAGTCGGCGAGAGCGGCTGGCGTGGAGAGGATCGTCTACCTGGGTGGCCTCGGCTCGGGCCCCGACCTGTCAGCGCACCTGAAAAGCCGCCACGACGTGGGCCGAATTCTCAGGGAGTCCGGCGTACCCACCCTCGAGCTTCGCGCCTCGATTATCATCGGTTCCGGAAGCCTTTCGTTCGAGATGATTCGGTCGCTGGTCGAGAAGCTTCCCGTGATGACGACACCGCGCTGGGTACGGGTCCAGGCGCAGCCGATCGCGATCGAGGATGTGGTGGCCTACCTAAATGAGGCCGGTGCGATGCCGATCGTGGACAGCCACGTGTTCGAGATCGGCGGAGCGGACGTGGTGAGCTACGGCGACATCATGCGAGAGTACGCCCGGCAGCGTGGACTGCGGCGCCTGATGGTCCCCGTTCCGTTTCTCACCCCCACGATCTCGAGCCTGTGGCTTGGGCTCGTGACGCCCCTCCACGCGCGCGTCGGTCGAAAGTTGATCGAAGGGGTCCGAAATCCGACGGTGGTCCAGAACCCATCCGCAGCTGGCGCGTTTGCCGTTCGTCCGCGAGGCATTGTGGAGGCCATCGCCAGCGCACTCAACGGACAGGAGCTGCAGCCGACGGGCGCTTGTTCGAGGAAACGCGGAACACTCTCGAGGGTGACTTCGAGCGGTCGAACAACGTGATCGATGTCCGAGCCGGCTACAACTTCTAGGACGGTGCTCGAGAACCAACGCGTGCGGTTTCCGTGAAAGTCATGCTGAGTAGGCCGGCGCGTCAAACTGGGGTACAGCGCCACAAGAGCGGACAATCCGGAGAGGCCTGCGACGCCGTAAGTCGTTGGGAGGAAAAGCGGAGGGGAAGGGATTCGAACCCTTAAGCCCTTGCGGGCGCCGGTTTTCGAGACCGGTGCATTGCCGTTCTGCCACCCCTCCGAGGGGTCCGATTCTTCTTAGGACCGAACCACGCGGTGCGAAGCGCGTGCCGCCGCGGCTATCGGTCCCTTTCATTCACGCCTGGGGAGGTACGGACGGGGTGGGATTCGAACCCACGTGACACTTTCGGTGCCAACACGCTCTCCAGGCGTGCGCCTTAGTCCGCTCGGCCACCCGTCCCGGAAGCGGAGACTCGGCCACTCCTCCGTGGACCATCCGGCTGCGTCATAGTGCGCTGCCGGAGGCCAAAGAAAAAGGGCGAAGGCGGCAGTCCTGGGAGAGCTGCCTCCCTGCGCCTCCTTCACCACCTTTCCCCGGATTGGCCCGCCAGGGTTCGAACCTGGAATCTCTTGGTCCAGAGCCAAGCGTGTTGCCGGTTACACCACGGGCCAGCAAGTCCCCACGGCGGGGCCGAGTATAGAATCTTCGCCCCTTGTTATCAAGCTTACGAGTGGCCTTACGGGGATGTTCCGACGGGGCCTGCGAGCATGGCGCCCAGCCCCTTCGTGGTCCCCGATGTGATCAGGTCTAACCGCATGACATGGGGCCCCAGAAGGAGCCGTGCGCGATCATGGGCTGCGGCGTCAGCCACGACCATCCGGGCCAGGCTCGCCAGCCTCGCGCCTTCGACCGGCCAGTCCGGATAAAGGGGCGCGTAGCCTACACCCTCACCACACGCGAGGAGCAGCGCCCGGCTCAGCAACCGGTGCACAGCCTCGCTGGCCGAGCAGGCTGCGACAACGGAGGGGCGCGGAAGGCTCGCTACTGCCCGCCGGAACCAGGGTGGCGCCGCGAGTCGGAGCACCAGGGCAGGCGGGCTGCCGCACGGTAGCTGAAAGGGAGCGTCACCGGGTGCCGTTGGCAGTAGCGGGATCCAGCCCCGCGGCACGGAGCGACGCTCGAGTGCTGCGGGGTCGAAGCTCCGGACGCTCACTTGCCGGTACCTGGAGCGCAGCTCCGCGCCGAGCGTCACCGCCAGCGGGTCATCGGAAGCGATAAGCGCCAGTCGCCGGAACCGTAGCGCATCTGCCCATTCCGCAAGCGGGCCGAGGTGTGCTCGCTGCTCGTGTACGTACACACCGCTTCCGTGGCGGCGAACGACCAGTCCTCGTAGCGCCATCTCCCGGTAGGCCGCGGCTACCGTGTTTCGATGTAGCGAGAGTCGGTCGGCGACCCGCCGTACCGAGGGCAGGCGACGCCCGGGGGGAATGTCGCCGTCGAGGATCCGTGTCTCGAGGTGCGCCACCAGCTGGTGCCTGAGCGGCACCGGCAGCTTCCGATCGAGAGTGATTCCATCCAGCATAGAATGGAATGTCCCGATTCGGCTCAACTCTCTGTCATCCTGGGGCAGCGGGGGGGCAATACTGATGGGTGCAAGCACGAAACGTTGATCGCGGCACGCGATCGGGTTCCTTCGGAGGAGCGATTCCGCAAGCAGCGGCCCGGGATCTCTGAAAGCTGAACACTCGGCCGCTGTGAGGACCTAGCGACCACGAAGGAACCCCGACGCCCTCCGCGCTTGAAGGGAGCCGCGATTCCCTATCCAGCGGGGCTTGATCGGTCCAGCTCGCGCGACGCCCACAGCAGCAGCGGGAACGCCAGGATCGGAAACCCTGCCTGATGCACCCACACAAAGGCGGCCCGGCCCAGGAAGAGCTCTCCGGTGCCGTTCAGCAGAATCCACGCGAGCACCAGGGCCACCAGTACCGGCCGCCGAGCCCGCACGTCCCAGAGAAGCGCGAACAGCGGCAGAAGCAGGAGCTGGTGGTGCATCCAGCCCAGGAACCACATCCACAGCATGATCGGCATGGCGGTGAACGAGGCCAGCGCCGCCGCGCGCTGGGTCCGGATCCAGCCGGTCTGGGCCACCCAGGGGAGGAACATCGCCGCGGAAGCTATCGCGTAGGCCGCGACAAGTGGAATCGACAGCATTCCCTGATGCCGCCAAAGGGCTCCCCACACCGACTGGTTGTCGTTCTTCCCGAACTCGAAATCGTAGAACGGATCGGCGAGCATCTCGAACCACCAGGCGTACGCCGCTTTGCCCGCCTCCAGCCCGCCGAGGAACGGCACGGCCCAGAGCAGCACCAGCGCCCCGACCGTGAGGGCCAGGCCCTTGAGGTCGCGACGGAGCAGGATCACCGGCACGAGGATCAGCCACATCGGCTTGATGATGATCAGGACGGCCACGCTCGCGCCCCGCACCCATGCGCGCCGCGAGGTGGCCGCGATCACCAGCAGCCACAGCATCACGAAGGTCACGTTGGCGAGCTTTATGTGCCACGTGAGCCCGTGGAGCACGAAGAACAGGGCGATCAGGACGTTCGCGGTGCGGATGTTCCAGTACGCGGCCAGGCGTCGCCCGGCGTCCCAGAAGGTCCATCCGTTGATGACCGCCCACACGGCTTTCGCCACGACCCACGGCAGCCAGGCCATGGGAATGAAGAAGAACAGGCTGGTGGGGTGGTACTTGTAGATCAGCTCGCCGGTGCGGTACACGCCTCGCCAGCCGCCCACAGCCAGCTCCCGAGTCGCCTGCCAGTACGCCCGGAAGTCCTGCATCGGGAAGGCGAAGAGCAAGGCGGCCAACAGGACGGCCGTGCCGAGCAGCGCCCGGTGTGCCCTCTCTTCGGGCAGACGTGGGAAGGTCAACCGCCGAGCGCCGCCAGCAGCTCGCCGGCAGGGAGGGTGTTGAGGACATCCCCCGGCTCCAGCCAGGCGCGGCGGGCCTGCTCGACGCCGTAGGGCATCAGCTGGAGATCCGCGACCTTATGGGCGTCGGTGCTGATCACGATCTTCACGCCCTGCTTCTTCGCCTGCATGAGGTGGGTGTCGCGCAGGTCGAGGCGGGCGGGGTGGGCGTTGAGCTCCATCGCCACCCGGTGCTCGGCCGCGCAGGCCAGGACGTCCTCGAGGTCGAACTCGATCGGGTCGCGTCGGTTGATCATCCGCCCCGTGGGGTGGGCCAGGACGTTGGCGGCCGGGTGCTCGAGCGCCCTCAGGATCCGCGCCGTCTGCTCCGCGGCGGGGAGGTCGAACTTCGAGTGGATGCTTACCACCACCAGGTCGAGCTGCTCCAGCATCTCGTCCTCGAGGTCCAGTGAGCCGTCCGCCAGGATGTCCACCTCCATGCTCCGCAGGAGCCGGATCTTCGGGTGCCTCGAGGTGATTTCCTCGATCTCAGCCCACTGCTCGCGCAGCTTCGCCGCGTCGAGGCCGCCGGTCATAGCGAGCGCCTTGCTGTGGTCGGTGAGGGCGAAGTACTCGTAGCCCTTCGCCACGCATGCCTGCAGCATCTCCTCGATCGTGTTCTTCCCGTCCGACCACGTCGAGTGCATCTGGAGGTCGCCCCGGATGTCCTCCAGCGCCAGCAGCTCCGGCAGCTGGTCCGCGTCCGCGGCCGCGATCTCGCCCCGGTCCTCCCGCAGCTCCGCCGGGATCGATGGCAGGCCCACCACCGCGTAGACCTCCTCCTCGGTGGCGCCGGCCACCCGCTCGCCCAGCTCGCGGCCCGTCGTCGAGGTGACGGTGTCGCGCCCGGCGGCGTCCGCCGCCACGTCTTCCGCCTCGGCTTTCTCGGCTCCCTCTGCCAGCTCGAACACCCCGTACTCCGAGATGCTGAGGCCCCTCTCCAGAGCCCTCTTCCGCAGGGTGATGTTGTGCTGCTTCGAGCCCGTGAAGTAGACCATGGCGGCGCCGTAGTCCGCCTCGGGCAGGATGCGGAGGTCGACCTGGAGACCCGACGCCAGGTGCACCGTCCCCCGGGTATCGCCCGCCTTGTCCACATCGCGCACCTGCGGGTAGCCGACGAAGGCCTCCATGACGGGCCCGGGATCGGAGGCGATGGCCAGGACGTCCACGTCGCCCACCGTCTCCTTGCGGCGCCGGTAGCTCCCGGCCACCTCCAGGCGCTCCACCTCGGGAACCCCGGCCAGGTGCTCGAGCAGCGGGCGCACGAGCTGGTCCGCCTCCGACAGCCGGAAGCGCCCCGTCCGCCGTTCGTAGCGCCGGATCGCGTCGAGGATCTTCTCCTCCGACTTCTTCCCGAACCCGTCCAGCTCCGCAATCCGCCCGGCCTCGGCCGCCTCCGCGAGCTGGTCGATGCGGGTGATGTCGAGCTCCTCCCATACCTTGCGGGCCCGCTTCGGCCCCACGCCGGGAAGACGGGTGAGGAGAACCAGCGACCGAGGAACCTCCTTCGCCAGTTCGTCCAGGATCGAGAGCCGACCCGTCTGCACGAGCTCGGTAATGTGCGACGCCATGTCCTTGCCGATCGCTGGTAGCTCGGTGAGGTCCTCGCCCTCTTCGACCGCCTTCCGGAGAGGCACCGGGTGCTCCTGTACCGTGAAGACGGCGTTCCGGTAGGCGCGGATGCGGAACGGGTTGGTCTCTCCCTGGATCTCCAGGAGATCGGCCATCTCGGTAAGGGTCGCCGCGATCTCGATGTTCTCCATACTCAGTCGCCGCCCTCGGCTTCCCGCAGAAGCGCCAGGAAGCCCTCCTCGTCCAGGATCTCCACACCCAGCTCCCGAGCCTTCGCCAGCTTGGAGCCGGCGGCGTCGCCCGTCACCACGTAGTCTGTCTTCGCGCTGACCGAACCCGTGGTTTTCGCTCCGAGCGCCTCCACCCGCTTCTTGGCGTCGGACCGGCTCAGCGACTCGAGCCCGCCCGTGAACACGAAGGTGAGCCCGTCCAGCGCCCCGCCGGCCGGCGCCGCCTGTGCCACCTCGATCTTCATGTGCGCCAACAAGCGCTCGATGTTCTCTCGGTTGTGGAGCTCGGCGAAGAACTCCACGATCCGCCCTGCCATGATCGGGCCGACGCCATCCACCTCCTGCAATGCCTCCTCTCCGGCCGACATCAGAGACTCCAGGGTGCTGAAGTGGCGGGCCAGGTCGCGGGCGACCGCGAACCCCACCTCGGGAATGCCGAGGCCGAGCAGGAAGCGGGACAGCTCGGCCCGCGAGGCGCGCTCGATAGCGCTTACCAGGTTGGTCGCTGACAGCTCGGCGAAGCCCTCGAGAGGAGTCAATTGCTCGGCGCGCAGCTCGAACAGGTCCGGGAGGCGTGTGACCAGCCGTTCGCGCACGAGCAGGCGGGCCGTCTCCTCGCCCAGTCCCTCGATGTCCAGAGCGTAGCGGGAGCCGAAGTGCATGATGCGTCCCATGAGCTGGGCCGGGCAGCCGAAGCTGTTGGGGCAGACGCTGAACGGCCCGCTCTCGGTGAGCGGCGTCCCGCACGAGGGGCAGACTTCAGGCATCGGCCACGGTTCGGAGCGCCCGCGGCCTGGTTCCTCGATCCTCTCCACTACCTGCGGGATCACGTCGCCGGCACGCTGGATCCGGACCAGGTCACCCTCGCGGACGTCCTTGCGGGCCAGCTCCTCGCGGTTGTGGAGCGAGGCCCGGCTTACCGTGACCCCGCCGATCTGGACGGGTCGCATGAGGGCGACCGGGGTGACGACGCCGGTCCGGCCCACGCTGGGCACGATGCGCTCGATCCGGGTCTGCTCGATGCGAGGCGGGAACTTGAAGGCGAACGCCCACCGCGGATGCCGCGAGGTGGCGCCCAGCTCCACGCGGGCCGCCAGCCCGTCCAGCTTCACGACCACCCCGTCGATCTCATAGGGAAGGTCGTCGCGCCGCTCCTCGAGGTCCGCGTGGTAGGCCACGATCTCATCGACCGTATCGACGCGGGCGCTGAGATCCGTGACCCTCAGTCCCCAGGCACGAAGGGCGTCCAGCGCTTCCCATTGCGTCGCCACATCCACGCCGGTTGCCGCCAGGATGTCGTACGCGTGGAGCTCCAGCGGGCGGGCGGCGGTGATGCGAGAGTCGAGCTGCCGCACCGAGCCGGCGGCCGCGTTCCGCGGGTTGGCGAATGGCGTCCTCTCTTCCGCCAGAAGACGCTCGTTGAGCGCCTCGAATGCCGCCACCCGGATGATGATCTCGCCGCGGACGGCCAGCAGCGGCGGAGCGGAAAGCTCGTCATCGCGCAGGCGAAGCGGGACCGATCGGATCGTCCGCACGTTCTGCGTGATTCCCTCTCCCCGAACTCCGTCGCCTCGGGTGGAGGCGCGGGTCAGCTCGCCGTTCTCGTACACCAGCTCCACCGAGAGCCCGTCCAGCTTCGGCTCCAGCACGTACGCCACGACGTTTTCATAGCCCAGGCCGCGGCGCACCCGGTCGTCGAAGCGCCGAAGAGCCTGCTCCGCCTCGTCGGAGTCGAGGCTCAGCATGGGGGCCGCGTGCTGGACCGTGGGGAATCCCTCCAGCGGCGTGCCGCCCACGCGCTGGGTGGGTGAGTCGGAGGTGGGGAGCTCCGGGTACGTCTCCTCGAGCTCCCGCAGCTCCCTGAACAGACGGTCGTACTCGGCGTCCGCGATCTCGGGCGCGTCGAGGACGTAGTAGAGGTGGTCGTGGCGCCGGATCTCGTCCCTCAGGGCCTGCGCCCGCTCACGCGCTGCGTTCAGATCCATTCAGCGGCCCGTTTCTCGATGTGCCAACACAAGGACTCGTGGGTATAATGGTCGACCCTTCTCTCCGCGGGAATCATCGGAGGCGGTCGTGACGACAGCGCTGGAATATACGCCCGAAGTCGCCGAGGCGACCGAGCACATCTACGAAAAGGTAAGGCAGAGCATCCCGCGCTTCGAGTGGGAGATGCACGCGCCGCTCATCGCCGAGATCAACCGCCTCAAGAAAGTGAGGAACGCGGTGATCCTCGGCCACAACTACATGGTCCCCGAGATCTTCCACGGAGTCTCGGACCACGTGGGCGATTCCCTGGGGCTATCCATCGTGGCCAAGGAGTCCGAGGCGGACGTCATCGTCTTTTGCGGCGTCCACTTCATGGCAGAGACCGCCAAGATCCTGAACCCGGCTCGCACCGTGCTGATTCCGGACCTGGAGGCGGGGTGCTCGCTCTCGGAGAGCATCACGCCGGCCGACGTACGGCTGCTCAGGGAGCGGTATCCCGACGTTCCGGTCGTGACCTACGTGAACACGCCGGCCTCGATCAAGGCGGAGTCCGATATCTGCTGCACCTCGGCGAACGCGGTCGCGGTCGTGGAGTCGCTGGGCGTCGACAGGGTGATCTTCCTGCCGGATGAGTACCTGGGCCGCAACGTGGCGAAGGAGACGGACGTCGAGGTGATCACCTGGGCCGGCCACTGCATCGTCCACGAGCAGTTCACGGTCGAGGAGATCCGGGCCTACCGGGCCCAGTTCCCGGGGATCGAAGTCATCGCGCACCCCGAGTGCTCGCCCGAGGTGTGCGCGGAGTGCGATTTCGTCGGCTCCACGACGGCGATGATCGATTACCTGGACGAAGCACGGAGCAACCGGGTGATCATGGTCACCGAGTGCTCGATGTCGGACAACGTCCAGGAGGCGCACCCCGACCTCGAGTTCATCCGGCCGTGCACGATCTGCCCGCACATGAAGAAGATCACCCTGGAGAAGACGCTCGCCTCGCTCGTGAACATGCAGCACGAGGTGGACGTCCCCGAGGACGTGCGGCAGCGGGCACTGGTGGCGGTCGAGCGGATGCTGGAGATCGGCCGCAAGGACTAGCCCGCCAGCTCCACCGCCCGCGCCCACACGGCGTCGAACATCTCGCGCGTCAGCTTCCCTGTAAATGTGTTCTGCTGGCTCGGATGGTAGGAAGCCAGCAACGAGACGGTCCCGGAGCCGGGGTCGGGGCTGCCGATCCGGGCCTCCGCCCCGTGGCCGAACCGCGGCTTGGGTCTCGGCACATCTAACTCGCGGTGCCGCAGCACCCGTAGAACCGCGTCCCACGCGAACCCACCCAGGGCGACGATCACGGGCGGCACGCCCAGCAGGTCCAGCTCCCGCTCCAGCCATGGCCGGCAGGCGTCGCGCTCGCCCGTCGTGGGACGATTGGCGGGAGGGGCACATCGCACGGCCGCCGTGATCCAGGCTCCGCAGAGCTCGAGACCGTCGCCTCGCCCGGCCGATTCCGCCCGCGTCGCGAGTCCCGTTCGATGCAGGGCCCGGTACAGCCAGTCTCCCGAGCGGTCGCCGGTGAACATGCGTCCGGTCCGGTTGGCGCCGTGGGCTCCGGGCGCCAGGCCTACGATAAGAACCCGCGCCCCGGGATCGCCGAAGCCCGACACCGGGCGACCCCAGTATTCCTCGTCGGCGTAGGCGGCGCGCTTGCTTAGCGCCACCTGCTCACGCCACGCGACCAGGCGCGGGCAGCGGCGGCAGGCCTCGACCTCGGCCGCCAGCCTCTCGAGGCCGCGTCGCGTGAAATCAGAGGCCGCCGGCATCACTCCTCATCCACCGGACCCATCGGCAGCTCCACGTCCAACTGCTCTTTGGGTGCATCGAGGACGACCGACGTGTTCGTCCCCTCGATCCCCGGCAGGCCGAGCATGCTCTTGATCTCGCGGTTCATCTCCGACTCGTCGGCGAAGCGGCCAATCACCATCACGTCGAACTCGCCCGTGATCTCGTAGACATGGGTGAGGTGCGGGTGCTTCGTCAGCGACCGCACGATCGTAGGCAGGGCATCGCCCCGCGCCTTGACCCGGGTGATGGCCACCAGCCCCATCCCCAGCTTCCGATAGTCCAGCACCGGCCGGTAGCCGCGAATCACGCGTCGGTCCTCGAGGTCCCGCAGGCGGTGTCCCACGGTACTGGCCGCGACACCGAGCTCGGTGGCGAGCTGTCGGTTGGAGCGGCGAGCGTCTGTCTGAAGCGCCTTGATGAGCCGAGCGTCCAGGTCGCGATAGGTCACGTGAACTCCTCCGCCTTGATCTGCAGGGCCGGGTCGGAGGCCAGCGGCTCCTCGGCCCGGCCGAACTTCTCGTATAGCCGGCTCTCACGCCGCCGGTTGGCGCCCAGCGGGTACCGCCAGTAGCGCCACGGTTGCGACAGGAGATGGCGGGCGGTCCGGTGTGCGATGAACTCCGGCACATCCTCCATGAGGTCGACGCCCTGCTCCAGGTGGACCCGCTCCAGCAACGCCATGGCGTCGTGCATCTGGTCTTCCTTCGCGTGCTTCCAGAATCCCCGCAGCAGGTGGCCCACCCGGCGTGCGGGAATCCTCCCCTCCTCCGGGAGATAGGAGAGGACCCGGAAGAACGGCGTGTGAAAGATCTGGTCGGCATCGACCTCGAGCAGCCAGGTGCCGGGCACGCCGTTCCGGGCGCCGCTGACGGCTTCATCGCGGCACACGGCCAGGGACTCGGCGGATCCCAGCCGCGAGAGTGGAATCCACAGCTCACGGTAGTGGGCGTCGGAGACGATCCACTCGAGGGCTCCGGGGCTCTCGCCATCCGCGCGGATCCACAGCTCCACCCGCTCCCAATCCTTCTCCCAGAACTTGTTCAGCTCCGCCGGGGTGAGAATCAGATAGCGCCATACCCAGTACGTGCTCCCCTCGAGCCAGTAGGGACTGTCGTGCTCGCGCTCGTATGGCCTGCCCGTGCCATCGCTCGTGTACAGCATGAGCACGGGAGGAACCGGTCGCGGGAGGAAGAACCAGTCGATGAACAGGTAGAGCACGAAGAGCCCGCCCAGTGCCAGGAAGACGGGCGTCCAGTCGCCTCCGACCGCGGGACGGAAGACGCGGACGATGTAGGCGCCGATCAGGACCGGAAGCGCCCCGAGTACGGACGTGATCCAGTCCCGGTAGAGCGCGAACAGGAGCAGCACCAGGACTGGGAATCCGATGAGCGACAGATGGTTTCCGACCTCGTCCAGCAGCTCGGCCGCGCTCAGAACCGGAGCCAGGATTGCCACCAGCAGGATCGCCGACATCGCGGCCAGGGGAAGCTTGTACGCCGCGTAGAAGACGCTGGAGAATCCCGATACCAGGTAGGGGTCCATGATGTCGCTCGCCAGCTCCGTCTCTCCCTTCCGGACGTTCACGCGGCCGGGGCCCGCCGGGATCAGCCCGAGTCGGAAGCGTTCAAGCGCTTCCAGCAGATCCTCGCCGATCCGACGCCGGAAGCGGATCTTGTAGCGGCCCATACGGCGAAAGGAACGCAAGGGGAAGAGCAGCGGCCCCGTGAGGAAGAGCAGGAGGTAGTACCGGAGGCGTGGGATCTCGAGGTCCGGACGGTCGAGGCCGAGGCGGAACAGGTTCTGGTCAACCAGGCCCAGCTCCTCGTGCTCCGGAGGCACGCCCCGCGGAAAGCGAAGCACACTGGCCCAGTAGTCGACGAACAGGAACGGGCCCCGCAGCAGGTCCTGGCGGAGGAGCCAGGCGACCAGCGAGCCGGCCGCGTGCCCCCCGGGCGCCGTGCGTTCCTGCGAGGTCGTCATCGAACTCCCGGATTGGGGTCAGCGCGGCGGGAAGGACCCGGCCGCGCGTTGTGCTTCACAGACACTCTTCTCACATTCCGCGCGGAATACAAGATAGGATTGGATACATGATCGGTCACCGGCGGTCCTCGTCGGGACGTACCCTCGAGAGAAGCCTTGTTTCCGCGCTCGTCGCTCTGGCCCTGCTGCCGGCCAGGCTGTGCGCTCAGGAACCGCCCGCGGAGGCCGAGTCCGGGCACGACTCCTTGCGAGCGGCCTGGTTTCCCCGCTCCTTCCTGGTGGCACCGCTTCGGGCGGCGCCGCGCGAGGTCAAGCTGCGAGGCGGGTTCATCTCGGCCGACCGCGACCTGGACAACGCTTACGCCGGTCGGAACGTCGAGGCTCAAGTCTACCTCGGCCTGCGGCTTCCGGTGATTCGATTCCAGGACGAGGCTCCGGGCCGGCCGGGGCTCGATCTGGGCTTCGAGGTGGGGAACTACTCCCGCTTCGCCATGGAGGAGTTCGAGAAGGACCTCATCATAGCGGGCTACAGAGTCGGATTCCCGTTCTCGCTCCGCTACCGGTGGCTCGACTTCCGGGCCGTCGTCGCGCACGAGAGCTCGCACTACGGGGACGATTACGTCAAGCGTTTCGAGCCGGAGTTCCTCCAGATTTCCCGGGAGCTCCTGGAGCTGCTGGTCGCCTGGAGGCCGGTCGCGGGCGGGCGCCTGTACGTCGGGGGCGACTACAACTTCGGCCGCGGCCTCACCTTTCTCGAGACGGGCGATCTCCTGGACCCTTTCGAGGAGGTCAGGACGGTTGGCGAGTGGCGGGCACGCTTCGGCCTCGAGTACGACCCCACGTGGGAAGGCAGGCGGCGGCCCGGCCCCTTCGTCGCCGCCAACTTCGAGACCACCGACCGGACCGACCGGCTGTCTGTCAACGCCGTGGCTGGAGTGGCACTCTGGCTCGGCCCGGTTCGTTTCCTGTTCGACGCCGAGTACCACGACGGTCCTTCGTCGATGGGCCAATTCGAGCTGATAGACGAAAGCTTCTGGGGACTGAACCTCACCATCGAGCTCTGGGCGGGCGCGGGCGGCTGAGCTGTCCCCCTACCGAGGGACACGCCGCTGCGGCCGCCCGGCGGAAAAGGAGACTCCTATGACCGCGTCCTCCGCTGAAGTTCTCGCTCGCCGCCTTGAGCGGCTGGAACGCGCTCGCCGCCGCGACGGCCGGCTGCTGGTCCTCGCCGTGGTTGCCGGCGCGGGTCTGCTGCTTTCCGCCTCGGGACATGCCCCTTCCGCGAATGCGCCCGACGGCTCCCAGTCGCGGGCCATCTCCATCGTCGCCGGCGGGAACCACACGTGCGCCCTGCTGTCCAACGGCTCCGTGTACTGCTGGGGGTCCAACGAATACGGTCAGCTAGGCACCGGAACGACCCGCTTCAACGACCCGACGGGAAGGGGACGCTGCCTGTCGCCGCACATCCAGCCCGGCGTCTACGCTCCGGCGGAGAGCAGCCCGATGATCGACTGCGCGGGACGGCCGGCGCGGGTGCAGCTTCCGTGAGACTTCTGGGCCGGACGGCTGTCGCAGTCGTCCTGCTTCTGCCCGGCGGGTTGCAGTCCGCCCGCGGCCAGGAGGCGGGAGCCGAAGGCGGGGCCGCCAGGGCCGATTCCGCGGGCACCGGGTGGCTTCCGGGCTCGTTCATCATCGCCCCTCTCAGGGCGAAGCCGCGGGAGGTGAAGCTCCGAGCCGGAGCCATCGCGGTCGACAGGGACCTGGAGCCCGACTACGAGGGGCGCCACGCCGAGGCCCAGGTGGATCTGGGGTACCGGATTCCCGTTGTCCGGATCCAGGCAGAAGCTCGGGCGCGCCCGGGATTGGACCTCGGCTTCGAGGTCGGCACCTACTCCCGCTTCGAGCGCGACTTCGTGAGCATCGACTTCCGAGTCGGCTTTCCGCTTTCGATCCGATACCGGAAGTGGGACTTCCGAATCACCCCGTTCCACGAGAGCTCACACGTCGGAGACGAGTACCAGTCACGCTTCAGCCGCGAGCCGAGGGATCTGTCCAGGGAGTCCTTCGAGCTGCTGGCCGGCTTCCGGCCCGCGGAAGCATGGCGGGCCTATCTCGGGGGAGACCTCAACGTGGGCCGTGGCACCGACCGCGAGATGGACAGGTGGCGCCTCCGGTTCGGGGTGGAGTGGGACACCACGGTGTGGAGCGACAGGCTCTGGGGGCCCTATGCCGCGGCGGACCTCGAGACCGACGACGTAAGCGATCGCCTTTCGGCGACGGTCGTGGCGGGACTTGCCGTCCGGCTCCGGTCGTGGCGCCTCCTGGCCGACCTGGAGTTCCACGACGGTCGCTCTCCGATGCGCCAGTTCGGAACCGTAAACGAGTCCTTCTGGGGCTTCAATCTCACCTTCGAGCCGATGTGCGCCTGCCGCCCCAAGCTTTGAGCGGATGCGGCGGCGGCGCTCACGAGGAGCGCCGCTGCCAGGCCCGCACCACCACCCATTCACCTCCCAAGGGCCGTCATTGTTCCAGGATCTCAAGCAGAACATCCTGGGCTCGCGGATCGCCGGACTGGCCGATCCAGAAGATCGCGATCGTGAGCAGCTCGGGATCCGTTTCGCTGCGGGCGATGTCGAGCATCTTGTCGAACGCCGCCGCGTCGTCCATCTGCGCCAGCGTGAACAGGATCTGCTCCTTCATCTCGGGATCGGCGGCGCCGTCGTACATCGCCACCAGGGCATCGACGGCCACGGCGCCGCTCTGGCCCGCCCAGAAGAGCGCCATCTGGCGGACCTCCGGATCCTCGTCCTGGTCCGTGGCCACCTGGACCAGCCAGTCACCGTCTATGGCATCGGGCATCTGAGTCAGGGCATGAAGGATCTGCTCCCGTACGTCCGCGTCCTCAACCTCGTAGAACAGGGCCTGGAGAAGGTCGGCGTTTTCCTCAGACGGCCTCTGGGCGAGCCCGAACACGGCCATCCCCCTGACTTCCGCCGAGACGTCCTCACGGCTCGCGTACTCTCTCAGCAGCGCACTCGCCCTGGGGTCGTCGCTCTGGCCGAGCGCGAAGATCACCTGACCGTGGATCTCCTCGTCAATGTTCGGGTCGCTGAGGATCTCGACCACGGCGTCCGTGGCGCGCGGGTCGTCCACCTGCGACAGCCAGAACGCGGCGTGCCCCTTCACCTCCGGTTCCGGATCGTTTCGCACCACGTCCAGCATGATATCCAGCGTCTCGTCGGAATCCTGCTGGCCGAGGATGAACACGGCCTGCGAGCGAAGCTCGGCGGTCTCCGGTCGGCGATCCTGGAGGACCTTCGTCAGGGCCGGCAGCGCCCGGTCCGAGTCCATCATGAGCAGCGCCTGGAGCGCCACGGCCTTCATCTCGGCCTGTTGCTCGGCCTCCTGGTCCCGCTCGGCCTCCCGGGCCACTCGCTCCGCCGCCTCGCGATCGCCGCGCCGAGCCAGCTCGCCCTCCACCCGGATGGCTAGCTCCTGGGCGTCGCCGTGCGTGGCGGCATCCGGATACTCGGTCATCTGCCGTTGGAGCGAATGCATTGCGGACCTGTAGTTCGAGCCCCCGCCCAGCCTGTAGTAGGCGTACGCCTGGTAATAGAGGGCGTCGGCCGTGTACTGGGGCTCCTCGTCCATCGATCGGCGGAAGAGATCTATGGCCCGGCGGTACTCCGCCTGGTTCAGCGCCCTGCGGGCCATCCGGTAGATCGTGTCCGCCTGGGCGAGCTGGCGAGCGTCGTCGCCGCCCCCGGCCACCGCGACGGCCGAGGCGTATCCGAGCGCGCTCGCGTAGGCCGCTTCCGCCTGCGCTTCCTGGGCGGCTCCCGGTCTCGGCACCAGGAGAACCGCCGCTATCACCAATCCGTTCGCGATCGTCATATGTCTCATCGCTCCATCCCCTTCCCTTCAAACGACTCCGTTTGCGTCTCTTATGTGCCTGCCGTGAGCCCCGCCGCCGAAGCCGTACGAAGCCGGAACAGCAGCTGGCGATCCTGCAATCCCTCTTCGATGAGCCCTGCGTCCTCGGCGTCGCCCGGCCGCAGCTGGACGATCTGCACCAGGATCAGCTCCAGATCCTCCAGCAGGCGGGCCATACTGGCATCGCTGGCCGCCGGCGAGTTCTGAAGCAGACGGGTGCGCGTCAGCAGGCTGCGCGCCCAGGTGCGCACCTCGTCGTCGAGCTCGTCTCTCTTCCGATCGGCCCGAAACATCGTCAGGAAGCTCTCGGTGCGGGCCAGGTGCTCCGCCGCCACGAACATGTACGGCGATGCGGCCTCACTCCCGTCCAGTGCGGGTCTCCCCCCGTTCAGGGCCGCCATGGCCTCGGGGGCCGGCCCCTGATCGGCGACCTGCGGTCCCTCGGAGCCCACCCGCGACAACGTGAACCGCCCGATCGCGATCCCCACCAGCAGGGCCGCCGCGACGCCTATCCACCACGGCTGCGGGCGGAAGCGGCGCATCGGAAAGACCCTTGCCTCGTCCGCGCGCGCCGCGCGGGCGGCCTGGATCACCGCCCACATCTCGTCCCTGGGAGGCTCGGGCGGCGCGTTGTAATGCTCGCGGGTCTCGTTTGTCAGGCGCTCCACGAACCGCTCCTCCGGCTTTTTCCGGTCGTTGTCGTCTTGCGTGGTCATGCGACCCACTCCTCGGCGAAATCGGCGAGCTCGGTCCTGAGCTTCGCCCTCGCTCGTGAGAGCTGCGCCTTCGAGGTCCCGGGCGCGACTCCGAGCGCCCCGGCGATCTCCTGGTGTGTGTAGCCCTCCACATCGTGCATCAAGAACACCGTCCTGTATCCGTCGGGCAGGCCGTCGACGGCCCGCTTCAGCCTCTCCTTGAGGTCCGGCTCGCTCTCCCGGCTCTCGCGGGTGACCCGGCGCGCGCTCTCCAGATCCGTCTCTCTCTGCCGGAAGCGCTTCACCTTCCTCAGCCCGTTCAGCACCACCGACGTGGTCACCGTGTGCAGCCAGGTCGACAGCGACGACTCCCCACGGAACGTGTCCAGCTTCTGGAACGCCCGTATGAAGGCGTCCTGCGTGAAGTCCTGGGCGAGAGCCGGGTCGCCCGTCATGCGGTACGCCAGCCGGTAGACCCGCTCCACGTGGGCGTCGTACAGGGCGCGCTCCGCGGCGGGATCGCCCGCCCTGACTCTCTCGAGCAGCTGTTTATCGTCCACCTGGTTCCGGGCACTCGGACTCGTGTCGGACCGCTTCGTCGCTGACTTCAACCCGTCGGACACGACTTCGTGGGAAACGGTTGCGTGGAAAGGCCCATCCGTACCTCGACTGTGGCTCCAACGCTCGCTACAGGTACTGCTGGAACAGGACCATGGCGACCGCGGTCACGCTTACGATGAGCGCCGTGACGGGCCTGTGTCCCCGGTCGTAGGCTTCGGGAAGCAGCTCCACCAGCACCATGAACACCATGGCGCCGGCGGCGAAGCCGATTCCGTACGGAAGGGAGGGAGCGAAGGCCTCAACGAACAGGTAGGCGGGAACCGCCATCAGCGGCTGCGGAAGCGAGGAGAAGACACTCCACCCCGCGCAGGAGGCGACGCTGGTGCCCCGTGGACGCAGGACCGCGCTTATGGCCAGGCCTTCCGGGATGTTGTGGACGGCGATCGCCGCCGTGATCACGAAGGCGAGGGTCATGCCCCCGGCGAATGCGGAGCCGATCGCCACACCCTCGGCGATCGAGTGAACGGTCATGACCAGGACGATCATCAGCATCTGCCTCGCCCCCGCCCCCGTCGCCCGGCCGAACTCGATCTCGTGGTCCGCCAGGGCCTTTTGCAGGAAGAGCACGAACAGCACGCCCAGGTTCGCGCCGATGATGGTCTGCCAGCGGCCGAACTGGGCACCCTCGGCCAGGAGCCCGAAGCTGGCGCCGAGCATGAGTCCCGAGGCGACGGCGTTCGCGTACGCCATGACTCGCGGCGACACCGATCGCACGAAGGCGAAGGGGATCGCTCCCAGGCCGGTGGCGAGGGCGGTGATCATCCCGTAGAGGAAGACCTGGACGACGGGCGGCAGGCCGGAGAGTGCGATCATCGTTCCCTCATCCGACAAAGCCGTGGATGATGACCACGAAGCCCATGGCCACGCTGGTGACGAGGGCGATGCTGACCTTTCCCGCCTGCTCGTAGGCCTGGGGGAGGAGCTCCGACATGGCCAGGTAGACGAGGGCGCCGATCGCGAAGCCCAGCGCCAGCGGATACAGTCCGGGAATCGAGGGCACCACCGCGAACGTGACGATCGCCAGCAGGACCTGGCCGATGTTCGTGGCGACCGACAGCGCCGCCGCGTGACTGAGCCGTAGTCCCGTCCCCCGCAGGACGGCGCCGAGGACAGTCGCCTCGGGGACATTGTGGGCCGCCATGGCCAGGGCGACCAGAATCCCGAACGGTAGGCTCTCCAGCATCGCCACCCCGATCGCCACGCCCTCGGCCGCGCCGTGCAGGCCGCTCACGATCAGGACCTGGTAGCCGTAGACGGGCCCCGAGTCCGCGAGCTGGTTGAGATCGAGCTCCGCCGTTCCGGATACGTAGTGCGTCCCGAACACGAGGCCGATCCCCAGGATCGCCCCGAAGGCGACCCACGCCGGGTCATGGCCGAGCGCCGCCTCGGCGATGACGAAAGCCGCCCCGAACATGAAGCCGGCCGCCAGGGCGTTCGCCCACCCGATCCAGGCGAGGGGCGGGATCGCCCGGCGCCGCAGGGGAAGGACACCGAGCGGGGCGGCGACCGCGGCCAGGCCGGAGAAGACGAGGACGACCAGTATCGGTTCCATGGATCCCAGTGAAAGATGGCCCTCGTCTGCCGGTTGGCGCGACCCTCGACGCCCGTCTACGTTGGGGGTGCATCAGACCGCTCGCTTACCCGGAAACCGACCATGCCATGAGCCTCATCCACGAGTTAGAGAAGCTGCAGGCGGAGCGAGGGTACCTGAGCAAGGACTCCTTGCGCGAGCTCTCTCACGGTCTCCGAGTGCCTCTGTACCGACTCCAGGAGCTGGTCTCGTTCTACCCGCGCTTCCTGACCGAGCCGCCCGCTTCCATAACGGTCTGCGTGTGTCGCGACATGAGCTGCCACCTGCACGGTGCCGACGACCTGGCCGACCGTATCCGGAGTGCGCTCGGGGAGGGTGCGGAGGTCAGCGTCGAAGAGGCATCGTGCCTCGGCTGTTGTGAGCTGGCGCCGGCGGTACGCGTGAACGGCGTGCCGGCGCGGGCGCACGATCCGTCGGCGATCGCCGACGCGATCGGGGCGGACGGACCGGGAGCTGTGGCGAGGGGGCTGCGGTCGTGGGTCTGCGACCCCTACGCCAGGCCGGAAGGGCCGGGAGCGGCCGGGGAGTACGAGGGCCTCCGGCAGCTCATCGCGCAGGACGACCCCGGGGCCGTGGAGGCGCTGATCTCGACCCTCAAGGAGAGCGGCCTCAAGGGAATGGGCGGCGCCGGCTTCCCCACCGGCCTCAAGTGGGAGATCGTTCGCGAGGAGCCCGGTGCGCCCAAGTACGTGGTCTGCAACGCAGACGAGAGCGAGCCCGGAACCTTCGTCGACCGGGTGATCATGGAGCAGATGCCCCACCTGGTCATCGAGGGGATGATGCTGGGCGCCTATGCCGTGGGGGCCAGGCGCGGGATCATCTACCTGCGGCACGAGTACGAGGCGGCCCGCGCGGCGCTGGAGCAGACGCTGGCCGACGCGCAGGAGGTCGGCTGGCTCGGTAAGGACATTCTGGGATCGGGCTTCGATTTCGACATCGAGATCTTCCTGTCGCCGGGCGGCTACATCCTGGGCGAAGAGACGGCGCTGCTCGAGGCGCTGGAGGACAGGCGGGGCGAGCCGCGCAACAAGCCGCCGTTCCCCGGACAGCGCGGACTGTGGGGCAAGCCGACCCTGATCAACAACGTCGAGACCTTCGCCTACGCCACGGCGATCGCGCTCGAAGGCGCGGAGTGGTGGAAGTCGCAAGGGGTGAATGGGCACGCGGGCCTCAAGCTGATGGCGGTCTCCGGCCACGTCGAGAAGCCCGGCGTCTACGAGATCTCGATGGGCACCACAGTGGCCGAGCTCATCGAGCTAGCCGGCGGGGTGAGCGGCGGGAAGGCGCTCAAGGCGTTCGCCCCGGGCGGCGCCTCGTCGAACTTCCTGCCGGCCGGCCGCGCCCACACGCCCATCGACTTCGACTCGCTGGCCGAGGCCGGGAGCATGTTGGGATCGGGAGCGCTGGTGGTCGTAGCCGAGGGGACCCCGATGCTGCCTCTGGCCGCGAACGTGATCCGCTTCTTCCGCAACGAGTCCTGCGGCAAGTGCGTCCCGTGCCGGGACGGGACGCAGAAGTCGGTCCAGATGCTGGAGCGGGCGATCGGCGGCGCCGAGCCGATCGACTGGAGCGCCATCGAGAAGCTGAACTTCCTGCTCTCCGAGACGTCGATATGCGGGCTGGGCTACGTGGCCCTCAACCCGCTCATCTCCGTGCACGAGCACTGGACGGAGGAGGTACCCACAGCATGAGCAGCGCATCTGTCGCCTTGGAGACGATACGTCTCACCGTCGACGGACAACCGGTCGAGGTCGCGAGGGGTTCGACCATCTGGGAGGCCGCGGCGAAGGCCGGGATCGAGATCCCCGTCCTGTGCCACGACCCGCGGCTGCCGCCGGTGGGCGTATGCCGAGTCTGCCTGGTGGACGTGGGCGAGAAGAAACTCACGGCCTCCTGCGTCCGGGAAGCGGCCGACGGAATGGACGTCAGGACGTGCTCCGAGACGATCGACGCAGCCCGGCGGGGACTCGTGGAGCTCCTTCTCTCCGACTACCCGGCCGACGCCGGGGCCGACGAAAAGACGGGGAGCGACGAGCTTCGGGCACTGGCGCTGGAGTATGGCGTGGAGTGGCCGGCTCCGAGCGGGAACGGGGACCGGACGGCCTCGGTGGCCGGCATCCCGTCGGGCAACGGCCGACCCATCGACGGCTCGTCCCCTGTGATCCGGGTGGATCACCAGGCCTGCATCCTGTGCGACCGCTGCATTCGGGCGTGCGACGAGGTCCAGGTCAACAACGTCATCGGCCGCACGGGCAAGGGCTACACCGCGCGTATCGGCTTCGACCTGGACGACCCAATGGGGGTCAGCACCTGCGTCTCGTGCGGCGAGTGCGAGAAGGTCTGCCCGACGGGCGCGCTCACCCTGGTGGATCTGGTGGAGGCGGCAGAGTCGAGGCCGCGCGCGGAGCTTCGGCAGGTGGATTCGGTCTGTCCCTACTGCGGCGTTGGATGCGCCCTCACCTACTGGGTGGACGACGAGGCGAACCGAGTCGTTTACGCCGACGGCCGGGAGAGCGTCGTGAACGAGGAGCGGCTGTGCGTGAAGGGGCGATACGGCTTCGACTACGCCCACCACGCCCAGCGGCTGACCGCGCCGCTGATCAGGAGTGAGTCCGCCTACCCGAAGCGTCCGCTGTCGCCGGAGGTCGAGGAGTCCGACGAGATGCGGCGGAGGCGGAAGCCGGGCGGCCTGGTGGACTACGACGACGTGCTGCCCCACTTCCGCGAGGCCACCTGGGAGGAGGCCATCGAGCTGGCCGGGCGGCGCCTCCGGGAGGTGAAAGACGAGCACGGACCCTCGGCCATGGCCGGCTTCGGCAGCGCCAAGTGCAGTAACGAGGAGGCCTACCTGTTCCAGAAGCTGATCCGGGCGGGCTTCGGGACCAACAACGTCGATCACTGCACCCGTCTGTGTCACGCCTCGTCGGTGGCCGCGCTCCTCGAGACGATCGGCTCCGGGGCGGTGACCAACGTGTTCGGCGACGTGAAGAATGCCGACGTCGCCCTCATCACCGGGTCCAACACGACCGGCAATCACCCGGTGGCGGCGACGTTCATGAAGCAGGCGGCCAAGTCCGGCCGGACGAAGATCATCGTGGTGGAGCCACGGCGTATCGAGATGGCCGACCACGCCGAAGTCTTCCTCCAGATCAACTCGGGCACCGACGTGGCGCTCTACAACTCGTGGATGCACGTGCTGATCGACGAGGATCTGCTGGACCACGATTTCATCGGCGGGCGCACCGAGGGCTTCGACGAGCTGAAGGCGCTGGTGGCCAAGTACCCGCCGGAAGTAGCGGCCGGGATCTGCGGGGTGGACGCCGACGAGATCCGGCGGGCGGCGCGGATGTTAGGGCAGGCCAACACGGCCATGGTCTTCTGGGGGATGGGGATCGCCCAGAGCACGCATGGAACGGACAACGCCCGCTGTCTCATCTCGCTGATGATGATGACGGGGAACATCGGCCGGGCCGGCACCGGCCTTCACCCGCTCCGGGGGCAGAACAACGTTCAGGGAGCCTCCGATGCGGGGCTCATCCCGATCGTCTATCCCGCCTACCAGAGCGTCACTGACCCGGAGGTGCGGGCGAAGTTCGAGTCGGCCTGGGGGACGGGGCTCGACCCCGAGACCGGCCTCACGGTGGTCGAGATCATGGACGCCGCGCTCAGGGGAGAGATCCGGGGCATGTACATGATGGGCGAGAACCCCTTCCTGTCGGACCCCAACCAGAACAAGGTCCGGAAGGCGCTGGCCAACCTCGACTTCCTGGTGGTGCAGGACATCTTCCTCACCGAGACGGCGGAGTTCGCGGACGTGATCCTGCCCGCCACCACGAACCTCGAGAAGGTCGGCACCTACACGAATTCCGACCGGCGCGTGCAGGTCGGGCGCAAGGCGCTCGACCCGCCGGGCGAGGCGCGCGAGGACTGGCGGATCACGTGCGACCTCTCGACGGCCTTCGGCTACCCGATGAGCTACGGGTCGTCGGCAGAGGTCTTCGAGGAGTTCACCTCTCTGGCCCCCTCCTACGGGGGGCTCACGCACGGGAACCTGGGGCTCACCGGAAAGCTGTGGCCGTGTCCGGACCTGGAGGGCGACGGCACGCAGGTCTTGTTCGGCGACCGCTTCCCGACCCCGACGGGTCTCGGGAAGTTCGTGCCCGCCGAGTTCACGCCCGCGAAGGAGCCGCCGGACGAGGAATACCCGTTCGTGCTCAACACGGGCAGGCTGCTGGAGCACTGGCACACCGGCACCATGACCCGCCGCTCGCGGGCGCTGCACGCGATCGCTCCCGCGCCGCGGGCGGAGATGCATCCGGAGGACCTGGAGCGACTCGGCGTGGAGGACGGGGGCCGCGTGACCGTGGAGTCGCGCCGCGGCAGCATCACCCTGACGGCGCAGGCGTGGGACGGGCTGATTCCCGGAAGCATCTTCATCCCGTTCCACTTCCGCGAGGCGGCCGCCAACGTCCTCACCTACGACGCGCTGGACCCGTACGGGAAGATCCCCGGCTTCAAGTTCTGCGCGGTCAAGGTGAGTCCCGCGGAGTAATCAGCCAGGGAGAGTCGCCGATGACGATCGACAGGGAGAAGGTCGCCGGCTCGGGGATCGTCGTGGTGACGAGCCGGCTGGCGGGCGAGAAGCGGGAGTTCGAGGTCGAGCCCGATTCCGATCCGGAGGTCTGTCCGGTGCTGAACGACATCGAGCACGAGGATCAGCTCGTCGCGAAGATGGCGGGAACCGGCTACAAGCTCACCTTCGTGGCGGGGGGCAGTCGAGCCGACGAGGAGCGCCGCTTCTACTTCCGGAGGATCTGAGGGGCAGGTACGCGGCGGCGATTCCGGCCTCGGGAACGCGGCGCGGGGCGGCGACGCTACTCCGGAGCGATCCCCAGCGCCGGCCACCAGGCGTTCACCGCTCCGTCGAACCACTGGGCCCGGCCGGCCCACTCCCCGAACGGCTCGTACAGGGCGCGAATCTCGTCGTCCGACGGCTTCCGGCCGTCGAAGTAGGCCTGCGCGGTGTAGGCGTAGACCGAGCTGTCAATGGAGATGTCCCGGCCGTGGCCGGAGACCAGCATCAGGTAGGCCGCCGTGGCCTTCCCGATACCCTTCACGGACAGGAAGAGCGCCCTGAGCTCGTTCTCGGCCAGCTCTCCCCGCTCAGCGGGCCCGAGATCCAGGTCCCCTTCCTCTATGCGGCAGGCCAGTTCCAGGATCGATCCGGCCCTGTAGCCCACCCGGCAGTGCTCCCGAAGCACTCCTTCACCGGCATCTAGCACGACCGTCGGCCCCGGCCAGGCGTGCAGTCCGTCGGTTCCCACCACCGGCTCGCCCAGCTCGCACACCCGGTCGATCATCCGCACCGCCTGCTTCCAGGCGACGTTCGTGCCGCAGATGGACTTCACGAGCTCTTCCCACAGGGTCGGGCAGCGCATGATACGCCCGGCGCCGAGCTCGACGACGCCGTTCAGCTTCTGATGACCGCGACAGGTCTGGTGGAAGGGCTCGAGGTCACGCTCCAGGTCCAGGATCCGGGCGACCGCTGCCTCGACGGCCGCTCTTTCGTCTGCGCTTGCCTCGAAGTCCCTAATCTCGATCCGGATGCTGCGGGCTTTCGGCTCCGCGATGTGAACCACGATCGGCGACGCTCCTGGCCGGTCCAGAACACGCGTGAGAGTCGCTGACTCGACGTCCCATACGAACGGTGCGCACTGGAACCAGCCATGGGAGTAGACCACGGGCCTGAGCCAGAACCCAAGTGGCGCTCTCATCGTCCACTGCGTCATGTCGGCGATCCTCCCGAGATTTGCGACGGCTGCGAGTCAGTTGACACCGTCAATTCGGCCCCCCTAAACTTGCGTCCCGTCTTCCGGATGGCCATACGATCGAACGTCAGATGAGGCAGACGCCCAAGGCGTCGTTAATCGAATAACAACGGTGTCCCGAGCGCCGCTCGCCGGCGCCTTCGGGCGTGCACGGTCCGCGCCGCGCCGCCCATCCGCATCAAGGAGGAGCACATGTTTCGCAGAGTACTCGCCCTGGCGCTCGTCGCCGCGTTCGCCGTTCCGACCGCCGCGTTCGCGCAGGAAGAAGCCGAAGAGGACGACGGCAACCCCATGATGGCAATCAGCTCGTGGAAGTGTGACTTCGCAAACGTAGGGGACGTGAACGATGCCTGGGATACTTACGGGCTGCCCGCGGCACAGCAGGTCGTCGACTCCGGCCTGTGGTCGAGCGCGGGCGTGTTCTACCACGTATGGGCCGACGAGTGGAACGTCAACTACTACATGCTTGGCGAGGACATCGCGACGATCCTGGAGGGCTGGGAGCAGTACGTGGCCAACCTCGAAGACGCCCCCGACTCGGCTGACATCACGCAGTGGTGCAAGGAGCACAAGGACGGCTTCTACCAGTTCGGGGAGTCGACGGAAGGCGACGACGAGGAGGAGGGGGAAGGTGAAGGCTGAGGCTGCAGCCGCCTGATCGCACGACCTTTCCGTAGCCTGCGCAAGGCCGCTGGGGCGTCGCAGCGCCAAAGGGGCGGACATTGCGTCCGCCCCTTCTCGTCCTCGGTCCTCGCCCAGCCGACAGCCGGATTGACACCTCGGACCTTATCCGCCTATAGTTGGTCGCCATCCCCCCAGAGGCCGTACGCGCTCATGGATGACGCGAACACCTGGCGCCGCGAGGCGTTAGTCTCCGACGATACCATATGTCCCGTGCGGCCCGGCGTAGAGGCGCCGGCTGCATGGCGCGGCTCGAGCCGCGCTGCCCATCCGCATCAAGGAGGAACACATGCTTCACAGAGTACTGGCCCTGGCGCTCGCCGGCGCCCTCGCGATCCCGACCGCCGTCTTCGCCCAGGAAGAGGCAGAAGAGGACGACAACGGCAGCGAAACCTTCGTTGTTAGCTCGTTCAAGTGCGACTACAACGCGATCGGCGACATCGACGACAACTGGAACAACGAAGGACAACCGATCGCCCAGGAGCTCGTCGATGAAGGCATGATCATGGCGGCCGGTGTGTACTACCATCAGTGGGGCGACGACTACAACGTCCACTTCTGGACCGTGGCTGAGGACGCCGCAGCTGCCATCGCCGCAAGTGACGAAGCCAACAGCCGGGCCGAGGAAAGGTACCCGGACGGCTTCAACATCTTCGACCACTGCATGGAGCACAAGGACGCCTTCTACACGCTCGGCAAGAGCACCGAGGGAGATGACAACGACGAAGACGAAGGCTGAGAGCGCCGCAGCCGGGCGGAGGTGATCCCCGGCAGCTCCTGCCGAGGGTCGATAAGCTCACGTAGGAAGGGGCGGACACCGCGTCCGCCCCTTGTCGCATCCAGCCCGCGCTCAGTCGGAACGCCAGCGCGAGTCGGCTGTGTTGATCCTTCCAGTAATGACTACGTGTCGTCCTCCTGCGGGTAGCTCATCTCTTCCACGTACTGGGCGTCGAAGTGCTTCCACCGCCTCACCAGCTGGTCGAACCTGGCCATTATCGCGTCCCGCTTGTCCTGAGCCCCGGCCGCCTCGACCAGGTCGTCCCAGGTCTCGTCGCTGTAGTAGCCGGATCGCGTGTCAGCGAAGAAGATCCACGCGATCTTGTCCTCTCCGAACATGGTCTCGGTGGCTATCATGCCGTAGGGGTAGCCGATCTCGCCGAGGAATGCGACGAACTCCTGACCGAGCTCCTTGAAGCCCTCGTATGCCCCTGCGTTGAGCCAGTAATGATGGACGTGGGCCACCTCGCCGCCGTCGAAGCCCTCGGGCCAGTACGTCAGCTCCGGAATCCCGACCGTCACTTCGCTGCTGGACTCGCCGGGGATCTGCTGCACGGCTTCGAAGAACTCATCTCTCTTCGCCTCGCCCTCCGTTCCTTCGAACATCGCCCAGAACTGATCGGGGTCATCCCAGTAGGCCATGTTCTCGAACGGGTACACGAGGGTATAGCCCCTGTCGCGCGACCAGAAGTGCCATTCGTACTCCTCACTGATCCCGGCCTGGCCCGCAGCTTCGACGAGGAGCTTGAGGGCATCCCGGTACGCGCCGCGATCTGCCGGGGCGAGCTCCATCGTCATGATGTAGGCGTAGCTGGGCCCTTCCTCCACCTCCTGTGCCTGGACCAGGGCCGGGTCGGGCAGAAGGAAAGCTGCGACGAACAGCAGCGACAGTACTGCGGTGAGTCTCTGCATAGTGCGACCTCCGATGTGAGGAATACCCGTCCTTTGGGGGGTAGCCTCGCCGCTTGGAGTCTGGGCTCGCTCGGACTTCCGGAAGGGCGCGGCCGTCGTTCCGACTGACAGTAGAATACAGGAATCCGTGGCTAAGGTATAGTTGCGCAGTTTTGTTGGGGTCGGAGTCGGAAGCCTGGCGCCGGCGGGGAAGCCGCTGCGCGGGGCGCCGGAGAGGGGTCCAGCGGCCCGCGCGTTCGGCAGCCTCCATTCGCCCAGGGTAAACAAAACCACAGCGGATGTGAAGGGCGAGGCGGAAGGCAGGGATGGGGAAGGGGCCGGCTCGCACCGGCCCCGGTAGTTCGGGCCGCGAGAGGGAGCCCGGCGCGGCCCGACAGTCAGCGGCCTGCTTGAGCGCTACTCGCCTTTGACCTCGATCTTCCGCGCCTTGGCCTCAGGCGCCTTCGGCAGCGTCACCGTGAGCACGCCCTTGTGGAAGTCGGCCCCGACCTTCTTCGAATCGATGGTGTGCGGGATCGAGAAGCTGCGGGAGAACTTGCCCCACGAGCGCTCGCGCAGGTGGTACGTTCCCTTCTCCTCTTCCTTCTCGACGGTCCGCTCTCCGGTGATCGACAGGACGCCCTTCTCCACCTTCACTTCCACGTCATCGCTCTCGAAACCCGGAAGATCCAGCTCGAGCACGAACTCGTTCTCGGTCTCGAAGAAGTCCGCCTCGGGACCGCCAGGTGTGATGTGGAGAGCCGGTCGGTGGAAGAAGTCGTCGAAAAGACGGTCCACGTCCCAGCGCAGCTCCGGGAACGGCCGGAACACGCTCGTCGATCGTCTTCTTGTCGGTAGCGTCATGGTATACCTCCTTATATGGGTCATCCCCTGTTGCCACTCGTCGGCCGCCGCTTGCGTCGTGCTCCGGGTCCGGGTGTCTTGGCACCGGACGGTGGGCGACGACGGCCTTCGCGTCCGGGGGTCGTACAATGCAACGCCCGTGCCCGTTTCAGGGCTCTCATCTCTGCCAAGATTGCATTTTGCGACGGTCGGAGAGGCGGACGCGGGACCTAGCGGCGCCACATTGGCAGGACTGAGGCGGGCGGAATCGATGGATGGGGCCGGCGGCGGCGCCGACCCCGTGGCGAATTGGGGCGTGGCGGGTGTATTATCCGCCGCCCAAAGACACGGCCCCGTAGCTCAGGTGGATAGAGCGTCGGATTCCTAATCCGAAGGTCGCGCGTTCGAGTCGCGCCGGGGTCACTGATTTATCGGGCTTTCCGTGTCTACGCATTGGA
>JBDGYE010000106.1:0-8182 GCA_039584255.1 Gemmatimonadota bacterium
TGCTGCGCCTTCCGCAGCTTGGAGGTGGCTACCATCTCCATGGTGCGGGTGATCTTGCGGGTGCTCTCCACCGACCGCATCCGCCGCCGGATGTCCCTGGCCTTCGCCATCTATCCCGTTTCCTCGCCCGGTCTTTCCCCGTGGCCCATGCGCGGGTTCAGCTTGCCGCCCCCGTGGCCGCTTCGGAGGCCGCTTCCTCCGGCGTCGCGGGCTCCGCCGTCGGCGCGGTCTCGGTGCGGAACAGCCGCTTGTGGTTCTCGATCGCGGATCTCAGCTTCGTGTCTGCTTCATCGCTGATCACCATCGCCTCGCGGATCGCCGAGCTCACCTCCGGATGTGCGGAGCGAACGTACTCGCGGAAACTCTCCTCCCACCGCCGGATCTCCGAGGCCTCCAGATCGTCCAGGTAGCCCTGTGTGACGGCGAAGATCACCATGACCTGGTCTTCCACCGGCAGGGGCTCGTATTGACCCTGCTTAAGGACTTCCACCGTGCGCTCTCCGCGGGCCAGCTGCCTCTGGGTGGCGGGGTCCAGGTCCGAGCCGAACTGCGCGAAGGCCTCCAGCTCGCGATACTGGGCCAGGTCCAGCCGGAGGCGCCCGGCAACCGTCTTCATCGCCTTGATCTGGGCGTTTCCGCCGACCCGCGAGACCGAGATCCCCGCGTTCACCGCCGGCCGCACCCCCGAGTAGAAGAGGTCGTTCTCCAGGAAGATCTGACCGTCGGTGATCGAGATTACGTTGGTCGGGATATACGCCGACACGTCGCCGGCCTGCGTCTGAATGATCGGCAGGGCGGTGAGCGAGCCTCCCGGCTTTTCGATCTCTGCGTGCGCCTTGATGACGTCGGCGTCCTCGCTGACTTTGGCGGCCCGTTCCAGCAGCCGGCTGTGCAGGTAGAAGACGTCTCCCGGATACGCCTCGCGGCCCGGCGGGCGCCGCAGCACGAGAGAGATCTCCCGGTAGGCGTCCGCCTGCTTCGAGAGATCGTCGTAGATCACTACGGTGTGGCGGCCCTCCTTGTACATGAAGTACTCGGCCATGGCGCAGCCGGCGTAGGGGGCGATGTACTGGAGCGTGGTGGGATCCGAGGCATTGGCCGCCACTACGATCGTGTAGTCCATCGCGCCTTCCTGCCGCAGCTTGTCGACGACCGCAACCACGGTGGACGCCTTCTGGCCGACGGCGACGTACACGCAGACCACATCGCCGCCGCGCTGATTGATGATCGTATCGATCGCGATCGCCGTCTTTCCCGTGCGGCGGTCGCCGATGATCAGCTCGCGCTGACCGCGTCCGATCGGGATCATCGAGTCGATGGCCTTGAGGCCTGTCTGGAGCGGCTCCTTCACGGGCTGGCGGTAGACGATCCCGGGGGCCTTCCGATCGACCTTCATGCGCGTCACCGCCTTGATGGCTCCTTTTCCGTCCAGCGGCTTGCCCAGCGGGTTCACGACGCGGCCCAGGAAGTCGGGTCCGGTCGGGACCGACAGGACCCGGCCGGTGCGTCGCACCGAGTCGCCCTCCTTGAGCCGGAGGTAATCGCCCATGACCACGGCCCCGATGTTGTCCTCCTCCAGGTTCAGAGCCAGAGCCGTCACCAGCTCCCCCTCCGAGGACTCGATCTCCAGCATCTCGTTGGCCACGGCAGAGGAGAGGCCCCATATGCGGGCGACCCCGTCCTTGACCTCCAGCACCTCACCGACCTCCTCGAGGCGAAGATCCTCTTCGTAGTGGTCGATCTGCTCGAGGAGCGCCTTCTTTATCTCGCTGGCTCTCAGCGTCGCGTCTGAACTCGACATATCCTTCCGTCCCGTGCCCCTGTCCGTTTGCCTTGCGTCAGGACCGGCCGGCCTGGCGCGCCGACGACCCCTCTTCGATCAGAGAGCGCCGCAACAGCTGCATTCGCCTGCGCAGCGATCCGTCCAGAACCCGGTCCTTCACCCTAACGATCATCCCGCCGACCAGCCGCCGGTCGCGCTTGAAGTCGGCCATCACCTGGCGACCGAGAACGCGCGACAGCGAGTCCTGGATCTCCTCGCGGAGCTGCGGATCCGGGTCCACTGTGAGCGTCACGGAGGCTTGGACTCGACCGGTGCGCTCGTTGAGAAGCTCGCGGTAGGCCTGCTCGATCTGCGGCAGGATTCCCTGGCGGCGCTTCTCGAGCACCACCAGCAGGAAGCGGACGAACGTCTCGGGATACCGACCGCCGAACGCGGACCGTATGACCTCGCGCTTCGCGGTGATGGGGATGCGTGGAGTCTGCACGAAGGCCCGGAATTCGTCGGCCGTATGGTACAGCCCGACTACCTCGGCGAGGATGTCCAGCCAGGCCTCCTCGGCTCCATCCCGAGCCGCGAGCTCGAGAAGCGTCTCCGCGTAGGTGCGAGGTACAGCCGCGCGGCTCACTCCAACCCCGCCATGTACTCCTGGACGATGCGGCGATTGCCCTCATCGTCGAGGCGCTCGTGGATGAGGCGCTCGGCGGCGGCGATGGAAAGATCCACGGCTTCCCGACGGACCGACTCCACGAGGTCCTCCCGCTCGCGGGCCATGTCCCTGCGCGCCCGCTGGAGAAGCTCCTCGTTTTCCTTGCGTGCCTCGGCCAGGATCTCATCGCGCAATCGGTCTCCGGCCACACGGCCCTGCTGAAGGATCTCCTTCGCCTCGCGCCGGGCCTGCTCCAGCTCCTTCTGGTGCTCCCCGAGAAGACGGCGCGCCTCGTCCCGATCCCCTCTGGCCGAGTCGATGGCCGCCTGAATCCTGGACTGCCTCGTCTCGAGCCCCTTGGCGATGGCCGGCAGGGCCTTCCACGAGAGAATCCCCAGGGTCAGGAGGAACAGCACCCAGGTCCACACCAACAGACCCAGGTCGAGCGAGAAGACGCCGCTTCCGCCCTCCGCAGCCAGCGCCGCGCACGGCGTGGCCAGGAGGAGGCCGGCTGACATAGTAAGTCGCCAGATCTTCATCTCTAACGTCCTGCTCTCAGGAACCGCCGGGTCGGTCTCGCAGGAGCCCGGCGGGCCGCTCCCGCTGTCGCGGACCTCTCACTTGATGAAGCCGGCGATTACCAGACCGAAGAGCGCAGCTCCCTCGATAAGGGCGGCGAGGATGATCGCCCCGGTCTGAATCTGGGCCGCGGCCTCCGGCTGGCGGGCCATGGCATCGGCCATCTGTCCGCCTATTCTGCCGATCCCGATTCCGGCCCCGATGACCACGATGCCGGCTCCAATGATGGCCAGCCCGGCTCCAATGTCGCCTACGCCGCTGGACTCCTGGAGAAGTGCGAGCATGTTGAACATCAAAGGTTCTCCTTGAGATTCGATTGTCAGACTTTGCTTCCCAGACTCCCTATCCTGCCCCGCCTCCGACCCGTCCGCCCGCGCTAGTGGGCATGCCGGATGAGACCGATGAAGACCGCCGTGAGCACGGTGAAGATGTACGCCTGGAGGAGCGCCACGAAGATCTCCAGGAACATCACGAACAGTCCCAGAGCCAGCGAGCCCCCGATCGTTACGAGGCCCGTGGCCCGCGTGAAGCTCCCATAGACCAGAATCAGGCCTAGAAGCGACAGCAGCACGAAGTGGCCCGCCGTCATGTTGGCGAAGAGTCGAACCGCCAGCGCGAACGGTTTGGCCAACTTTCCGATCAGCTCGACGGGGGTCATGATCACCAGCATGATCGGCTTCATGACCACGGGGATTCCCTTCGGCACATAAAAGATCGTGCTCAGGTATCCCTTCGGACCCAGAGCCTGGAAGCCGGAGGCCTCTATCACCAGCAGCGACAGCAACGCCAGCCCACCGGTGACCATGATGTTCGAGGTCGCGGTCGACCCCTGCGGAAAGAGCCCGAGCAGGTTCGCGTACAGAATGAAGAAGAACAGCGTGACCACGTACGGAACGTACCTCTCGCCGCCGTGCCCGATGTTGGCCAGTGCGACCTCGTCGCGCAGGTAAACGTAGAACGTCTCGAAGAAGTTCAGCACTCCCCGAGGCGCGTGTCTGCCATGGTCGGTCCGAGTGGAGATGCGCGCCGCCGCCCAGACCGTCAGGACCGTGAGAAGCGAGGCGATCATCAGGAAGACGACATGCTTCGTGGGCGACATGTCTATCTCGAGCGGCCCTATCCTCAGGGGAGCGAACTTGGGTAGATGGATCTCGCGGGTGCCGATCTCGATGGCATCGGAGTCGACGATGTGGTGCATCATCGCTTCCGTCCCCCACTCCTCCACCGTGGCGTCGTGGCCCTCGTTCGGCGGGGCCTGCTGCGGTGGGGGAGGTTCCTGCGACGCCGCCTCCTGCTCCTGGACGTGCCGCGCCGGGACCGCCGGGCGAATCACGTCCGCACCGAGACCCCCCGCTGTCGCGAGTCCGAGTGCCGCTGTTACAAGAAGTGCGAGCATCCGCCGTTCGATCCTCGAGCTATTCGCGGTCCGTTAGCCCCGGCCGTTCAGACTTATCCTCAACCGTCGCGCCCTTCGCCCCGCCGGCCTGGCGCCGGCCCGGCGCGAGGAACGTCAGCCAGCCAGCCTCCAGGAGGAGGAAGGCCACGAGGGCAAAGGCATACGCTATCACGGGCTCGCGCGTCGGCCCCCCGGCCAGCCGGGCCAGCACCCACAGCAGCGCCATCCCACCGAGCCGGCTGGCAATTCCCGCCGTCCAGACGCGCATCACCATCTCGCCTCGCTCCAGCGCTCCGGCCAGGAGCCAGAACGAGATCGCCTGTACCACCCACGCAGCTCCCAGGCCGACGGCCACCGGGAAGACATCGAAGCCGCCGACACCGGCCGCGGCCAATCCCCCGGTGGCGAGCAGGAGGGTGACGGCCAGGTAACCGGATCGCCGCAGGTTGGGATCCTCAGTCGGCTTTCCGGTTCCGGTCCTCATCGGACGACCTCCGCCGCTGGTCCAACACCAGGTGCCGGTACATGCTGTAGAACGCGGCGGCGAAGCCCGCGAAAGTGCCAAGTATGACGAAGAGCGGCCCCGTATGGAGCCGCTCGTCGAGCTTCGAGCCAAGCCAGGCGAAGAGCGCGGTGGAGAGCCCCAGCGTGAGCCCGTATCCGCCATAGCGCCCGAGCTCCGTCAGCGTCCCGCTCGGGCCCGGTCTCTCCTCCTGCCGCACGTCGCCTGCTCGCCTCCCGGTTTCGGCCGCGGCGACTATACCCGCTTGTGAAATGAACCGCAAGATCGAGTGCTTGACTCCCGGACGCCCGCCCGCCTAGCCTCTCCCGCGGGAACGTCGCCCCGATCCGGTGTATGGAAGGCACGCGCCGGCCAAGGGGAGCGAAGCCCGTCGAGAACCGTCTCGAGAGGAGCGAATGAGAGCACGGGCCATTGATGTCGGGGATGCGGGCAGCCGTGACGCGGAGCTGCTGCGTGAGCTGGCCGATGTCCGTGTGTCCCTCGAGGAGCAGATCTCGCGCCGCATCGTGGGGCAGACGGAGATTGTTCACAAGCTTCTGATAGCCCTCCTCTCGGGAGGCCACGCCCTGCTGGTAGGCGTTCCCGGCCTCGCGAAGACGACGCTCATCGCGACCCTGGCCGAGACGGTGCGGCTCAGGTTCAGCCGCATTCAGTTCACCCCTGACCTGATGCCGTCGGACATCACGGGCACGGAGGTGCTCGAAGAGGAGGTGGAGACCGGCCGGCGCATCTTCCGGTTCGTCCGCGGACCGATCTTCGCCAACGTCATCCTGGCGGACGAGATCAATCGCACTCCGCCAAAGACGCAGTCGGCGTTGCTTCAGGCGATGCAGGAGCTGGAAGTGACGGTGGCCAACGACACCTTCGCTCTCGAGCCCCCATTCTTCGTTCTCGCCACGCAGAATCCCATCGAGCACGAGGGCACCTACCCGCTTCCGGAGGCTCAGCTCGACCGGTTCATGCTGGAGCTCCGCATCTCCTATCCGGGCTTCGAGGAGGAGGCGCGCGTGGCGGCCATCACGACCACGGGCCACGAGGCGACCGTCGAGCCGGTGCTGAGCGGGCGTGAGCTGGAGGAGTTCCAGAAGCTCGTGCGTCGCGTTCCGGCCCCTCCGTCGCTGGTCGAATCGTCCGTGCGCCTGGCGCGGGCGACCCGGCCCGATGATCCGGACTCACCGGCGCTGGTGAGGGAGATGATAGCCTGGGGCGCGGGTCCCCGTGCCTCGCAGTACCTTGTTCTTGGAGCGAAGGCGAGGGCGGCCCTGGATGGGCGGCCCGTGCCGAGTCTCGACGATGTGCAGGCCATAGCCCCTGACGTCCTCCGGCACCGCATCGTGCCGGGCTTCGAGGCCGAAGCCGCGGGAAGAGGGGCGGACGATCTCGTCGAGGAGCTGATCGCGACGAGTCTCAGATGACGGATCCCGACGACGACAAACCGCCGTCCGGTCCCTGGGCCGGATCGGCTCCAATCCCGGGAGTGGCAGGCGCGTGACGGCGACCGTGCTTCTCCTGATCCTGCTCATCGTCCTGTCGGGCTTTTTCTCCGGCGGGGAGATCGCCCTCTTCTCCGTGCCCCGGACGAGGGCGGAGGCGCTTGCGGATGAAGGCCGCCGCGGTGCGCGGGCACTGGTCAAGGTGAAGTCCAACCCCGAGCGGCTCCTGATCACGATCCTCATCGGCAACAACGTCGCCAACATCGGGGCCGCCTCGGTCGCCACGTACGCCGCCACCGAGGCTTTCGGCTCGGCCGGAATCGGCATCGCCACCGGCGGGATGACTCTGCTCGTCCTGTTCTTCGGAGAGATCGTGCCGAAGAGCTTCGCGGCCTCCAGGGCCCTGGGGATCTCGCTGGTCATCGCGCCGCTCTTCCTGTGGCTTTCGCGGGTTCTGACGCCTCTGGTCACCCCTCTGGAGGCTCTCACGCGCGCCGTGCTGCCTGGCAAGGCGCACTCTCTACCGGCCGTCACCGAGGCGGAGATCCGCGCGCTTACCGAGATCGGGCACGAGACCGGAGCGATCGACGAGCACGAGCGCGAGATCATCGAGCGGGCGTTCAATCTCGACACGACCAGGGCCTGGGAGGTGATGACGCCGCGGGTGGAGATCGTCGCCTGGCCGGCGGACCGGAAGCTCTCCGAGATCGCCGCGGAGCTCCAGATCGTCCCGTACAGCCGCATCCCGGTATACGGTGAGTCGCTCGACGAGATCACCGGGATTCTGTACGTCCGTGACGCCTACCAGGCGCTGCTGGCCGGGCAGAGCGAGGTTCCGCTGGGCGACCTGGCGAGGGAGCCGCTCTTCGTGCCCGCCACGGTGCCACTGACGCAGCTCCTGGGAGAGTTTCGAGCCCGGCGCATCCATCTCGGAATCGTGGTGGACGAGCACGGAGGAACGGACGGAATCGTGAGCCTGGAGGATGTCCTCGAGGAGCTGGTCGGCGAAATCGATGACGAGCTGGACGTGCCGGAGGAGCCGTTCACCCGCGTCGGCCGAGACTCCATCGTAGTCGATGGCGGAGCGGACCTTAAGGAGATCAACCAGCTCTTCGGCACCAGTCTCCCCGTTCTGGAGCACCGCTCGCTCAACGGGTTCCTGCTGGAAGCCTTCGGACGGGTTCCGGAGCCGCGCGAGACGGTCGAGACGCAGGGAATCAGGTTTCAGGTGTTGAGCGCCTCGGAGACCCAGGTCACACGGGCCCGGCTCACCAGGATCGAGGGGCTGCCCGAACCGGGCGGAGTGGCAGAAGAGGAAGGCGGGGAGTAGCGAATCCTCCCGCAAGCGGGGGCTCTACGGTTCCGGCTGCTCAGGCGGCTGCGAAAACGGCGGTCCGATACCAGTCGATGAGCGCCTCGCCGAACAGGAAGGTGATCGCCGCCCCCAGCGCCAGGAAGACGCCGAACGGAACCTCCTTCTTGGTCTTGAGGCTCACCGGCCCGAATATCAGTGTCCCCGCCACGGCTCCCAGGAAGATCGTGAGCATTGCCCCGGCAGGGCCCAGGAACGAGCCTACGAGGGCCATCATCTTCATATCGCCGCCACCCATCGCCGGCTTCTTGAATGCCCATTCGCCCAGAACACCGACGGCGAGCAGGGCCAGGAAGCCGAGTGCCGCGCCCAACGCGGATGTGAGGAGCGTCGGGGGGCCGGGCAGCAGCGACAGCGCCAGTCCGGCGCCGAGGCCGCCCAGACTCAGCGCATCCGGAATCAGGTAGTGACGGGCATCGATGATGGCGATCGCCAGGAGCAGGCTCAGCA
>JBDGYE010000028.1:0-47543 GCA_039584255.1 Gemmatimonadota bacterium
GGGCCCAATTCATCTCCACCGGCTTCTACGTCCCAGACCGAGTCGTCACGAATCAGGACCTCGAGCAGTTGATGGACACCTCCGACGAGTGGATCCAGCAGCGCTCCGGAATCGTCGAGCGCCGCTGGGCTGCCGAGGAAGAGGGTGGCGCCGATATGGCGGAGGCGGCCACCGAGCGGGCCCTCGAGAAAGCCGGGATGGATGCAGTAGAGATCGACTGCATCATCGTGGCTACGATCAGCCCGGACCGCTTCTTCCCGGGAACCGGGGTCTTCCTTCAACGCAAGCTGGGGCTGCGAGGCATTCCCTGCCTGGACGTCCGCAACCAGTGCACGGGATTCATCTACGGCCTGCAGGTCGCCGATGCCTGGATCCGCACCGGCCAGTACCGGCGGATTCTGCTGGTGGGCACGGAGGTCCACTCTTCGGGCATCATCCTCTCCAACGAGGGGCGTGACACAGCGGTGCTGTTCGGCGATGGAGCCGGAGTGGCAATCCTGGGCCCCTCGGAGAATGACGGGAGGGGGGTCCTGGCAGTTCGCACCCACGCCGACGGACGACATGCCGAGAAGCTCTGGGCGCCCGCACCGGCCTGTATTCACAAGCCCTTCATCACGAAGGAGATGATAGACAAGGGCATGACCCGGCCCTACATGGACGGCCGCGAGGTGTTCAAGCATGCAGTCACGAAGATGCCGGCCGCCGTGAAGGAGGTGCTGGAGCTGGCGGGGCACGGGCCGGAAGAGCTCGACATGGTTATCCCGCACCAGGCCAACCTCCGGATCTCACAGGCGATGCAGAAGGTCCTGGATCTCCCGGACGACAAGGTCTACAACAACATCATGCGGTACGGGAACACGACCGCGGCCAGCATTCCCATAGCGCTGCATGAGTGCCTGGAGGAGGGACGAATCAACGAGGGCGACTTGGTGTGCTTGACGGCTTTCGGGTCGGGATTCACATGGGGGGCAGCGCTCGTGCGCTGGTAGTAGCAAGCCTGCTTGGCAAACAGTTGTCTGCGCATCGGACTGGGAACGCTGCGCAGGCAACAACAACACGCCGGACCGTGAGCGATTCTCTTTGCGCGCCGAGGTCCTCTCCGCCAGCCCTTCCTTACACGCCGTGCGCTCCCTGAGTGTTCTTGCGGGATGATCCCCGTTCGGTAATTCCGGGTTGACGACGGCGTGGAAGGATCGCACCCTCATGACCTCACTGGTCTGACCAATACCGACAGGAGTGACCTAATGAAGAGGAAGCACAGGTGGCCGGGCACGCTCGCGCTCGGCGTCTCTTTGCTGCTTCACGTCGCCTGCGCGCCCGCGGGAGAGGCGGACGAGGAGATCGCCGGCGAGTTCAGTGTCCCGGTGGAATACTTCGAACTCGGCAACGGGCTCAGGGTGGTGATGTCGCCGGACGACACGGCACCCATCGTCACGGTGGCCGTCTACTATAACGTCGGCTTCCGCCTCGAGCCCCAGGATCGGACCGGATTCGCCCACCTGTTCGAGCACATGATGTTCCAGGGCTCGAAGAACCTGCCAAAGGGCGAATTCGACCGGCTCACGTCGGGTAACGGTGGACTCAACAACGGCTCGACGCGCTACGACTTCACCAACTATTTCGAGATCGTGCCGACCCACATGCTGGAACCCATCCTGTGGGCCGAAGCCGACCGAATGTCGGGCCTCAACATCACCCAGGCCGAGCTCACCAACCAGCAGGGTGTCGTCTCGAACGAGGTAAAGGTGAACGTCATCAACCAGCCCTACGGGGGCTTCCCGTGGCTGGACTTGCCCCAGTACGCCAACGAGAACTGGTACAACGCCCACAACTTCTATGGCGACCTGGAGGACCTGGAGGCGGCGACGCTGGAGGACGTGACGGAGTTCTTCGCCACATTCTACGCACCCAACAACGCCGCCCTGGCCATCGTGGGTGACTTCGACCCGGTACAGGCGAGGGCCTGGGTCCAGCAGCACTTCGCCTCGATCCCCTCCGGTCCTGCGGTCCCCGAGTTCGACATCACGGAACCGCGGCAGGAGGAGGAGAAGCGGGCCAGCAAGGACGACCCGCTGGCCAGCCGACCCGCCCTGGCCGTCGCGTATCACGTGCCGGAGCGCATGACGGCAGAGCACTTTGCCTTCGGCCTTCTAGACCAGATCCTGCTTCAGGGCGAGGACGGACTGCTCTACCGGAAGTTGGTCCAGGAAGAAGGGATGACCGGAGATGTGAGCGGCGGGATCAACCTCCTCGGCAACATGTTCAACTACAACGGCCCGATGCTGTGGATGGCCTACTTGTACCACGACCCCGATACGTCCGCCGACGAGATCCTCGCCGCCTTCGACCAGGTGATCGAGCGCGTGCGAGAGGAGGCGGTAGACCAGGAAACCCTGGATCGAGCACTCGTGAAGGCGCGCTCCGACGTCTTCGCCTCCATGGAGGGCTTCTTCGGCTTCGGGCGGGCGGACCTCATGTCCAGCTTTGCCCTGTTCGACGACGATCCGAGCCTCATCAACGACATCGAGGCCGAGTTCCAGAAGGTGACGCCCGACCTGACGCTGCGGGTCGCACAGGAGTACCTGCGGCCCACGAACAGGACGATCCTGACGGTCGTCCCGGGCGCAGTGGAATAGAGGAGGCGTGACGATGAGACAGACGATGAACGGGCTCAGCGGAGCACTCCTCGGACTGGCCGCCGCCGTGGCGTGGGGCGTCGGGCCGGCCGTGGCAATCGCGCAGGTGGCACCTCCGCCCGCCGGCGAGCCGAAGGACTTCAGCCTTCCGGAGAGGACGGAGTTCCAGCTTGACAACGGGATCGGCGTGACGCTGATCCCGTACGGCAAGGTGCCGAAGGTGAACGTCCAGCTGGTGATTCGCACGGGGAACATCGACGAGTCGGCCGACGAGGTGTGGCTGGCTGATCTCACTGGCGACCTGATGAAGGAAGGTACGACCACCCGAACGTCGGAGCAGATAGCGCAGGAAGCGGCAAGCATGGGTGGCTCCGTGGACATCAGCATCGGACTCGATCAGTCGGGGGTCAGCGGCGAGGTTCTTTCGGAGTTCGGCCCGGACCTGGTGGCACTCCTGGCCGACGTGGCCCTCAACCCCGCCTTCCCCGAATCCGAGCTGGAGCGCCTGAAGGCTGACCGCGTGAGGGAGGTGAGCATCGCCAGGACGCAGCCACGATCCATCACTTTGGAGCAGTTCCGTAAGGTCATGTATCCCGATCACCCCTATGGCCGGATCTACCCCACGGCAGAGATGATCGAAGGGTACACGCTGGAGCAGACACGGGCCTTCCACGCCGAGAACTTCAACGCTTCACGCGCGCACGTGTACGTCAGCGGCCGCTTCAGCTACAGGGCGATGCGCGAGGCGGTCGAGGCCGCCTTCGGCGAGTGGTCGGAGGGCAGCGCCCGGACCGAGGATATTCCGGAGCCAGTGACGGAGCGCGCCGTGTATGTTCTCGACCGTCCAGGAGCCGCGCAGTCGACGATCTACTTTGGGCTGCCGACGGTCGATCCGTCGCACGAGGACTACGTGGCTCTGCAGGTCACGAACTCCCTGCTTGGCGGGTCCTTCATCTCACGCATCACGCAGAACATCCGCGAGGAAAAGGGCTACACGTACTCGCCGTTCAGCTCCGTCTCGTCGCGGTACCGGGATGCCTACTGGGTGCAGACGGCGGACGTCACTACCGCGGTCACGGGTGCGTCGCTCGGCGAGATCTCCGGCGAGATCGAGAGGCTGCGCAACGAGCCGCCGCCAGCGGAAGAGCTTCGGCGGATACAGAACGAAGCGGGAGGGCTGTTCGTCCTCCGCAACTCGAGCCGCGGAGGGGTGATCAACCAGGTGGCGTTCCTCGATTTCCACGGACTGCCGGACGAGTACCTGACGGGCTACGTACAGAAGGTCTACAGGGTGACTCCAGAAGACGTGCAGCGGATCATGCAGGAGTACATCCGGCCGGCAGACATGTTGCTGGTGATTGCGGGCGATCGCGAGCAGATCGAGTCGCAGATCGCCGCGTACGGTGAGCCGGTCTGGATAGAGCTGGAGGACTAGGCAGCGTCACGGGCGGTTTACGGTGCATGTCTATAGCCCTGCGTTCGGCCACGGGCGCGGGGCCTCCTTCTACGCTCCACCCTCTTCCGGCTTGATCAGGATCTCCCCGAACGGAAGGTCCTCTGCCGCCAGCACGAAGGCCGCGGTGGGCATCCCGGCGACGGCGTCGCGCATCCGCTCGTAGTAGGCTATCCACTCCTCGTCCGGCTCGCGCATCCCCAGGAACAGGAGGTCGGCCCGGGCCGAGGAATCCCGCATGATCTGGACGAAGGGCCGGCCGTTCGCGACCAGCACCTCGGTCTCCATGCCCGTCCGCATGTTCTCGACGATCGCCGCGAGATTCGTGCGGGCCGACCGTGCGGCTTCGTCCGTGGGGACGACCATCTTCACCCGCACCTCGGCCCCTTTCCACGGCAGGCTGGTCTGGAGCAGGTAGGCGAGCGTCAGCATCAACCCGCCGTTCCGCTTCAGTCCTCCCCACCACACGTCGATGCGGCGCCGGCGGCCGAACCTCATGTCCTCGTTGTGATGCAGCATCACCACGTTCCGGCGTGCCTCGTGGAAGCGGGCGATCATCCGGCAGTACGCATCCCGGTGCGCCGGCACCTCGCTGTCCCCAACCAGGATCGTGTTCGGTGACAGCTCTCCCAGGCCGTACGCTTCCACCAGCCGCTGGGCACCCTCGAACGGATCGGGTGCCTGGACAAGCCGGATCAGGGACTGTACGCCGCGCCGGGCGAGGTAGTCCGCGATCGTCGTCTCCATCGTCTGCTGCCTGTCGAGGGTCACCCCTTCGTCGGTGATCACGCTCGACACGGTCATCAGGGCCTTCCGGTGCGACAGCCAGTCCGCGAAGCGGATCAGGTACCACCGTTTAGTCGGAGAGCCAGAGAGCACGAGCAGGTGGGGACGCCAGTTGCGGGCATCGGGGGTCGCCCGCAGGCGAAACAGGCCCGCCCGGGTCAGCGCCATCCACATTCCGCGGCGGACGTCCCCCCAGGCGGTCTTGAGCTCGCGGCGCTCGAGCCAGATGAAGATCCCCAGCACGACCACCACGGCGACCACTGTGGCGCCAGGGTTCACCAGGAACATGACGACGCCGCAGGCGACGGCGCCGAGGGCGGAGAGAAACCAGTGAACCCGGAACTTGGGCCGGAAAGAGGGGCTCCCGAGCAGGCGCTCGAGGCCCGCTGCCACGTTCAGCGCGCCGTAGGTAGTGAGGAAGAACATCGTGAGCACGGGAGCGATGATGTTCAGGTTGCCGAGGGCCACCGCGCCCAGCGCGATCCCGAGGGTGACCGCGGTTCCTGCACGCGGAGCGTCCTCCTCTCCGCTGCCGCGACCCAGCCACCTCAGCGGGCGCGGGAGGACCCCGTCCCGTGCGAGGGCCTGAAGCACGCGGGGTGCCCCGAGGATGCTCCCGACGGCGCTTGACAGGGTGGCGCCCCAGACGCCGAGCACGATCGCGTCTCCCCACAGCGCCATGCGGCGCATGATGAAGGGCTCGCGGACTAGCGAGTCGGCATCGGCGCGGAGCGCGAGCAGCACGGGGAGCGCCATGTAGACCACGTATCCGACGCCCACGGCGGCCAGGGTGCCCCTCGGAATCGCCCTGCCCGGATGCCGGAGGTCACCTGACATGTTCACCCCGGCCATGATCCCTGTAACGGCCGGGAAGAACACGGCGAAGACGGCCCAGAAGCTCTCGCGTGAGACGGCGGTGACGGGCGTGGTGACGGTGTCGGGGGTGCCCACACTGCTTCCGAAGGCAAAGCTGAGCAGCGAGAGCGCGATCGCCCCCATGATGAAGTACTGGGCGCGGATCGCGGTCCGCGCCGAGCGGAGCGCCAGCGCCGCCACGAGTACGGTCGTTACGAGTCCGACGATCTTCTCGTTGGCCTGCGGAACCACGTTCACCACCGACTCGGCGAAACCGACCGTGTAGAGGGCGACCGAGAGCGCCTGCGCGAAGAACAGCGGGATGCCGACCGCTCCACCGGTCTCGATGCCGAGCGAGCGGCTGATCATGTAGTAGGCTCCACCCACGCGCACCCGCTGGTCCGTGGCGATCTCCGATATCGAGAGGGCGGTGAGGAAGGTGATCGAGGTGGAGATCGTTACAATTAGCAGGGTGCCTGCGAGTCCTACGTTTCCTACCACCCAGCCGAAGCGGAGGTACATGATGACGCCCAGGACCGTGAGGATCGAGGGCGTGAACACGCCGCCGAACCAGCCCAGGCCGGCGCCGCGGGTCGGGAGGACCTCCTGGGCCGGAGGCGGACGACCAGCGTAGGTGTCCGCCATCCGGTTGCCGCGCGAGCCGCGCGAGCTGTTAGGAGTCATGACCGGAAGAGCCTAACCGCCGTTAGTGGCGGTGTCGAGGGCGGGACATCGCGGGCTATCTTCCTCGCGTGACGCCCGATCTGCTCGTTCCCGTTCCTGTTGAAGGACGCCCGACGCCGTGACGCGCAGGCGCGCCGGATTGGTGCTCGGCGTAGGTCTGTTCGTCTTGATGCTTGTGCTTCCGGCTCCCGCCGGGCTCTCGGACGGAGGATGGCGAGCCGCGGCCGTGGGGATGCTCATGGCCACCTGGTGGGTGACTGAGGCGATCCCGATCCCGGCGACCGCTCTGCTCCCCCTGGCCCTGTTCCCGCTCCTCGAGGTGGGGAGCTTCCGCGAGAACGCGGTTCCGTTCGCGAACCCGATCATCTACCTGTTCCTGGGCGGCTTCCTGATCGCGGGCGCCATGCAGCGGTGGGGACTCCCGAGACGGATCGCGCTCCGCTCGATCCGGATCTTCGGCACGCGTCCCGGTGCGATCATCGCCGGCATCATGGCGAGCTGCGCCTTCCTCAGCATGTGGGTGAGCAACACGGCTACGGCGCTGATGATGCTCCCGATCGGGCTGTCGCTGATCGACCTCGTCCCGGGAAGTCGCACCGATCCGGAGCGCCGCGGCTTTGCTACCGCGCTGATGCTGGGGATCGCCTACGCGTGCACGATCGGGGGCATGGGTACCCTGATCGGGACGCCACCCAACGCCTTCCTCGCCGGCTTCATGTCCGAGAGCTACGGCGTCACGATAGGGTTCGCGGAGTGGATGCTGGTGGGAGTGCCACTGGTGCTCGTGAGTCTGCCGCTGTGCTTCCTGGTCCTTACGCGCGTTGCTTTCCCCATCAGATTCGACGAGCTGCCCGGCGGGCCGGAGCTCGCGGAGCAGGAGCTCGATTCGCTGGGGCCGATGAGCACGGCCGAAAGGAGGGTGGCGGCGGTCTTCGCTCTCACCGCCCTGTTGTGGATGACGCGGCCGCTGCTGGCAGGGCACGTCCCGGGGCTATCCGACGCGGGGATCGCGATGGCGGCGTCTATCGCCCTGTTCCTGATCCCGGCCGGAGCGGAGCGCGGACAGCGCCTTCTCAATTGGACGGAGGCCGAGAAGACGCCCTGGGGCGTGCTGATCCTGTTCGGAGGTGGATTGAGCCTGGCGGCGGCGATTCAGCGCACCGGCCTCAGCGAGTGGATCGGGGACGGCGTCGGCGACCTCGCGCAGTGGCCGCCGCTCCTGCTGCTGGTAACGGTGATAGTGTCGATCATCCTGCTCACGGAGCTCACGAGCAACACGGCCACGGCCGCCACTTTCCTGCCCGTGCTGGGCGGTGTCGCGCTGGGGCTCGGCAAGGACCCGCTGACCCTTGCGGTGCCCGCCGCGCTGGCAGCCAGCGGCGCCTTCATGCTGCCCGTGGCCACGCCGCCGAACGCCATCGTGTACGGGAGCGGCGCGGTGAGCATCCAGGAGATGGTACGGGCAGGGATCGGCCTCAACCTCCTCTTCGTGCTCCTCATCACAGCCGCGACCTACCTGCTGGTTCCGCTGGTGTTCGGGATCTGAGCGAATCGCGGGGGGCCGTCGGCGCGGAACTCGCCGCCGCTTGCGATGCCTACTCGTGCGGCCAGCCGCCGATGGCGGTGCCGCCGCCGCGGCGCGGGTCGGCCGCCACCTGGAAGCCCCGCGCGGGCTCGCACAGGGCGGCGCCCACCCCGCCGAAGTACATCGATATCTCCTGGAACCGCCGGCTCTCGACATCGAGCTCGTCCACCGGCATCCCGGGCTCGTAGGCCACCCGGGTGCTCCCCTCCACGAGCTCCACGTGCAGCCTGGGATGGTCGATGGCGTGGCTTAGCGACATCCCCAGGTGGAGATGGTTCACCAGCGTCTGGAGAATCGCCGTCGTGATCCGGTCGGCGCCCGGAGATCCGATTGAGAGCACGGCTCCGTCCCTGCGCCTCGCGGCCGTCGGCGCCATGTTGGAGACGAGCCGGGTGCCCACGGGCCAGCCGTGGTATCCCCTCCGGTTCAGCTCCAGCTCGCCCAGGCAGTTGTTCATCCAGATCCCGGTTCCCGGCGGCATCACGCCGGAGCCGTACCCCGCCGACTGCGTCACCGAGCAGGCCAGGCCGTCGGCGTCCACGGCGGACGTGTGGACGGTGGAGGGCGAGGTTACCAGAGGCAGCAACTCTTGTTCGACGGCCTCGTCCAGCATCCGGCCGATGTCGGTCTCCAGATCCTCGCTGAGGTCCAGATGGCGGTGGCGGTAGTCCAGCACCGCCTCCTGCACCCGGACCAGATACGCGGTCTCCTCCGCCGTCCATTCCGCCCTGGGGTGGCCTCTCATCAGTTGCAGCATCGCGATGAGCACGGCACCGCCGACGGCGGGCGGCGGATTGGTCGCCACCAGCCAGTCGTCCAGCTCGGCCACCAGCGCCGGCCGGACGATGGGCTCGTAGGCCGCCAGGTCCTGGCGGGTGAGGATGCCCCCGCCTGCCAGGCAGTCCTCGGAGATCAGGCGCGCCATCTCGCCCCGGTAGAACTGCCCCGCGCCGTGGTCAGCAATCATCCGGAGCGAGTCGGCCAGATGGTCGATCCGTATGAGCTCGCCGGGCTGCTTGAGGGTCCCGTCCTCCCGGTGCAGGGCCCGGAAGCTTTGCTCGTTCCAGCCGAAGATCAGGTCGTGCGCGTAGACCAGGTACTTGTACGAGGCGAAGGTCAGCGCGAACCCGTTCTTGGCGTGCTGGTAGGCCGGTTCCACGACCTCCCGCCAGGGCAGGCGCCCGTACTGCTCGCAGGCGACAGAGCAGGCGGCCAGGGATCCCGGCGTGGCAACCGTGCCGTGACCCACCATCAGGTCCACCCCGCCGCCGTACTCTATGGAGATCTCCTGCTTCCCGCCCCCGAAGGCGTCAGGGGGAAGCCCGCGCCCCGGCATCTCGACATACCCGTCGATCGTGATCGGCTCGCCCTCCGGCTCCCACACTGTGACGAAGCCGCCCGAGCCCAGCGCGCAGATGCCCGGCTCGGCCACGGAGGAAACCAGTGCCGCGGCGATGGCAGCATCCACGGCGTTCCCGCCTTCCTCGGCGACCGTCGCTCCAGCGTCGGCTCCCAGCTTCGTGCTGGAAGCGATGGCTACTCCACGCATACGTAGTCCGGCTCGGGGGTTGGCACCGGAAGGTGATCCCATGCCCGGGGACATGCGTCCGCCGGGCCCGCAGCATTCACGATAGGCCTGCGGCTGTTCCCCGTCCAATCTAGTCAGCGCTATTATGCCGCACCGCAACCGCGCGCGGCGGCCTGAAGTCAGGCGCGGCGGCGGACCCCCCTCAACCAGGGGCTGATGCCGGATAACGCATTGAATCTCATCGTGATCGGAGGCTCGGGAGCCTTTGCCGAGGTGTGGCCAGCACTCGCGGCTCGGCTGGAGCTCGGCCTCCGCCTGTTCGCAGAGCCCGAGCCCGTTCGCCAGGGACGATCCGTCGCCGTCGTCCTCAATTGTGGCGGAGAAGAGGACCGGGCGGTCGACTACCTGCATCAGGCGCATCGGGCCGGTGTCGAGGTACCTCTCGTGATAGGAGCGGAAGCAGACCATCGGCTCGCCATGGAACTGATGCGGCGTGGCGCTGGAGGATACTACGCTTTCCCGGACGACCTCGAGCGCCTAGTCGAAGAGCTCGAAGGCCGCCTGTCGCGGCTGAGCGCTGAGCCCGACGACGAGGCCCTCGAGGAATTCCAGCGCCGCTCCTACGACTTCAGCTCGATCCTCGGCGACGACGCTTCGCTCAGAGACGCTCTCGACAGGGCGGCACGGGTGATTCCAGGAGGAAAGGCGACGGTCCTGCTGACGGGGGAGACGGGAACGGGAAAGGAGTTACTGGCCCAGGCGATTCACTACAATGGCCCGCGCGCAAGGAATCCGTTCGTGGCCGTCAACTGTTCCGCCATCCCCGCCAGCCTCCTGGAGTCCGAGCTCTTCGGCCACGAGAAGGGCGCTTTCACGAACGCCCATGCCAGCAAACCCGGACTGTTCGAGGTGGCAGACGGTGGGACGCTGTTCCTCGACGAAGTCGCCATTCTCCCTCTCGAGCTCCAGGGCAAGCTGCTGCGAGTTCTAGAGACGATGGAAGTGCGCCGCGTCGGCGGAGTCCAGGAGAAGAAGGTGGACGTACGGATCATCGCCGCCGCGAACGTCGGACTGCCCGACCTCATTCGCGACGGGAGCTTCCGCGAGGATCTGTACTACCGTCTCGCCGTGGTGCCCATACATCTTCCTGCTTTGCGCGAGCGAGGCGACGATGTGGAACGCTTGACCCACCACTTCCTGGCGGCGCTGGCGGATGAATACGGCGTCGAGCCGCCGGAGTTCGCGCGCGGCGCCCTCGAGGCGATCAGGCGCCACAGGTGGCCCGGTAACGTCCGCGAGCTCCGGAACGCTGTCGAGCGGGCACTGCTCCTGTCGGGCGGCGCGGCGATCAGGCCCGATCACCTGGCTCTGGAGGGGGTCCCGGGCGCGGGCGGCCAGAGTGAATCGGTTGAAGCCGGTGGCGAGGGGCGACTGCCGTTTCCCGCGACCCTGGATCAGATCGAGCGTGCAGCAGCCCGCGCCGCGATCGAGCGCTGCGGCGGCAACAAGAGTGAGGCGGCGCGTCTGCTCGGCACCACAAGGACCCGGCTGTACAGGCTGCTGCGCGACGACGAGTGACAGTGTAGCGCTCCGCTACAATTGTACCGCGGATGGACAGCGCGGGCCATCGGATCCGGTGTCATCTATGCACTTAGGGACGGTACGACACTTGCTCTCAAGTACGTCGTCGGACCGGAACGCGCCACAACGGTCGTGGTGACGACTCGCAATGGCGAATACTGGAGGTACGATGAGCTTATCGACGACCGCCCGCTCCCGCGCTGCCGTTGGCTTCCGGCTGGGGCTGGGACTCCGCTGGGCAACGATCCTGGCGGCGGCGGGGCTCGTGGCCGCCTGCGGAGACGACGACCCGGCCGGGCCGGAACCACCGGACATGGTATCCGAGGCCCAGCTCACATTCTTGCGGCCCGGATCGAACGCCCCACCCCTCGTCACCTCGGACACCACGGTGGTGGCCACGGCTGGCCAGCGGCTCGAGGTGGAGCTGTTCTACGAACCGGAGCCGGGCGAGAGCCAGGGAGAGCGCTTTCTGGAATTCGAGCTGGAAGATGGCTCGCTGCTCGAATACCCGCCGGACCACCCCACTCGCCCGGGTCAGGCATTTCAGCCGGGGGACACGATCTGGATACGGATCGCAATCGAGCCTTCCCGGCTCCTGGCAACCCTGGAGCCCACCGGGATCGTCTTCAACCCGCTGGAGCCTGCCGAGCTCGAGATCCGATACCTGAACGCCGACGACGACATCGACGACGACGGCGACGACGATCCCGAGCTGGAAGGCGAGATCGACCTGTGGCGGCAGGAGAATCCGGGCGACCTCTGGGAGCGCGTCGGCAACATCAAGGACCTGGAGTTCGACAGGGTACGCGCCTTCCTTCTCACGTTCTCCCGGTATGGCCTCGCGATCTGAGTCGCGAGAGTAGCCGGCCGCAGCCCACAGCGGAGAAGCGATGAGCACCGATCGACCGTCGAGCCTGCTGGACCAGGCGAACGAGATGGTCGCGCAGTCGAGATGGCGGGAGCTGCACGAGCTCCTGGCGGGCGTTCCCCGGCCGGAGCTCTTCACTTCGGTTCCTCTGGCTTACAGATACGCGGAGGCGCTGTACCACCTAGGTCGAATGGCCGAGCTGACGGAGTACGCGTCCGAGTTCGAATCGGCCATGCGCCGGCAGCGGGGCACATCTGGGGTGATGCAGGCCCTCAACCTGGCCGGGATCGCCGCCTTCGAGCTCGGTCGGATGGAGGAGGCCAGGCAGAGGTTCGAGTCGCTGATGGAGCTGGCCGAGGCAGAGGGCGATACCGACATGCTCGCCAGGGCCACCAACAACCTCGGAGCCCTGGCCAACCTCGAGGGGCGGCACGAGGACGCCCTCGCCCTGTACCATCTGGCCATTCCCCTCTATCAGAAGCTCGGGCAGACGCGTGGCATCGCCCAGACGCACCAGAACCTGGGAATCAGCTACCGCGACCTGGGCCGCTGGAAGGACGCTGCGGCTGCCTACCAAGACGCGGCCGAATACGGGCGCGGGTTTGGCTACACTCCGATTGTCGCCATGGCCATGGTCGGCCGGGGCGAGATCGAGGTGCTGAAGGGAGACCCGGCCCTCGGAGCGGGCTTCGTCGAGTGGGGCCTCGAGATGGCCCGCGAGCTCGAAGACCCCATCACCGAGGGAACGGCGCTCCGAGTGCGTGCCCTGGCGCGCGCCGCGGGGGCGGACGGAGGCTACATTCGCGCGTACGACGATCTGGAGGCGGCCCTCGAGCTGGGCCGCGAGACGGGACACCTACTGCTTCAGGCCGAAGTCGAGCGGGACATGGGCCGTCTTGTGCTTGGACGGGGCCTTCGCGGCGAGGCCAGGCGTCTGCTGTCCGACGCGCGGCAGAAGCTTCAGAGTCTCGGTGCCGAGCGGGCGGCCAGCGAGATAGCCGCCGAACTGCGAGCCCTTAACGACAGCTATTCCTGAGCTCGTCGTCACCCCTTCCACAGTCCTCTCCGAGAAGCCTGATTCGCGGCCGGCAAGACAATGACATCTGCGCCCCCCCGGCGCGACAATCCGCGCCGGGCCCATGCTGTGGATCGGGATACACTTGTAGCGAATCGTTACACTCCCGGGACGAAGCCTCAACGACGTGGAATTCATGGTAAAAGACTATCCAATAACGACTTATGTGCGTCAACGACGCTCGGCCGGCGTCCGGCACCACCCTTGCCCTCCTCCAGGCCGATCGCAGGAAGGGCCGGGACATCGGCCCCGACCCCCTGGAAGGAGAACGACGATGAAGCTCGGAAGAAACTGGATGCTCATTCTTACGGCGGCCGTGGTTCCGTGGCTGGCAGCCTGCGAGGAATCGACTGGACCCGGCGCGGGCGGCAACAACTCTCTCTCGCTATCGGTGACGGTGCCGGCTTCCACGGCAGCCGCTGCCGCGTACACCGGACCGGCCACCTTCGACCTTGTATTCAATGACGGCACGAACACCCTCACGCTGACGCGGGTGGCCATAGTACTGCGCGAGATAGAGCTCGAGCGCGTCAACGACGATGACTGCGACGACCACGTCACGGGCGGGGATGACGATTGCGAGGAGTTCGATGCGGGCCCGATGATCCTCGAGCTGCCCATGGATGAAACGGTGGACCACGTTGTGACGATCGGCGACGTGCCGCAGGATTTCTACGACGAGATCGAGTTCGAGATCCACAAGCTGGAGCGGCCCGAAGATAACGCGATTCTCGACGTGCAGCCCGAGTTCGAGCGTGTGAGCATCTGGGTCGAAGGTGACTTCGAGGGCCGCTCCTTCACCTTCATCACCGACCTCAACGAGGAGCAGGAGATCGAGATCTCTCCGCCGATGGAGATCGGTGCCGGTCCCAACAACCTGACGCTGTCGATGGACGTGGAAAGGTGGTTCGTGGACGGGCTTATCCTCATCGACCCGGCAACCGCCAACAAGGGCGGCCCGAACGAGGGCCTCGTCAGGAACAACATCGAGAAGTCGATCGAGGTCTTCGAGGACGACGACCGCGACGGTCACGACGACGGCAGCGACGACAGCTGAGCCGCATCAGAAAGCGTCTTCAGCTCCGGCTCCGGGACCTCGTACAACACTGGCCCCGGGCCGGTTAGGGAAAGGGCCCGCCACACGGCGTGCCCTTTCTCACCGGGGGACGCTTCTTGGAGGCTGCCCCCGGCTCTATTCCGCCGCCAGAACCCCCCACTCGTGGACGGTCCGCAGGAAGCCCACCGGATCTACCTGAACCCCCTGCAGGCGCGGGCCAACGGCGACGAGCAGATCGAAGAACCAGAGGAAGGCGTAGGGATAGTCCGCCGCGACCGTGGCGGCCGCGGCCTTCCAGTGGCGCGCAGCCGCCTCGGACGAAGGTTGGGCCAGCGCGCTGTCCATCCGGGCTGCAGCGAGGGGGTTGTTGTAGCCGACCACGTTCAGCGGGCTCTCCGGGTCCTGCCAGTAGATCGAGATGTCCGGGTCGAGGCTCACCTGCCAACCCAGCATGAACGCCTCGTATTCGCGGCGCTGTGCAAGCTGAAACAGCGAGCCCAGCTCCTGGAGCCGGATGTCGGCCCACGCTCCTACCTGGGCGAGCTGGCTCTGGATCAGCTGCACGGCCGTCTCGCGGCGCTCGTTGGCCGAGGTGGTGAGAAGCTCGAAGCGGAGCTCGGTGTCCCCTCGCTCCCTGACACCGTCGCCGTCCGAGTCGGTCCAGCCCGCTTCATTCAGAAGGCGGCCAGCCTCTCCCGGATCGCCGTACCTGCCGTCCGGCGGCTCCGGAGCAAGACCGCCGAACAGCGACCCGTACGGCCCGTACGCCTTCTCCGCGAAACCCGTCATGTCGAGGGCGGCGATGAGCTCGTCGCGGTCGATGGCAAGCGACAGCGCTCGACGGACGCGCACATCGCCGAAGGCCGGGTGACCCGGGTTCCATGCTATGTAGTCGTAGCCACGTTGAGGCTGGGACAGGACACGAAGGCCTTGCTCGCGAAGCCGGGCCGCCTGTCGGAAGGAGCTGACCTGAGCCATATCGAGCTCCCCGGTCCGGAGTGAGGCGAGCCGGGTGGTTTCGTCCGGAAGGACGACGAGCACCAACCGGTCGAGGCGCGGCGGTACCGGGGCGGCCTCATTGCGCGCCAGCACCACGCGTTCCGAAGTCCTCCACTCGACCACCGTGAACGGACCGCTTGTCACCAGAGGCGGATCCGGCTCGCCCCGCGGCAGAGGAATCGCGGCGATTCCGTCCGCGGATGCGTCGCCGTACACGTGGGCCGGTAGTATCCCGACGCCCGTGTCGAAGATCATTCCGCCGTACTGCCGCTGGAAGTGGAAGGTCACGGTGGTGTCGTCCACGGCCACGACCGAGTCCATCCGGGCCGTCGCGAACGAGAGGGGGAGGGCCAGCACGGGGTCGTGAAGCAACTCGTAGGTGAAGACGACGTCTTCGGAGGTGACGGGCGTCCCGTCCGACCAGCGGCGCTCCGGATCCAGGTGATAGGTGAGACGCTGCCCGTCGATCTCCCACGAGCGTGCCAGGCCCAACGAGTGTCCCTCCTCGTACGTCATCCCGTCGTCACCCCACTCGCCGTAGTTGAGAGCCAGGAACAAAACACCGGCCAGTTCAGTGTCCAGCGCGGTGGCGGCGAACGGGGCCAGTGGCGTTGTGGGTGCGCCCGCGAGACCGATGACAGCGACTCCCCCATCGAGAAGCGCAGCCGGCGTTCTTCCATCTCGCTCCTGACTCTCGTCCGACCGATCGCAGCCCACCGCCTGCACCGCGAGGGCCAGCACCAGAAACGCCAGTGCTCTTCCCGTCACTGATTCTTCTCCCGGATGGTGTAGGAGGCAACGTAGCCCTGCCCACACCCGGTCGGTAGGAGCCCCTGCGGACCGCCCCCGGGATCCCTGGAGGCTCGGATCGCGTTATGGAGAGCGAGGGCGGCCCGGCGGAGGCCGGGGGCGCGTGTGGTGGAGTGGTCGTCGGAGGTGATGGAAATGGACTTCGAGTGGAGAAGGAAGCAGCCCGTGGTGGTCCGGACGGTCGTGGCCGGGCTTTTGGGCGCCGCCGCGTTCGTCGTCGCGCAGAAGGCCAAGGGGTTTCCGCTGGACATAGCCGGATTCATAGGGAACCAGGTCGTCGAGCAGGGCGGTTATGCGGCCGGTCTGGCGATTCCGATCGGGTGGGCGGTTCACCTGGGTGTCGCGCTGACATACGCCAGCGCGTTTTCGATGCTGGTGAGCTGCCGCTTCCTGCACGGCGCCAGGTTCGGCCCGCGCACGGCCGGGCTGCTCCTGATACCGACCTTGGGATACCTGACGACGATGATCGCCGCGCCTGCGATCGCGGTAACGATATCGACCCTGTCGCTGAACGGCCTGCCCGAAGCGCTGCCGGCGCTGAATCAGGGCGCGTCGTTCGCCCTGTGGAACCACCTGCTGTTCTTCGCGGTGTGCTACGTGGTGCTGTTCGCGCCGATTGGAAGTGGACGGCTCAACGGCGGCGAGATCAGCGCGGAGCAGGCGACGGCGGCCTGCTGAGCTAGCGGCGGTCAATCCGCAATCGGTCGGGCGCTGCCCTTCAGCTTTCCTCGACGTCGGTAGCCGGCCCGGCCTCCTGCTCCAGGAACCAGCGATAGGCCAGCTCGCAGGTCTCGCAATCCCGGCCCAATTCGAAGCAGGGCACGCCGTCCGCCTGCGCCTCGGCGCACAGGACTCCCAGCGCGATCTCGGGGCGGGTGCCTCTCCGGCGCACGTGGACGCGGCTGTCGTACGGAAGGTCGCTGTAGGGGTCGTCGCTGAACGGGCGCCCGGACTTGTTCATGGCTGGGTCTCCGTGCCGCTCCCGTCGTCGAACCGAGATCGGAATCGACCACCGTTCGGAGCGTTCGTTGTTCCCTCTATTCCGCACGCTTCTTGCAAACGTTGTGCTACCGGGAGGGGCCGAGGGGTTCCTCCTCCGGAACGGCCGTTCCGCGCCGCGCAAAGGCGAAAACACGATCCGAAGGGAAACCGGGCAGCTCCGCGCTGCGAGAGTTGTGAGCGGATCCGCTTGTGTTTGGGACAATTTGACCCTGCGGGGCCAGGCCGGTATTCCCGAGGGCATGACTCCTCGACCCCTAACGAGGAGCTGGGTATGAGAGAGCTGAGAATCCACGGACGGGGAGGCCAGGGATCGGTCATCGCCTCCAAGCTCCTCGCCGTGGCTCTGTTTCGCGAAGGCAACTGGGTGCAGTCGTTCCCGGCCTTCGGCGTAGAGCGGCGTGGTGCGCCGGTGACGGCTTTCCTGCGCCTCGACGACAGGCCCATCCGTCTGCGCTGCGAGATCACCCACCCCGACGACCTCATCGTCCTCGACCCGACTCTGGTCGAGGCTGTTGACGTGACGGGCGGCCTGGCGCCGGGCGGCACCATCCTCATCAACTCGGAGAAAGCGCCCGAAGAATACGGCTCGCTGCTCGAGCGCTTCCGCGTGGCCACGATCGACGCGAGCGGCATCGCCATCCGGCACCGTCTGGGCTCGAAGACCCAGCCCATCGTCAACACCGCGATTGCCGGAGCCTTCGTGACGGTGTTCGGACTGGTGAGCATGGAGTGCATGGCCGACGCGATCCGCGAGGAGGTACCCAGCAAGCACGACGAGAACATCGCGGCGGCGAGGGAGGCGGCAGAGGCGGTTCGAGTCGCCGGACCGGTGAAGGTTCCGGAGGTGTCCGGTGTCTGATCGCGAAAGAGACGTCGCGAAGCCCCGGGACGCCGGGCGCGAAATCCCCCCTATCGCGATCAGCGACCGTTCGACGCTGGTCAATCCAACGGGCTCGTGGAAGTACATCGAGCCCCGCTACGAGGACCGGGTGGCTCCGTGCAACGCAGGCTGTCCGGTTGGCATCGACATCGAGGGCTACATGTACCTCATCGGGCTGGGGAAGGTGGAGGAGGCTGCGGAGCTGCTCCTGCGCGAGAACCCGATGCCCGCGATCACCGGCAGGGTTTGCCACCATCCGTGCGAGGATGCTTGCAACCGGGCGTCCCTGGACGAGCCGGTTGCGATTCACGCCGTCGAGCGGCGGCTGGGTGACATGGCCCTGGCGGCTCCGGCGCCTCCACCGGCGGAGAAGAGCCGCTCCGAAAGGGTCGCGGTGATCGGCTCCGGACCGGCAGGCCTCGCCTGCGCCTATCACCTCGCCCGCCTGGGCTACGCCACGACCGTGTACGAGGCGGCGCCCGAAGCCGGCGGCATGCTGCGGCTGGGCATCCCCGAGTACCGGCTCCCCAGGGTGATCCTCGACCGGCAGATCGCGCGCATCGAGGCCGCCGGGGTCGAGATCCGCACCGGCGTCCGCGTCGGGCGGGACGTCCCGTGGTCCGAGCTGGATGGCTTCGACGTCGTGTTCGTGGCACCCGGAGCTCACGTGGGCAAGGACTCGCGGATCGGCGATGCCGAGGAGGTCGATGCGATCCGTCCCGGGCTCGAGTTCCTGAAGCAGGTGAACGCCGGTGGACGCCCCGACGTCGGGGACCATGTGGTCGTCATCGGCGGGGGGAACACGGCCATGGACTGTGCCCGCTCGGCGCTCCGCCTCGGCGCCTGCGTCACGGTGGTCTACCGCCGCACGCCCGTCGAGATGCCCGCCATCCCGCAGGACGTAAAGGAGGCCAAGGAGGAGGGGGTCGACTTCATCTTCCTGGCCGCGCCCACCGTCGCCAGAAGCGAGAACGGCCGCTTCCTTGGTCTCGAGTGCCAGCGCATGGAGCTCGGCGAGCCGGACGACTCGGGTCGGCGCAGACCCGTGCCGGTCGACGAGGGCCGGTTCACCGTGATCGCCGACACGGTCCTCACGGCCATCGGCGAGGACTGCGACCTGACCTTCCTGCCGCCCGATGTGCAGACCGAGTGGGGACTGATACAGGTGTCGGAGCTGGGCGAGAGCATCTCCGCGCCGCTGTTCGCCGGCGGCGACGTCGTCGACCAGCCGCGCTCGGTGGCTGACGCCCTGGGCTCGGGCAAGCGGGCGGCCGTGGGGATCGACCGGTTCCTCCGCGAGCGGGCTGGCGAGGCATCGGATGCGCTGGACGTCACGGGGCTCCGCTTCGCGGGAGACGGCAACATCAGTGCGGCGCGCTACGTCCACGACGACCCTATCCAGCGCGAGTCGCCGGTGAACGAGGTCGTGACGTGGGAGCAGATGAACCCGCACCACTTCCGGCACGCGCCCCGGCACGAGGACCGCTACCTGTCGGTGGAGGAGATTCGCTCCGCGTTCGCCGAGGTGAACTTCGGCCTCTCGGAGAAGGAGGCCCTGGAGGAGGCGGACCGCTGCCTCAACTGCGGCGTCTGTAACCGCTGCGAGCTGTGCTTGATCTTCTGCCCCGACATGGCCATCACCCGCCGCGACGACGGCAGCGGATTCGACGTGGACCTGCGCTACTGCAAGGGATGCGGGCTGTGCGCCGCCGAGTGCCCGCGCGGTGCCATCGTGATGACGCGGGAGGACCTATGAAGAAGGTGATGATCGGGAACCACGCGGTCTCCTGGGGTGCCCTGCGCTCACGGGTGGAGGTGATCTCCGCGTATCCCATCACGCCGCAGACGCAGATAGTCGAGGCCCTCTCGGAGATGGTGGCCGGCGGGACGCTGGACGCCAGCTTTATCAAGGTCGAGTCGGAGCACTCGGCGATGGCGGCCTGTATCGGCGCCTCTGTCACTGGCGCGCGGACCTTCACCGCGACCTCGGCCCAGGGGCTCGCTCTGATGCACGAGCTCCTTCACTGGGCTTCGGGCGGCCGCCTTCCGATCGTGATGGCGGACATCAACCGCGCGATGGCGCCCGGTTGGACGATCTGGACGGACCAGACGGACAGCCTCTCGCAGCGCGACACCGGCTGGATTCAGTTCTACTGCGAGACGAACCAGGAGGTCTTCGACACCACGATCCAGTCGTTCAAGCTCGCTGAGAGGTTGGATCTCCCGGCGATGCTCGTGCTGGACGCCTTCTACCTCTCGCACACCTCCGAGCCGGTCGACGTGACCGAGCCGGAGGTGGTGGACGAGTTCCTGCCGAAGCGCGAGTCGAGGTTCCGCATCGACACGAGCGACCCGCGGGCCTTCGGAGCCCTCGTGAAGCCCGACGCCTACATGGAGATGCGCTGGCAGCTCCAGGAGGCCATGCGATCCGTGCCGGGCACCTTGCGCGAAATCGAGGACGAGTGGGAGAAGCTCACGGGCCGGCGGTACGGAGCGATCGAAGAGTATCGATCGGAGGACGCCGAGCTCCTACTGGTCACTTCCAGCACGATTACCTCGACGGCGCGCCACGTGGTGGACGAACGGCGAGAGCGGGGCGAGGCGATCGGCCTCGTGAAGATGAAGATGTTCAGGCCGTTCCCAACCGAGGACATTCGCCGGGCGCTCGCAGGCGCCGAGAGAGTGGCGGTTCTGGACCGCAACTTCTCGCCGGGTCACGGGGGCATCTTCGCCGAGGAGATCCGCTCGGCGCTGTACGACGTCCCGCCCGAGGACCGGCCGACCCTGTTCGGCTACGTGGTGGGCCTGGGCGGACGCGACGTCACCCCTGACGTCATCGACGGTATCATCGACCGCACCCGGAAGGCCGAGCAGCCGGAGCGCGCGGACCTGTGGGTGGGGGTGGAGCTATGAGTCAGACGATCATCCGCGACCGGATCCCGCACGAGGAGCTCCTGCAATCTGGACACCTGGCGTGTCCGGGGTGCGCCGCTCCGATCGCCATGAGGCTGGTGCTCAAGGCCCTCGGGCCCGACACCGTGGTCGTCCTTCCCGCCTGCTGCTGGAGTATCATCGCCGGGCCGTGGCCACAGTCGTCGCTCCGGGTGCCACTCTTCCATACGGCCTTCGAGACCGCGGCCGCGGTGGCCTCGGGTATCAAAGCGGCACTGCAGACGCAGGGAGATGACGAGACCACCGTCATCGCCTGGGCGGGCGACGGCGGCACGTTCGACATCGGGATCCAGGCTCTGTCCGGAGCCGCCGAGCGCAACGAGGACATCATCTACTTCTGCTACGACAACGAAGCCTACATGAACACCGGGATCCAGCGCTCCTCGGCCACCCCGTGGGGAGCCTGGACAACCACCACGCCGGTCGAGGAGCCGGAGTCCCAGCCCAAGAAGGACATCGTCTCTATCATGGCCGCGCACCGGATCCCGTACATCGCGACGGCGTCGGTTGCGTACCCGGTGGACCTGGTGGAGAAGGTGGAAAAGGCGCGCACGATACGGGGCACGCGCTTCATCCACATTTTCGCGCCATGCCCGCCCGGCTGGAAGACCGGAAACGACGAGACGATCGACCTGGCCCGGCAAGCAGTGGAAACCCGAGTGTTTCCCCTCATGGAGGTCGAGAACGGCTCGAAGTGGCGCTTCACCATGGACCATCCGGGCGGTCCCGTGAAGCCGTACATCCGGAGGCAGGCCCGGTTCAGACATCTCACCGACGACCAGATCACCCACATCCAGGGCGAGGTCGATGCCCGGTGGGAGATGCTCCGCAACCGCGTGGAGAACGGAGGCTGGTAACATGGCAGGCATCGTAGGCTATGGGGCCTACATCCCTCGCAAGCGAATCACCACCGAGGAGATCGCCCACCAATGGGGGAAGGATCCCGGATCCATACAGCGGGGACTGCTTCTCGAGGAGAAGTCCGTGCCCGGGCTGGACGAAGACACCATCACGATCTCGGTGGCCGCCGGGCGCGCGGCCCTGAACCGGGCCGGCGTGCAGCCGTCGCGCGTCGGCGCAGTATACATCGGCTCCGAGTCGCACCCGTACGCGGTGAAGCCCAGCGGCACCGTGGTGGCCGAGGCCCTGGGCATCGGCCCGGAGGTGCACGTGGCCGACTTCGAGTTCGCCTGCAAGGCGGGCACCGAGGCCATGTTCGTGGCCCTCGCGATCGTCGAGTCGAAGCGTGCCGACTACGCGCTGGCCGTCGGCGCCGACACCTCGCAGGGAGCGCCGGACGACGCGCTGGAGTTCTCGGCTTCGGCGGGAGGCGCGGCTTTCCTGTTCGGACGCGACGACGCCCTGGCGGAAGTGGCCGGCACCTACAGTTTCACGACCGACACGCCCGACTTCTGGCGCCGCGAGGGCGAGTTCTATCCGCGGCACGGAGGACGCTTCACGGGCGAGCCGGCCTACTTCCGGCACGTGACGTCTGCGACCCGCGGGCTCCTCGAGAAGACAGGTTTCAAGCCCTCGGACTTCCGCTACGCCGTGTTCCACATGCCGAACGGGAAGTTCCCCCTCTCGGTGGGCAAGCAGCTCGGCTTCAGCCGCGAGCAGCTGGAAACGGGGTGGGTGGTCCCCACGATGGGCAACACCTATTCGGGCTCATCGCCCACCGGACTGGCGGCCATCCTGGACGTGGCCGAGCCCGACGACCTGATCCTGATCACGTCGTTCGGCTCCGGAGCGGGTAGCGACTCGTTCGCCCTTCGGGCCACGGATCTGCTTCCCGAGCGACGAGACCTGGCTCCCACCGTGCGGTCGATGCTGGACGGCGCCAGGCGGTACGTGACGTACGGAGAGTACGCCAAGTACCGCGAGAAGATCATCATCAACGAGTGACGCGGAGGAGATCATGCGTGAGGTAGCGATCGTCGCCGCCGGCATGACGCGCTTCGGCGAGCTGTGGAGCGCGAGCCTCCGCGACCTGTTCGTGGAGGCGGCGCTGGAGGCCATGACGAGGGCCGGCGCGGAGTATCTGGATTCGATCTACGTGGGCAACATGTCCGGCGGGCAGTTCGTCGGGCAGGAGCACCTGGGCCCGCTGATGGCGGACCATCTGGGGATGGCAGGCGTCCCGGCGATGCGCGTCGAGTCGGCCTGCGCCTCCAGCGGCGTGGCCCTGCGGGTGGCGTTCATGGAAGTGGCCTCGGGGATGAGCGACCTGGTGCTGGCAGCGGGCGTCGAGAAGATGACCGACGGCGCCGACGTGACGAACGTGCTGGCCACCGCCTCCGACCAGGAGATGGAGGTCTACCACGGTGTCACCTTCCCGGGCCTGTACGCGATGATCGCGCGTGCCCACATGCTGGCCCACGGCACGACCGAGGAGGACCTGGCCTGGGTGTCGGTGAAGAGCCACCGGCACGGAGCCGCCAACCCCAAGGCGCAGTTCCCGCGCGAGGTGACGGCGGAGCAGGTGATGAGCTCGACGATGGTGGCCGAGCCGCTGCGGCTGCTCCACTGCTCACCGGTGAGCGACGGCGCCGCCGCCATACTGCTGTGTCCCCTGGAGCGTGCCCTGGAGTTCACCGATCGGCCGGTCAAGATCGTGGCGAGCGGAATGGCGACGGGCTCGCTGGCGCTGGCGGACCGCGACGATGTCGCCTCGCTGGACGCGGTTCGGCTGTCGGCCGAGCGGGCGTACGCGATGGCGGGTCTCGGTCCGGAGGACGTGGATGTGGCCGAGGTCCACGACTGCTTCTCGATCGCCGAGATCTGCTGCGTCGAGGCCCTCGGCTTCGTCGAGCAGGGCAAGGGCGGACCCTGCGCCCGAACCGGAGAGACGGCCCTCGGCGGGCGCATCCCGATCAACACCAGCGGCGGCCTCAAGTCGAAAGGGCACCCGGTGGGCGCCACCGGCGTCGCGCAGGCCATAGAGGTGTTCGATCAGCTGCGTGGCGAGGGAGGCGACCGGCAGGTGGAGGGCGCGCGGATCGGCCTTACGCAGAACATGGGCGGCTCTGGAGCCAGCTCGGTCGTTCACATCTACGAGGGAGTCTGACCATGCCGAGTCCGAGATACTGGAGAGAGATCCCGAGCCGCTACCGGCTCGAGGGCGCGAAGTGCTCGAGCTGCGGCAAGGTGGTGTACCCCGCGAGGCGGGTCTGTCCACGTTGCCGGGGCAGCGAGCTGCAGAGGTTGAACCTGTCTCACTCCGGCAAGGTGGTCACCTGGACGGTGATTCACGTTCCGCCGGACGACTTCCTGTTCCTGGCCCCCTACGCACTGGCTATCGTCGAGACCCCGGAGGGAGCTCGGTTCATGGTCCAGGTGGCGGACTGCGATCCGGCGGAGGTGCAGCCGGGGATGCAGGTCGCTCTGGAGTTCCGGTGTATCCGCAAAGAGGGCCACGGAGGAATCCTGTGCTACGGCTACAAGGCCGTCCCAGCCTCGGTGGCCGGCGTGGCCGAGGCCGCCGAAGCCGCCGAAGGCGAGGACGCGGCCGAGCCGGACCTGGCGCCGGAAACCGTGCCGGCGGGTGCGGAGGTGGGGAATGCGTAAGGTGCAGGTCTGGGCCGAGCTCACCGATCAGCACTTCCACGCCTACGAGTGCGAAGCGCGGCGGCAGGGCGTCCCGCTGGAGAACCTGGTCCAGCAGACCGTGAACGCGCTGCTGCGAGAGCTGGAGCGGGAAGAGGAAGAGGACCGAGACCACGAGCTGACGACGTCGTAGCCACCGACCCTGTCCGCACGGCGCGACCCGGTCCGCCGCCGGCCCCCAGCTCCCCGACCGGGCATCTGCGGTCTGTGCACACGGCCTGCAAGAGGAGCCTGTCCGAGTAATGGTGCGAGCCGCGTTACGAGCGCCGGGGGCGTCGACAGGCTCCTAGAACTTCACATCCAGCATCACGTAGACCCAGCTCATGTCCTCGTTCAGGCGCCCGACCCCCGCCAGACCGTCGGCCTGCCAGATGTACGAGAAGCCTACCGAGACATCGACGTGCTTGCTGTGCTTCCACACACCTACGATATCGATCTCTTCGCCGAAGTGGCCGTCGGGCTCGTCTCCCTTGCTGGCCATGTGGAAGGAATGGAAGTGAAGCAGGAACCGCCACATGCCGGTCGGCTTCCAGGTTCCCTTGATCGACAGGTCCTGGAGGCCGCGGCCGCTGGTGTGGAGCGGGATGCTGAGGAACACGTCGGCGAATCCGTAGAACTTGTGGTTGGTGGCGAACAGGGTGTCGAAGACCTTGGTCTCCTCGTCCGTCAGGTCGTCGTCTCCCGACAGGTAGTCGTACCACAGAGTGACGTCCGCCTTGCCGTTCGCGAAGACGTAACCGAGCCGGGCGCCGAGCATGAAGGCGCTGACGTCCGTGCCGCCGCGCTTGCCTGTCTGAAACGAACCCTCGGCCCGGTACACGAAGTCCGAGGCCTTGCCCACCCAGCGGACGCCTAACGTGTGCTGGTCGGTCTGGGTGTCGGCTGGGTTGTCCTCGTCGTCGTCGAGGTGGTTGTAGAGCCAGTAGCCATCGACCGACTGAGTCTCGGAGGCTGCCAGCGTGCCGTATCCGCCGAGGAACTCGCCGTCCTCGTCTACGTCGGGTGCGACGGAGCTCCGGAGCTGCGCCACGAGGACGTCTATCTTTCCTGCCTTTCCCTCCGAAGCGAGCCGGATCCCGTCGAAGCTCCGACCCTGCTGCGTCCAGCCGACGGCCCCGATCAGCCGCTGCCCTCCGAAGTTGACTTCCTGGCGGCCGAACCGGCCCAGGAACTTGCCTTCCTCTTCCGTCTTCAGGTCCACGTATCCCTGGTGCAGGTCGAGGTTGTTGGCGCCGAAGTCTCCTAACGTGCTGGACTCCTCGCCCCACACCCGCACGTCCTGGATCTGTATGAATACACCGACGTTCCCCTCGAGCGAAGCGCCCACGTTGGCCCGCGTGCGCATCGAGACGAAGCTGTCGCCGTCCCCTTCAGGAAAGAGGAAGGGACTGCGGTATTCGTAGCGCGGCCGCACCTGCCCACCGAGTGTGAAGTCGACGTCCTGCGCCGCCGAGAGCGACGGAAAGGTGCTCAGGAAGAGCGCCGAAAGCATGTACCTGAAGAGTCTCATGCCTATCCTCCCGAAAAGCCCGATGTCCAAGAAGACTGCGCTTGCCAGGCCGCGCCGGGCGAGCCGCTGAGTGCGGCGCCGGGACCGGGCGCCGGCGGATTTGGGGGGTGCCGACGCCCGTAGCCTCGTCCCGGCTCAGTAGATATCGTTCGCCGTGTTGAAGACGTTGAACTTGCCGGTCGGCGTGACCAGCCAGTACCGCCCGGCCGTGATCGGCCGCCAGCCAGCAGCGCTCGATCTCGCCCTTCTCCTTCGAGTAGACGCAGGTCTTTCGGGTCCCCTCCGGGTCGTTGCTGAGCGGCATGTCCATCCACACCCACGGCGAGCTGGGGTGTGTCTTGACGAACAGGCTTCCCGTTCCTTCCAGCGGCACCTTCCTCACCACCTTCCACGCGTGCTCCGGATGGTTCTCCGGATCCGCGCCATATACCGCCAGGAGGCCCTGACCGATGTGCGTCGTGCCGTTTACCCAGCCGTACTGTGGATCCTGCCAGTTGGCTCCGCGTCCGGGATGCGGCTTGATGCCGGTCTCGAACGTCGTCACCAGCTTCTGCTCCTTCACGTCCACGACGGCCATCTTGTCGCGCATGTTGGCGGCGATGAGGAAGTAGCGGCCGGTGTGGTCCCACCCGCCGTCGTGCAGGAAGCGATCCGCCGCGATCCTGGCGGTAAGCGGGAAGCCTTCCTGCGAGTAGTCGACGATGCCCACGTGCCCGGATTCCTTGAGTCCCATCACCCACACCGGGTCGAAGTGAGAGGCGACTATGGCGGCGATCCGGACTTCCTGGAGGGGCTCGTCGGTGTCGAAGGTCGAGCCCTCGACGCTGGTGACGCTGAGCGGCTCGAGGGTGAGTCCGTCGAACACCACGTACTGCGTGGGCCAGTAGCAGCCCTCGATGACGTAGCTGTCCTCGAAGCCCTCGTACTTGCTGCCATCCACGCTGCGGGCGTCGATGCAGCCCTGGGCCTGGGCCACCAGGGTAGGCTCCTCGGACCACAGGTCGATCAGGCTGACCCGTCCGTCCCGGCCGACCGCGTAGAAGTAGCGGCCCGTGGACGAGGAGCGGAGGATGTGCACGGCGAAGCCGGTCTCGATGATGTTCACCAGCTCGTAGGTGTCGCCGTCCACGACGGCCACTTGTCCGGCGTCGCGAAGGATGACCCCGAAGAAGTTCTCCCAGTCACGGGACGTCATCGGCCGCTCGGGCCGCTGGTCCACCGGGATCCGCAGGTCCCATGATTCGCGGATCTCGTCCAGGGAGCGGCCCGGCGGGCTGGGTGGAGGCATCTGTACATACCTCGCCAGAATGGCGATCTCATCCTCGGTAAGGATCCCCATGTCGCCCCAGGGGGGCATGCCGCCTGGCAGGCCGTGCGTGAGGGTCACCTCGAGCGCCGCGGTGCCGATCTGCGTCGTGCGCTCCGGCTGGATGTTGGGGCCGGTCGCGCCCGCCCGCAGCGTGCCGTGACAGCCGGCGCAGCGCTCGAAGTAGATGCGCTGGCCGTCGGCGAACTGCTCGTCGGACAGCTCCACCGGACCTTCGTCTCCGCCGCCCGAAGCCAGCTCGCCGGTGCTCACCCCCTGGATGTAGTCGAGGACCTGGTCGATCTCCTCGTCGGTGAGGTTGCTGGGAGCCATCGGCGTGTTGTTCCACTGGGCGAAGAGCTCCCGGCCGATAGAATCGTTCTCCGCCATGCCCAGCGGATCCGCTATCCAGCGTACCAGCCACGCCCGCTCGCGCCGCTGCTCGACGTCCTTCAGGTCGGGGCCGACGCGGTCGCCTTCGCCGATACTGTGGCAGGCGAAGCAGTTGCGCTCGAAGATCGCCTGTCCCGGGTGGGCGGCTGCCTGCTGGACGTCGGCCGTTCCGCCACCCTCCGCGGATTCGCCCCCGCAGCCCCAGGCCACGACGAGAGAGAAGACCGCGAGAGCGGCCGGCACGCTCCGTGCCGTGCTCGTGAAGTGCTTCATCACGCAGACTCCATCGCTGGAGTGGAGAGTTGGAGAATCGCGGAAGAGAAAATATCACCCCGAAGTGATCTATTCAAACCCGTAAACGTGCCCGCGCCTCGATACGGACCCGCTGGAGCTTGCTCTACGCAGGCAGGTCTATAGGATCAGATGGGGCCTGCCCCGATGGATTGATGACACCGGGCGCAGCTTCCCAGGAACTCGCCGTATATGGCCGCCCGGGCCGCCGCGTCCTCCACCGTCAGAGCCTCGGTACCCAGCTCGTGGACCCGCTCCTCAGCCTCGGAGACCTCTGACAGGATCTCGATGTCCGCCTGCAGCTCGGCGGGAGCCAGCGGTGACTCCGCCAGGACTTCGGCGCCACCGTCCCAGACGACGCCGGACGGCGAGATGAGGCCTTCCCACATGCGTCCGGACGCCCAGGCATGGCGCTGCATGTGCGAGACGACGTCGGACCCCTCCACCGGTGCCGCTTCCACCGCGAACCCAACCTCGGCGCCGAGAGCCTGGTGACAGGCGCCGCACGCTGCGGCCAGCTCTGCCGTAGCCATCGCGGCCCCGGCGATGTCCGCCGCTTCCTGCGTCTTGAGAGCCGCGGCGCGGAACGGCGTCAGCCAGGGCTCCCACTCTTCGGGCATCGCGGCCGAGGTTGGATGCTCGGCCAGCCACCCGGCCGCTTCCTTTGCCGAGCCGAGCCGGCCCTGGACGACGGCGAGCTGTAGCTGCGATGCTCGGTAGAAGTGGTCCTTCATGTGTGCCGCGACCACGGCCGGGTCGTATTCGGCCTCGCGCGCCTCATCCACCGCGGGAGCGCTCTCGCACGCGGCCGTCCCGACCGCCAGCAGCGTAACCGTCAACGCGAATCGTGTTAGCTTGGACATGATTCAGACTCCTGTGGACGCCACGACCCGGGATTGGGAAGCTAGGTCAGCGGGCTGGAGCCGCCCGGCCTTCGGCGGCAGCATACATCCTGGAGCGGTTGGGGGCCAGCGCCCCCTGGATGCACCAACCGGCGACAACCAGCTCACGCCCCCCTCGCTTATCGCTTCGTGAAGCTGGCCACCGCCGGCTGGCGGTTTACGCCCTGCGGGGCAGGCGCTAGCCGGACTACGGAGGTCGAGCCCGATCCGCAGCACTGCTCCTTTTCCCCGCTTTCTGCTGCAAGATCTGTGCATTTCCAGGGTGAATCCGCGGAGAATCCGGCGCTCGGCAGGGCCAGCCATATAAGCGTCACTGGCCGTTGTCGTTACCTGTGGGCCATGGCTCGCGCCGGCGGGGCAAGCGGCGAATGCCCGCGACCTACGCGGCGCCGGAAAGGCGCCATGTGTGACACATTGGCTTGCGGCTGAAATGTTCCTCACCCCTCCAGTCGCGGCCGCCGGAGATGGAAGTCCGTCGCCCTCTGGTAGGAGTCGGCCACCGACAGGAGCTCTGTCTCGCCGAACAGCCGTCCCGTGAACGTGATGCTGGTCGGCGTCCCGTCCAGCGAGCGAAAACCGTTGGGCACGACCACCGCCGGGTGGCCCGTGAGGTTGGTCAGGAGAAGGTGCCCCCCGGCAAACGTCGGCGCCACGAAGACGTCCACGCCCTCGATCGCCTTCTCCATCTCGCGCATGAGAAGGGTCCGGATACGGTTGGCTCGGATGTATTCCACGGCTGGGATGAGCTGGCCCTGCCGGAACACGTTGGGCCACGCGTTCTCGACCTGCCGGACCAGCAGGTCGTCCCGTCCGCTTCGGGTAAGGTCGTCGAAGGCGGCTGCCGCCTCGGCGGTAAGGATGAGCCCGAGAGCCGAAACCGGATGCTCGGAGGGAAGCTCGACGGGAATCAGCTCGTACCCGATCTCACGTAGCATGTCCAGGCTTCTCCGGTCGAACGCCCGCCATTCGACGGCTCTCTCCCATTCCGCTCGCGCCGATTCGGCCTCGTCGCCAGCGAGCTTCTCCATGTCCGGTCGCTCGGGATCTTCGAACAGCTCGGGGACGAAGCCGACGCGCAGGGACCGCGGATCCCGGACCGGGGGCCAGTGGAAAGGACCGTCAACGGCCGAAGCGTCGAGGCCGTCGGCTCCCCGGATGTTGTCGAACACCAGGGCGCAGTCCTCCACGGAGCGGGTCATCGGGCCGATCTTGTCCATGCTCCACGACAGCGCCATGCAACCGTAGCGGCTGACAGCCCCGTAGGTGGGCCTCAGGCCGGCCACCCCGCAGCGGGTGCCGGGCGAGATGATGCTGCCCCACGTCTCGGTTCCGATCGAGAAGCCCACCAGCCCGGCGGCGGTGGCCGAGCCCGGCCCGGCGGATGATCCACTGGAGCCCTGTTCCGTGTTCCACGGGTTCTTCGTGGTAGCGTCGAACCAGACATCCCCCCAGGCCAGGGCCCCTACCGAGAGCTTGGCCACCAGGACTGCTCCGGCCTCCTCCAGCCGCGACGCGACCGTCGCCGTTTCGGTGCGGACCTGTTCGCGATACGGGTTGGCGCCCCACGTGGTCGAGTAGCCCGGTACGGCCAGCAGGTCCTTGGCACCCCACGGGATGCCGTGCAGCGGGCCGCGCCAGCGGCCGGCGGCAATCTCCCGGTCTGCTCTGCGGGCCTGCTCCAGCGCCAGCTCCGGTGTCAGGGTGATCACGCAACGGAGAATCGGGTCGTACCGCTCCAGCCGGTCGAGGTAGAGCCGCGCCAGCTCCTCGGAGGATACCTGGCGAGAGCGGAGCAGCTCCGACAGACGCGATATAGGGAGGAAGGCGAGGTCGTCGCCGGCGGGACGGCCCTCGAGGGGGCGGTCGGCGGCTGGTCCCAGTGGGCGAGCCGAGCCCCGCGCCGTAGTCTCATCGGTTGCCGGGGGAGCCTCCGCGATCTCCAGGCGCAGCGCGGGCGCGACCCCGTTGTCGAGCTCCACCTGGCGCAGCGTCTCGTACTCGCCGAGCGTCTCGCTCACTCCGTCGAGCATCAGCTCTCTTTCGTCATCGGTAAAGTCGAGGCCGGAGATCCACGCCGCCTGGTCGATCATCTCCGGCGTCACCTCGCCCCCCTCCTGGGCCAGAGCGGCGAGAGCACGGCCGAAGGTGGCGGTCCCGACTCCCGTCGCCGCGAGCGCTCTCAGAACGGCTCGCCGCGACCATCTGTTCTCCCCCTCCCGCTGCGGGAGGCCGGAACGAGGCTCCGGCGAATGGGTATCGGCACGGGCGTTCGGAGAGGGCATTTGCATGGTCTCACTCCGGATGCAGCTACTGGAACCACCGGCTGACGAAAGACCACACAAAGGTAGCGGCGCCAGTCCGGAGCCGCAGAGGGCATCCCGATGCTTTGCAGGCCAGGCGTTCTTGCGGTGCTTACGGCCGCGCCGCTGGGATGGGCTTCTTCCGGCTGGGCGGCACCCCGTCGCAGCAGCTCCTGGTGGGCGCCGATCTCATCGGGTGGGGCACGGACCGGGACGACATAAGCCCTGCCGGGTGAGAGGGCGCCGGGCGGTGTGGCTCTAGCGCTGGTCCCTCCCGCCCCCATCGTCCTCGTGCTGGTGTCTCTCGGGCGGCTCGTGCTCGTGAGTGGCAGACTCGGGATCCATCCCGCCCATCCGGTTGCTGACCAGCACTTCCCGGAAGTCCTCGGCGTAGATCGGGTCACCCGGATTCGCCCGCGGCCATGCGCGCCAGTCGTACGGTATGAAGCCGCCCGCGACTGATCCCATGCCGCCCTCGCGTATCGTGTCGCCGGTCGGGTTGAAGTAGGTGACCGAGACTCTGTAAGTGTGCGACGGCTGGATGGGAAAGCCGAGGCCGTGACCGAGGTGCAGCTGGACCGGCACCTCGTCGATGTGGCCATCTTCCGTCCTCGGGGGCTCGAACCGCCACAGCACACGCCCTTCCGTGACGTCGCTCAGCTCCAGCCGGGTCGCGTAGCTGTGGAGATGGCCACCCATCCCCACGATGGCTCCCGCGATCGCCGGACTTCCCTGCCATGATTTCATTGTCTCGCCCGGTGGAAGGTCGAACGCCTTGTAGCCCACCGGGAACATGACGTCCAGATGGAAGGGAAACATGCGGTACAGCGGAGTCGTCTTGCTCACGTTGTAGTTCATCACCAGCCGGATCATCACCCCCTCGTACGACGTGTCGGTGGGGTTGTGGAGCATGGTGAGGAACAGGAACCGGTCGCCGCCCTCGAAGGGGACCCCGAGGACAAGCTCCGGCACGCTTACCGGCGGCGTCTCGTGGCTGGCCGCCAACACCCGCCGCATGATCGGCAGGAAGAGCTCGCGGTCCGTCGGATCCAGCAGGTTCATGTGGTGGATCACGATCTGAGGAACCGGATCCCCGTTCCGGTCCACCGCCTCGGCTTGGTAGGCGTCGATCGTCATGTCGAACGGGATCACGCCCTCCTGCACCGGTAGCTGGTCGAGGGCGTGATGCGAGGTGTGGGCCGGCAGGTCGATCGGACCGAGGGCGAATACGATCTCCTCGCTCTCGGGGTGGTGCTCGATGACGAGCTTGTCCGTGCCGATCTCCTGGGAGCGGAGGTCGGTGGTGTTCAGGGCCGCCGGAACGGCCAGGAGAAGAGCGGCGCGGCCGAGCTGGCGCGCCGGGCGCCTCGGTCTCACAACGCGGAGCCTACGGGCGGTGACGGTGGCCCGCAACCTGACTGGGCTGGGGCGCGCCCGCACCGCATACAGAAGCCTCGGAGACTCGCCGAAGCGACTCGAGCCGCCTCCCGAGAGAGGAGTGCGTGCTGCCCCCGGAGCGCACCCGGCGTCGATCCGCTATTGTTGACCCGTCTCCTCGCTGGCTCCGGAGGTCATCATGAGACGACGCGTCCTCGCAGCTCTCTTCCTTCTCGTCACAGGCGCCGGGGCGCTCCCAGCCCAGAACGTCCTCGTGGTCTACCACAGCCAGATGGGCCACACGGAGGCCATGGCCAACGCCGTCGCGGAAGGCGCCCAAGGGGTCGACGGAGCCGACGTCAAGCTCATGACTATCGACGAAGCCGCGGCAGGGGACCTCCTGTGGGCTGACGCGATTATCGTGGGCAGCCCGGTTCACAACGCGAACCCCGCGGCCGCGGTGCTGGAGTTCATCTCCAGCTGGCCCTTCGATGGACAGCCGCTCAAGGACAAGCTGGGCGCAGCCTTCGTTACCGGGGGCGGGATCTCGGCCGGCGAGGAGGCTACGCAGCTGGCGATCCTCCGGGCCATGCTCATCTACAACCTGGTCGTGGTAGGTGGACCGGATTGGCGCACGGCCTTCGGCGCCTCCGCGGTGACCGAGGAAGAGCCGTTCGCCGAGACCCGCGACGAGTCGCTGGTCCACCCCACGTTCCGGATAAAGGGAAAGGCGCTGGGCCAGCGGGTGGCCGAGCTGGCAGGCCGCCTGACAGGACTGTCGGAGTGATCTCCAGAAAACCCGCGGCGCTTGCCGCAGCGATTCCACAGCGGAACGAGTATACTTGAGGTGGCTTCCCCGGCTGGCGCCGGAAAGGCTGCGCATCGCTCGATGGTCGAGTTGCAGATGCACGGCCTGAGGGAGACATGCCCGACGATCTGCGTGATCGACTGACATCGGCCCTCGGCAGCCGCTACGAGATCCAGCGCGAGATCGGCAGCGGTGGCATGGCCGTGGTGTTCCTGGCCCGTGACCTGGAGCAGGACCGTCACGTGGCCCTCAAGGTCGTCCGCCCCGAGCTCGCCGACACCCTCGACACCGATCGCTTCCTGAGTGAGATGCGGGTAGCCGCCGAGCTGGAGCATCCGAACGTTCTGAGGCTCATCGAAGCGGGTAAGGCCGATGGATTGCCTTACTACGTCATGCCGTACGTGGGAGGAGAGAATCTCGGCCAGCGGCTCGAGCGCGAAGGCGGGCTGCCCGCGGAAGAAGCGCTGCGCATCACGACGGAAGTAGCGGACGGGCTGGACTACGTTCACCACCACGGAGTCGTGCACCGTGACTTGAAGCCCACCAACATCCTTCTCTCGGAGGGCAGGACCACGGTCACGGATTTCGGATTGGCGCGGGCCGTCGAGCAGGCGGGGATGACGCGGGACACCGTCTCGGGCCAAGCAGTTGGAACTCCTGCCTACATGAGCCCGGAACAGGTGGCCGGTTCCCCTGTCGACAGCCGGGCGGACATCTATGCCCTCGGCTGCGTTGTGTTCGAGATGCTGGTGGGCCAGCCGCCCCTCGAGGGACACTCGCCCCGGTCGACGGCGGCGCGGCGGCGCAAGCATACTCCGACGCCCGTCGAGCTGTACCGCCCTTCGATTCCGCCTGGCGTCGACGATGCCCTGGCCAGGGCGCTGGACCCCAGCCCGGTGAACCGATATGGAACGGCCCGGGAGTTCGTGGACGACTTCGGCGCCGCCCTGGCGGAGGTGTCCGCACCGGGCTACGCAGCGAAACAAGCCGACCGGGCGTGGCCGGGTGTCGACCGCCGAACCTGGTGGCGAGCGTTCGCCTTTGCCCTGGCTGTCGTTGTGCTGATAGTCGTCGCTATGGCGCTTTGGCAGGCCTGGCAAGGCCGATAGAGAGGCTTCCGGCGACACCCGGTGACCGGCCGATTTCTTGATCCACACGCCCGGGTCTGGCTATCTTCACACACTCAAGTCACAGGCAATCGACGTCTGGACCAGAGCCGGACGTCGCGGCCCGCGTTCTCCCTCGCCTGAGCTGAAGCTGTTCCTCCCGGATGATCCGGGATTCTGATATTGCCGGCGCGCGGGACGCCTACGCCGCGCGGGGGGGGGGTGCGGATAGGGTGGATCCCGGCGGGACCTCAGCCCTGGCGCACAGCGTGGCTGACACCGGACTTGCACCCAAGCACCTCGCGCTTCTCTACGAGGCGGGGCTCGAGTTCAACTCGACTCTCGACGCCGAGGAGCTTCTTCCTCGCGTATTCGACCGCATTATCGAGGCGCTCGACGCGGAGGCAGGCTCGATCTGGCTGCGCTCCGGCGAAACCCTGATCTGCAGGATCGCCCGCGGCCCCGTGGGCGAGAAGATCGAGGGTCTTGAGCTGCCCATGGGGGCCGGCATCGTGGGCGACGTCGCCCGCCGCGGCGAGTCGGAGCTGGTCTCGGACGTCTCTGGCGACTCGCGATTCGTCTACCAGGTGGACGAGGCTACCGGCTTCGCCACGCGCTCGGTGGCCACGGTGCCACTCAAGGCGAAGGAGGAGGTCATCGGGGCGCTCCAGATCCTCAACAAGCGCTCCGGCTCGGGAATGTTCGACGAGGCCGACCTCGCTCTACTCGACGGACTCGCGGCCACCGCCGGGCTCGCCCTGCACAACGCGCAGCTCCACGACGCGGAAAAGCGCGCGCGCGATCTCAAGGCGATGCTCGACATCAGCCGAGAGACAACCTCGACGCTGGACATGGATCGATTGGTCGTCTCCCTCGTCAATCTGGGGAGCCGGCTCCTGGCATACGACAGGGCCGCCGTGGTCCTGGATGAAGCGGGAAAGCCCGAGCTCAGGGCGATTTCCGGGCAGGAAGCCTTTGACCCGAAATCGGAAGAGAACCGCGAGCTCGTACGCTTGATCTCGTGGCTGGCCGAGCGCAACGAGGTCGTCTACGTCCCGGCTCTCGAGGCGGACGAGGTTCTGCCGACATCGATTCGCTCCCAATTCCTCGGATACACAGAGAGCGCAGGTGTAAAGTCGTTGTGCCTCGTTCCGCTCGGGGACGAAGAGGGACGGCTCGGCGCGCTGTACATGGAGTCGGGCTCGGCCGGTTTCCTGGGCGAGAGCGGCCTGGAGGCGGCGCAGCTACTGGCCACACAGGCGTCGGTGGCGCTGCGCAACGCGGAACTCTATGGCCAGGTACCGCTCATCGGCCTGCTGGAGCCCGTGGCCGAGTGGCGAAGCAGGATGGCGTCGCTGCCGCGGCTCGCCCTGCTGCGAAAGGTTGTGGTCCCGGTCGCTGTCGTCATCGGGCTCGCCCTCATCCCCTGGCGGGAGCGTATCACACCCCGCACGGCGGAGCTCATCCCTGGAGACCGCATGCCGGTCCGGGCAATGGTTGACGGGCTCCTCACGGAGGTGCGGGTGGAGGAAGGAGACGAGGTCCAGGACGGCGATATACTGGCAGTGCTGCGCGACGACGAGATTCGCATGCAGATCGCGGAGGTCGAGGGCGAGCTGGCCACAGCGCGGCGCGAGGCGGCCGCCGGGAGGGCTGGAGGCGACGAGACGCGGGCTCGCATGGGAGAGATCCGGGCCGAGGAGCTGAGGGAGAACCTATCGCTGCTGGAGGATCAACTCGGCCGTACCCGTATCCGGGCCCCGGTAGGCGGCGTCGTCCTCACGGTGCGGCCATACGAGATGCTCGGCGAGTACCTGAATGCGGGAGAGACCTTCGTTCTCCTCGGGCGAACCGACCGCCTGCAGCTGGAGGCGGCGGTGAAGCAGCAGGACATTCAGCGGGTCGAGCTCGGGCACCCCGTCCGTCTGAAGGTCGCGGCCCATCCGGCGCATCTCTTCGTCGGGGCAGTCAGCGAAATCGCTCCAGCGGCTGAGGTGCGATCGGGGAGTGACGCAACAGTGACGGTGTGGGCCGATCTCGATAACGAGGAGCGCCTGTTGCGTCCAGGTCTCGAGGCTCGGGCGAAGATCGTCGGCGCACGCAAGCCGGTGGGATATTTGATCCTTCGGCCGCTGGTGCGCTGGATGCAGATGCGCTTCTGGCGCTGAGAACCAGTTACACGGTGACGCTCATGAACGGCTGGACGGCCGGGGCGCGAGGCGCCCCGATGGTAGCGTACCTGGCCCTGGCACCGCTGCTGGCGGGAACGGCCGCCTGCAGCCGCGAGGTGCGTTCCGACCCGGGGGAGGAGCCGGCGACGGAGCGGCGGTTGAGCCTCGAGGATGCGGGCGCCGAAGAGGCCACCGCCAACGGCTACACTGCCTTCCTCTACTCCGAACACGACGCCGACGTATACACTCGCATGCCCGATGACGAGATCAGTGGAAGCGGGGTACCCATCGCCACAATTCAAGTCGAGATCGGCGATCGGGTGAGAAGCGGCGCGCTGCTGGCCACCCTCCAGGACGATGTCGCAAGGCTCGAGGTGCAAGCCTACACGCCAGAGGTCGAGGAGTCGCGGCTCCAGCTGGAGCGGGTCCGCGAGCTCCACGAGACGGGAGTAGTGAGCGACGCCGAGTACGAGTCCACACTCTACGCCAACAAGCGGGCCGAGGCGGCTCTCAAGCAGGCGGAGCTGTACCTGGCCCGCACCCGGGTCCGGGCCCCCTTCTCCGGCGTGGTGTCTCGAAGGTACGTGCGCGAAGGCGACCTGGTGGACGAGACCCAGCCCCTGTTCCGGATCACCGCCATGGCTCCTCTCCGCGCGAGGCTGCTGGTGCCGGAGGAGAATGTGGGCGAGTTCAGCGTCGGCGGACCGGTGCGCGTGAGCGACGCCGCGGGCCGTGAGGCCGCGGCGAAGGCCATCATCGTGGGGCCCACGGTGGATCCGGGGAGCGGCACCCGGGAGGTGATCGTCGAGCTGGACCAGGTCGGTGAGTTTCGTCCCGGCGCATCGGTGGTCGTCGATGCGGTGCCGGCCGAGGCCGAGGCGCAGGAGAGCCCGTGACGACGGCCCTGGACGCTCGTCCCAAGCTCAGGTCCGACCTCAAGATCACCCGCCGGGAGTATGACGGCAGGGTCCAGTACGTGGTGAAGCTGCCCGATGAGGGCAAGTACTTCCAGTTCGGCGAGGCCGAGGTCGGGCTCATGCGCCTGATGGATGGCGAGCGGTCACCGGAAGATATCGCCCGGGCCGCCGAACACCGGCTGGGGGTGGAAGTCTCCGCGGGACAGGTGGGCGACTTCGCGGCGCGCCTCAAACGCCTCGGCGTGGTGGAGCGCACCCCTGCCGAGAAGCATACGATGCTGATGGAGCGGATCCGGTCCCAGAGGAGGATACGGGTGCGACAGCGGGCACAGGGCTCGGTCCTGCGCCTCCGTTACTCCATCGGCGATCCGGACAGGTTCTTCGATGGCGTGGTCGCGCGCATCCCCTGGGCCTGGTCCCCCGCCTTCGTGGTCACCACGCTGGCCCTCTTCATCGCGTACGCGATCGTCCTCGGGGTGCGCTGGGGGGACTTCTGGACCGGCACCGCCAACCTGTACACACTCTCGGGGGTCACGCTGACGGATTACATCGTCCTTTGGGGCCTGGTCATCTTCATCGGCGCCATCCACGAGCTCGGCCATGGCCTCACGACGAAGTACTTCGGCGGAGAGGTGCACGAGATAGGGGCGATGATGCTCTACTTCTCGCCCGCCCTATTCTGCAACACCAACGACGCGTGGACCTTCGAGAAGCGGTCGCACCGGCTGTGGGTCACCTTCGCCGGCCCTTGGATCGAGATGGTGATCGCGGCGATCGGGGCGCTCGTATGGGTGCTGACCGAGCCCGGCACCCTGGTTAGCCAGCTGGCGTTCTTCACCGTCCTCGTGGGCGGGATCACCGCGGTCATCACCAACTTCAACCCGTTGCTGCCGCTGGACGGCTACTACGCCCTCTCCGACTGGCTGGAGATCCCGAACCTGCGCCGGCGCTCCTTCGGATACCTGGGCTGGATCGGCAAGCGATACCTGCTCGGCGTCGACGTACCCGAGCCGAGGGTAACGCCGCGGGAGCGGCGCGTATTCCTTCTATACGGAGTACTCGCGCTGGTCTACAGCGTCCTCATGGCGATCGTGTCGCTAATCTGGCTGATCCTTGTGATCGGCAGATTCGTGGGACCCTGGATCTGGGTCGTAGTAGCCATCATCGCGCTCCGCGTGGTGATGCAGCTGAGCGGCCGCGCCGAGGCTGTGAGCCGCGCCGCGGTGACATCTTGGCGGGCGGCCATGGCCAACCGCCGCTGGGTCTACCCGGCCGCGGCCACAGTGCTTCTCCTGGCGCTTCTCTTCCTGCCGTGGACCTTCCGTGCCAGGGGGCAGTTCACGGTGACCGCCGTCCCCCGCGTGCTGGTGCGGGCGGAGGAGAGCGGTGTCCTGGACCGCCTGTTCGTGCGTGAGGGAGACGTTGTCGCGGTCGGCCAGCCGCTGGCCGCTCTGTGGAATCCGGGCCTGGAGGCGGAGGTGGCCCGCTCGAGGGCGACAGCTCGCCGCCTCGCTTTGGAGCAGGCGAACAGCGAGGCGAAGGGAGACTACGCCCGGGCCGCATCCGCGGCCGCGGTGCTCGAAGAGGCCCTGAAAAAGCTGGGGGTGATGGAGCAGCGGGCCCAGCGCCTCCTGCTGCGAGCCCCCGGGGCCGGTGTGGTGGTTGGCTATCGGCTCGAGGAGCGACTCGGGGAGCGGCTTCGTGCGGGGGACCTTCTGCTGGAGGTCACCGCGGAGCGCGGGCGGCAGGCGAGGGTTCGCGTCCCCCTTCGATACGCCACGGAGCTCGAACCCGGCCAGCGCGCCAACCTGAAGCTGCCATCCCGGTTCCAGCTCAAGTTCGAGTCGACGGTATCGGCCGTGGCGCCCGCGGCCGGGGAGGGCTGGGTCGAGGTGGAGGTCCCGTTTCCGCGCTCCGGGTGGCAGCCGACGCCTGGACTGAACGGAACTGCCAAGATCGCCATGTGGCGAGGCACGGTCGCGGAGGCGATCGTCCGCAAGATCCGTCAGACGGTGCGAGCTGACCTATGGCTATGACGGCTCGTGTGGGAGCCGACGAGCTCCGCGCGGGGGTGAGGGAGTTCCCCTGCCTCGAGGGCGTGGGCGAAGACGACCTGGAATCCCTCTGCCGGATCGCGCGCTGCCACGACTATCCACGCGGGAACATCCTTCACTACCAGGGCGATACCGACAGCGCGGTCTACATGGTCATCCGCGGAAAGGTGAAGATCGTTCTGGCCAGCGAGGAAGGCCGGGAAGTGGTGATCGACCTGCTCCGGCCCGGCGATCTTCTCGGCCTCGTGGCGGCGGCAAGCGGGGCGGCTCACCCCGCGCACGCCATTACAGCCACCGACGCCCGGCTCGCGAAGTTCAGCCGCGATGCCTTCCTGTCCTGGGTCGAGAAGCACGGGCTCACCAAGAAGCTGGTGTGGCAGCAGCTCGCGGCTCGCGTCCGTCAGGCGTATAGCCGCATCGGAGAGCACGCGCTCCTGGGGGCGAAGGAACGTCTGCTCTACACTCTTCTCGAGATCGCCGGGCGCGAGGGCGAGCCGGCGGCCGAGGGGGACGATATACTCTTCACCCGCCCGACTCACCAGGAGTTGGCGGAGCGCATCGGCTCCAGCCGTGAAGTCGTGACGCGGCTCCTGAAGGAACTGCTGGCAAGCGACCTTCTCGATGCCGAGGAGGGCAAGGTCATCAGGGTGCCGTACTCGGCGCTCGTTCTTCGCGGAGAGTGACTCTTCTCACATCAGCGGCGCCTTCTTCGTCAGGCACGAAGGTCCAGCATCCGGCGGCTCTGTCTTGCGATAGAGCGCCGACCGGCCCGGTAAGCGCCGGGCGATCCCGACAGGGTTCGCCCCGCCGCGTCTTGAGGGATGTTATATTGACGATGATTCGTCTCCCTCATCATCGCCGATACCGACTCGAACCACACGATCGAGCTAATGCCCGTAGAAGAAGAGCGCGGGCCTGCCTGCCCTGCCTGCGGTGAGTTGACCCCGAAGGGGGCTCGTTTCTGCTCCGCCTGCGGAACGTCGTTGAGCACGGTGGCGGAAGCGGACCGGCGCGTCATCACCGTTATGTTCGCCGACCTCACGGGCTTCACGACGATGACCGAGCGCGTGGACCCGGAGGATGTCCGCACACTCGTGTCGGGCAGCCTGGACCCCCTGTGCGAGGCGGTGGCTCGCTGGGGCGGATTCGTAGACAAGTTCATCGGCGACTGCGTGATGGCTTTGTTCGGGGCGCCAGTCGCCTACGAGAACGAGCCGGAGAGGGCGGTGCGTGCTGCACTCGACATGCAGGCCGCGCTGGAGCACCTCGACTCTCCCGCAATGTCCCGCCTCATCCAGGAAACCGGGTACACTCCGAAGGTCAAGATCGGCATCGCGACGGGTCCGGTGGTCACCGGTCTGTTCTCGGGCGGCGGTGCCCGCAACTACACGGCGGTCGGCGATGCCGTCAACGTCGCGTCGCGCATCGAAGGGATGTGCGACCCCGGGGGGATCCTGGTCGATGAGGCCACATTCCGCAGCACGAGGCACCTGTTCGAGTTCGGAGAGTCGGAGACAGTGCAGGTCAAGGGACGAACCGAGCCCGTGCAGGTTCGATACGTCAGCGGTGTGCGCGCGGAGCGGGGTGTGACCCGTGGAATCGAGGGCTTGCAGACGCCTCTGGTCGGCCGGGACTCAGAGCTGCGGGCGATGCGGGAGCGCTGGAGCCGGGCGGAACAGGGCCGCATGGTCATCACCGCTCTCGCGGGCCCGGCCGGTATTGGCAAATCGAGACTGGTCGAAGAGCTGATCGCGATCGAGGAGATCCCTGCCGCACGGGTAGCCCGGGGACGAAGCTACCCCTACGCCAGCCGCAGTCCCTGGGAACCGATAGCCGAGCTCTTCCGCGACCTCTACGAGGTGGATCCGGGAGCCGGGGCGCGGGAGGCCGCTGAGCGAATGATCGCTTCGGCCCTGGGGGGGTCGGAGCCCCACCCGGGCGCCCTGAGTCTGGTTCTGGGCGAGTCCGTCGCGGATGCCCCTGACCTCGTGACCCTGAGCCCGGCGGAGAGAGTCGAGCTCGTGCGGGACGCGGTCATCCGCTGCCTGGCCGCGGCGGCCGGGGAGCGTCGACTGCTGGTGCTGGAAGACCTCCATTGGGCCGATCACGCGACGCTCGAGTTCCTGGAGCACCTCCTATCGCTTACCGTCGACGCTCCGATTCTCCTGGTGCTCATCGCGCGTCCGCCCCTTCCCGGCGAGGAGGGACTCGCCCGCGTTCTGGAATCGTGCCGGGACGTAGTCCAGCTTCCGCCCCTGACGGGCGGGCAGTCGGAGGAACTACTGAATCTCGTCCTGGAGCCGCACGAGGTTCCGGACAGGCTCCTGGAGCGTATCGCCCGGCGCTCTGATGGAAATCCGCTGTTTCTCGAGGAGACCGTGAAGTCTCTGTTCGAGGAAGGCACTTTCCGCCGTGCCGAGGGCGTCGCTCGTGCCGTTGGCGACCCCGAACTCGTCCACGTGCCCGAGTCCATCGAGAGCCTCCTCAGCACCCGCATCGACGGGCTGAACGCCGAGGCCAAGCGGGTCCTCCAGTATGCCGCTATCGTGGGCCGCCGGTTCTGGGCCGGTGTGGTCGCCGATGCGCTGGCCCACCGGCCGGTCGATCAGGAGCTATCGGCGCTCCAGGACGGCGCGCTGGTCAGACCCGAGTCCAAGTCGCTGGTAGCGGGAGACCGGGAGTTCGTCTTCGAGCACCTGCTCATGCAGGAGGTAGCGTACGAGGGCCTGCTGAAGGGCCTGCGCTCGGAGGCGCACGAAGCCGTCGCTGCCTGGCTGGATGCGCGCCTGGGCGGAAAGGCCAGCGAGTACGACGACTGGATCGCGTTTCACTACGAGAGATCGAGGGATCCGGAGCGGGCCGTGCCGTTTCTGGAGAGGGCGGCCGGGGCGGCCCGCGACCGGGGGGCGCTGGCCGACGCTCAGGAGTTGCTGGCGCGGGCGCTGGGGCTGGCGGGCGATCGGGAAACCGAAGCTCGCCTTTTGGCTGCCGTGGAGGACGTCGCCGGTCTGACCGGCGATATCGATGCGCGTCGCCGATCGGTTGAGCGATTGGAGGAATTGGCCCGCCAGAGTGAGGAGCCCGTGCTGCTCGCGGATGCCGTCTACCGGCGAGCCCGGCTTCATCTCGACAGCGGCGATCTCAGCCGCGCCCGCGAGCTCGGAGAGGAGGCGCTCGAGCGCTACACCGAGCTGGGAGACATCTCTCTGGAGGGGGACGCGCTTCGCCTCCTGGGCCGGGTGGAGCACCTATGGGGGCGTTATCCGGAGGCCGTGGAGCGATACGAGGCGGGACTCGCCTGCGAGCAGGAGGCAGGCGACGAGGCCGGCCAGGCGGACATGTACGACCGCCTCGGGCTGGTCCGGGTCGACCAGGGCGACTTCGATGAGGGGCTCGACTATCTGGACCGCTCCCGGGTTCTGTACGAGGCAAGCGGCAGCCGGGCGCAGGAGGCACGGCTCCTGGCGCACCGGGCGACGGCTCTTCGATGGCTGGGGTCGCTCGAGGAAGCCGAGGAGACGGCACGGGCGGCGCTGGAGCTCGCGGATGCGGCGGGATCGAAGCGCGCCCGGGCTTCAGCCGAAGTCACGCTCGGCATGGTCCTCGCTGCCGCTGGCCGTGGCGAGGCGCGGACGCGGCTCCAGGCATCGGCCACTCTGGGCCTGGAAATGCACAACCGTTCGCTGCAGGCCCGGGCGTGGCTGGCGCTGAGCGAGCTGGAGGGAGGCCATACCGCCGCCAACGAGGCCGTCGACCGCGTGTTGGAGCTCTGCGAGGGATCGGGGCTCGTTCACCTCCAGGTCATGGCCCTGACGCGCAAGGCGGAGCTACTCCTGGAGGCGAGCCGGGCGGCGGAGGCTGACAGGGCCTCGGAGGAGGCGATCCAGAGGCTGCGGCGGCACGGCAACGTGCAGGGTCCCGAGGAGCATGTACTGATGGTACGCGCACAGGTACTGGCAGCGCTCGGTCGGCCGGAAGAGAGCTCTCACCTGGCCGAGGAAGCCCGCGACACGGTACGCCGCAAGGCAGAGCGCATCCGCGACGACGAGCGAAGGCGCCGGTTCATGGAGCTGCCCCCGAACCCGCAGATCTTGGGCGCCGACGTTGTGGCGGAAGGGACCGGTGCCCCGTGAGTGCCGAGGCCGTCCGCCTGCTGGCGGCGCTGCTGTTCGCACACTTCCTGGGCGACTACACGCCGCTGGCCACGGCGCGCATGCAGGAGGCCAAGGCCAACGGCGGACCGATGGGCATGATCGCCGCGCACGCCGGCGTGCACGCGATCCTGGTGGGGATCGCGGTGCTGGCGCTCGCGAGGCCGTCGCTCGGGCTGCTGGCTGCCGCGGTGGGAATCCAGTTCGTCACGCATCTGGCCCTCGACGCGTTCCGGGCGCGGATGAGCGTCCAGGCGCCCGCCCTCCAGGACCCCACGCAGAACGTGTTCTGGACAGCGCTCGGCCTCGACCAGCTGGCCCACGCGCTGGTGCTGGTGGCGATCGCGACGCTGGTTGTATAGGGGAGGCGGAGTCCATTACTCCGGCTTCGACGGTCACTCCCGCGGCATTTCCGAAGCACCGTGGACGATGAAGAACGGGCCGACACCTTCTGGTGCCGGCCCGTCGCGCTACCAGTCCCAGCGAAAGTACTCGACGACCGGGCTTAGTGCGGGTTCACGTTGAACTTCTGCGAACTAATCGCCGGGAAGTTCAGCCCGACGGTGTTGATCCCCGTCGCGAGCAGATTGCCGTCGTCGTCCACTACCCTGCCGTCGAACAGCGTGCGATAGAGATGAAGCTTGTAGGCGCCCGGCTTGTCCAATGCCAGGTCGGTCCACTGGTAGACCAGCCCCTCAGGATGGTCGGTCACTATCTCTCCCTCGCAGGCGTTGGGAACGTCCGGAATCTCACCGCCATTGCATGTGAGCGTCCACGACCCATTGTTGTCCTCGGCCGAGATAACCACAAAGACGACGTTACCTGACAGTCGCGAGCGATTCCACGACTCGAGCATCACTTGAATCGGCCCGCAGCCGGTGGCACCACAACCCTCGATCACCGCGTCGGCCACTGTATTCTTGGGCTGGGTGATGAACTCCGCCCTGCCCTCGGGGAACAACTCATAGGCGTTGAAAACGCTGAAATCTCGAGCCTTGCCGGAGGCTGAGTTCTCACACCAGCTACAGAAGCCTTGCTCGAGCAGCAGCTCTCCGTGCCCGACCTTCTCCACGAAGCCGAGGGTCTCCGCATCTACATCAACACCGACCGTCAGCGGACCGACGGTAAATGTGTACGGAGACACGGTAATATCGTACGCGAAGACATCTCCCAAATCGGTCTCATCCAGGGGGCTGTCGCCGCCGGCAGGGAAGCCGAGGACGAGCGCCTGGCTCTCTGGGAGGACTGCCGACCAGTAGACGACGGGGCCGCCCTCCGGCCAGGACGGCTCGATGCCCCAGCAGGTGTCGTCATAGCAGTTGTCGGGGGGAGACGAACCGGGATGGCCCCCGAGCGAGATCACCGGGTTCGCGTTGTCTCCCCCGACCACCCCTACCATGCCCACTTCGACCGCATCCCAGACGCCATCGAAGGGGTAGGGTGTCGTAACGCCGGCCGGCACGGGTGGACCATCAGGGTAGTCGATCCACAGTACATCGCACGCACTGCAGACCTCGACGGCAGAGGGATACATGATGTCCACCACAACGGCTACTATCATCGCGCCGGCTCTGGCCCGAGTGGTCCAGTCGGAGGGCGGATCCGGCGGTCCCGAGGAACCCAAGTCTCGCTCCCGGACATCCTCTACCCAACTCAGAATCTCGAACCCTTTGCTCATCACGGCAGACGCAGGACCCGTCGCGCAGAGAAAGCCTAAGTCGTGGACCAAACCGTTGACGGCTTGCTGCTCCGACTTCACCGTGAAGTAGTCCTTCACGGGCGCGGCCTTGGTGTCACAGGCGGCGCCACCCTTGGCGAACAAGGGCTCGCCGGAAAAGCCCTCGTCGACGGACGGCTCGTTGGGCACTTCCGTGCCGCTGCATGCCAACCAGATGAGCGGCGCAGCGAAGAGTAGGGGCGCAAATACTCCGCGGAATCGCATTCCATTCCTCCTGTAGAAACGACTTTCGAAAAGCAACCAAGAAACTACGGCCGTGGGCCGTAGGAATAGCCGAACTTCGTAGCGAATCGGTAAGAAAGGCCTTAACACCTCGCAAGTTACCCTAGAATTGACGCCGTAACAACCATTCCGAGGGTGGCCGTCCCGGCGCAGGCAGGGCTATCCTTCTGCGAATGAGTCGGTTACGGCGATACAGGTCGCTTCCGAGGCCGCCTGGGCTTCTCGACACTTCTTCCCACGGCTAAGCCAGTACGTCACGGGCAGGGCGGACGAGCTGGAATCGAGATTGGTCTGCGGTCGGGCGTCCTCCAGGCCGGCCGGGGGTCTCTGTCGAGCCGGCCCCGACCTCACGGGGCGTTGACGATCGACGCGAAGCGGGGGTCCTTCCGGAGCTCCTCCAGATACCAGCTCTGGTCGCTGCTTTCCACCGCGCCCGGGCTGGCGGCCAGGTGAATGCTCAGCTGGTTGAGGGCTTCGTCGATGTCGCCCAGCAGGCTGCGCACGATCGCCTCCCAGTAGGCCAGCTCGCGGGTGGGGTCCAGGTCCGCCCCGGCCCGGGCCCGTGTCGCCACCGAGCGGGCGCTGTCCGGCAGCCCGGCCCGCACCAGAGCCATCGCGGCCGTCATCTGGCCCCGGTGCCGGTTGAACTCCCGATCGTCCGGGTGGCTAAGCTCGACGAACTCCTCGAACCGGGCCCACATCCCCGCCACATCGGGCTCCGCGTCGGCCAGCGCGTACACCATGATCCCGCACAGCCGGAATCGCTCGTGGTCCGGGAACCGCCGGCGCCCCTCCTCGCACCAGCGACGGGCCTCGACCCCGTCACCCAGGTCCCACGAGGTGAAGAACAGCCGCCACAGCGTGAGGTGCGCGTTCCGCAGGTAGGGGTCGCTCTCGTAGGAACGCGTGGCGGCCAGCTTCCCCTCGGGCACCCGGCCCTGGTTGGCGAGCAGGTGGCTCAGCGAGCTCCACGCCGAGGCCTGCTGCGGGTTCGCGCCCACCGATGCTTGTAGGTCCGCCTCCGCCCCGGCCACCAGCCGCCCGCTCTCGGCCGGCCCGCCGCCCAGGTTCAGCAGGAACTTCCAGTACTGCAGCGTACCGCGCAGCTCGAGCGCGTCGGCGTCGTCCGGCTGCAGCTGGACCGCGACCTCGGCGTGCCTCATCCCCTCCCCTATCCACTTATCGGCCTCCGATCGATCGTCGAACCCTGTCAGCCGGGAACGCCGGTAGCTGAGCCAGCCCCGGCGCACGGTCGGATCCACCCACTCGGGAGCGATCTCTTCGGCCGCCGCCAGTAGCGAGTCGGCCTCGGCGAGAAGGTCCCAGCCGCCCTCGAAGTCGCCTGCCTGTAGCAGGCGGTCGGACTGCTCCCGCATAGCTCTGGAGCGCTGCAACAGTTCCCAGGCCTCGACGTTCTCGGCCCCCGCCAGCCGCTCGATCAGCTCGAGCTCTTCGCCCAGCCGCGTGCGCAGGAAGACCGCGACCTCGTGCGCCAGGTCGTCCTGAAGCTCGAACAGCTCCGCCCGCGGCCGCGCGACCCGGGCGCTCCCGAACTGCTCGCCCGTGGAGGCGCTGACGAACGAGACGTTGACGCGGATCTGGTCTTCGGACAAGGCGACGGTCCCGTTCACCAGCGTGCCCACTTCCAGGGCCCGCCCGACGCTGTCGGGCGGTACTACCGCCCCCCTGAACGTGGCCACGCCGTTCCGGGACACGACGTTCAGCGCGCTCACCGCACTGAGCTCGTCGATCAGCCCTTCGGTGATCCCGGCCGCCAGGTAAGGGACCTCCTCCTGGGGGCTGCGCGGCTCGAAGTAGAGGACTGCTATCCGCCGCGGGTCCTCGGTCTCGACGAGCTGCTCCAGGGCGGATGAGCGGATCTGGCGCGCCTCGCGCCCGACGTCGCCGATCACGAGGTCACGTATCAGCAGCCCGCCCCC
>JBDGYE010000029.1:0-25837 GCA_039584255.1 Gemmatimonadota bacterium
GCTCGCCCTGGAGGCGGGCGCGACGGCCACCATCGAGGTGACCTGGGAGCTCGTGCACGAGCGGGATCGTCACGTGCTGTACGTGCTGGGAACCAGGGGATCCGCCCGCTCGACGCCCTTCCAGGTTCAATGCACCACCGCGTCGGGAATCATGGACGTCACACCGCCGCTGGACTGGCCACCCACCGAGCTCTACTCTGACTCGTACCGTCAGGAGTGGGCCGAGTTTCTGCGTCATGCCCGCGGGGAAAAGCCGCCGGAGGTTCCCGAGGATCAGGTAGCGGTGGCACGGGCGGTCGAGGCCAGCTACCGAGCGGCGGCCGAGGAAAGGGAGGTCGAAGTCTGAGCCCGCCGGCCGTCCGGCGAGGCAGTGCTTACTCGCGCAGCTTCTCCTCCAGAAGCTGACCAGCCACCCGCATGAAGTCGTGGTCCGTGACTATCCCCACCAACTGGCCCTCCTTGACCACCGGAAGGCAGGAGACACGGTTCCGCCGCATGATGTCGATGGCGTCAAGCGTCTGCGTGTCGGGAGTGATGGTGATCGGATCTTGGAGCATGATCCGGCTGACCGGAATCGGCTCCCCTTGCCGAGCCTCATCGCTGGCCAGGTAGCGGAGCAGGCGACGGTGCGAGACGAGGCCGACGATCCGATGCTCATGATCCTCCACCGGCACATGGTGGATCCGGTGCCAGTCCATCAGGTTCGCCACGAGGTCGATGGGCTCTTCCGCGTTCACCGTTAGCAGGTCGGTGGACATGTACTGCTCCACGCGCAGGTAGCTCGGCTTCCAACCACCGGCCTCGGTGAGCTTGGCCTCGTCCCACTGGTGGACTGGATTCCCCTCGGCTTGCCGCCTGACGGTGGCCGCTACGAGTGCGGCCATCCGCTCTTCGAGCGTGCCCTCTTCGTTCATCGACGCCAAGGAGGTCAGGAGCCAGTTGGCCCCCGTGCGCCTCGACTCCACCCGTGCCTCGATCGTGTCGAGGTACCGCGACATGTCTTCCTCATCGATCCCGCCGGCTTCCAGACCGCGCCGCGCCATGGGAAGAAGCTCGCGACAGATCAGCTCCTGGGCGGTCAGCGTGTCGCCGCCAAGCCAGGTCATCTGAGCATCGAGCCCGTGACGTGCGGCTGCCACGAAGTTGGTCCGAACGGTGTCGAACGAAATCTGCTCCCGGACGTCATCCACCTCGCTGGCCAGGCCGCTGATCAGCCCGAACCAGAAGGCCGCGTTCGATACTTCATCGTGGACTGAGGGTCCACAGGGCAGCACGCGGTTTTCTATGCGAAGGTGGGCCACCCCTTCGGCAACGCCATAGCAGGCCCGGTTCCATCGGTACACGGTACCGTTGAAGAGCTGCAGGGCCTCGAGGCTTGGGACCCCTCCGCCCGCCAGCACCTCGAACGGATCCTCTTCGATGCGACGCCCGAGCAGCACCTTGAAGCGTGAGATATCGTCCTTGAACACCTCCAGCACCGACTCATCGACCCAGGCCCTGCCGAAGCTCACCCGCGCAGGCACCTCGCGCACCTCCGACATCGGACTCCGGGTGTCCACCGACTGCTGGAACACGGCGATCCGGGTCTCGTGCCACAGGCGCCTTCCCAGCATCAGCGGCGAGTTGACGGCCGCCGCGAGGACTGGTGCCGTGGCCGTCAGCGCGATGTTGTAGAGCTTGGCGAACTCGGCCGGTGCTACCTGGAAGTGGACCTGGAAGCTGGCATTGGCCGCCTCGAGCATCACCGAGTCGTGTGTGATCCGCAGGTCGTCCGTGCCTTTGATCCGGAGGTCGTAGGGGCCGCCGCGCATCCTCGTCAGCGCGTCGTTGAGGGCGTAGTAGCGATTGGCGGGGAAGATGTTCTCGATCGAGAGGTCTGATTTCCGTAGCGTCGGGAGAATCCCAACCAGCGCCGGTCGCGCGTCCAGTCCCGCCAAAACCTCACCGAGGTCTTCCATCAGGCTGTTGACCTCGGCCTCCATCCGGCGCAGACAGTCACTGCCGAAGAGAAGAGGATCGAAGTTGCACTCCAGATTGAACCGGCCGATTTCGGATGTGACACGCGGGTCCTCGATGCGCTCCAGTGCCTCACAGGCGACCGGCGCCGCGCGCCACATGTCATCGACCAGGAAGAGCTCCTGCTCGAGCCCGATTCGCCGGATCCCGGACTCTATGACGTCCGCATCCAGCAGTTGCTGGAGCGCCCTGACGTCCTTCAGCAGAGCCTGAGTGAACAGGCGGAGCCCCTCACCGTCTACTTCCAGCGGTACGTCTTGCTCACCCACGGTGCCTCCCGGCTCAGAGCGTCGCGAAGCGGGTCGGGCAGCGGCTTAGCGAACGCCTCCCATCATCTTCTTGATCCACCTGGCGGCCAGGAAGAAGAGCACGCCCGCAATCCCCACCGCTACGGCTACGGTGAAGAAGAGCTGAGGCAGAGGCATGCGCTCGAACTGCCCTGCAACCAGACCCGCAACCAGGTTGCCGAGTGCCGCGCCCATGAACCATGTGCCCATCATCTGTCCCACGAACCTGGGCGGTGAGAGCTTCGTGATACTGCTCAGGCCCACCGGGCTCAGGCACAGCTCGCCGCACGTGTGTAGGAAGTAGGTGGAAACCAGCCAGGCCGGACTCACGAGTTGGCCTTCCACGGTGTATGTGGCCCCCCACGCGATGACCAGGAAGCCCACTCCCAGCAGAACCAGACCCAGTCCGAACTTGACGGGCAGCGAGGGCTCCCGCTTCCGGTTGTCGAGCCATACCCAGAGCCACCCGAAGACAGGCGCCAGTGTGATGATGAACAACGGGTTGATGGACTGGAGCCAGCTCGCCGGCATCTCCCACCCGATAATGTCCCGGTCGGTGAGCCGCTCGGCGAACAGGTTGAGCGAGGAGGCCGCCTGCTCGAACCCGGCCCAGAAGACGGATGCGCCTAGGAAGAGCAGGAAGATGACCACGACGCGGTTCTTCTCCGCGTGGTCCAGATGGCCGAAGGCAAGCACCGATGCGAAGAACAGAACGGCGATCGCCAGGATGAGCACGCCCGTGGCCTGTGCCGCACCCTCCAAGCTGATGCTCACGACGCCGCGGCTGCCCAGGACGTACAGTATGAAGGCGATGACCACGACGAGGCCGGTGCCCATCACGGCCTGGCGAACGGCTTGCGGGCGGTTCGCGCGGGCCTCGGCGCGGTACTTTCCGGCCTCGCCCAGGAAGCCCCAGCCGAGCCGATATTGGAGCAGGCCGAGCACCATGCCGATTCCGGCCGCCGCGAAGCCCAGATGCCAGTCGACGTTCTCTCCCAAGTAGCCACACACGAGCGGCGCGACGAAGGCGCCGATGTTGATCCCCATGTAGAAGATCGAAAAGCCCGCGTCCCGGCGCGCTCCTCCCTCCGGATAGAGCTCGCCCACGATCGTGCTCACGTTGGGCTTTAGAAGGCCTGTGCCCAGCACGATCAGGATGAGTCCCACGTAGAAGTTGGCCATCCCCCCGATGCCGTGCGTCGCGATACCGAAGTTCCCGGCAGCGATGAGGATGCCGCCCCAGAACACAGAGCTTCGCTGGCCGATCAGGCGGTCCGCTACCCAGCCGCCCGGGAGGGCGAAGAGGTAGACACTCGCCGTGTAGAGTCCGTAGATGGCCGCAGCCGTGGCGGCCGTCATGCCGAGCCCACCGGTCGTTACGGCGGCCGTCATGAAGAGAATGAGGATTCCCCGGCCCCCGTAGTAGCTGAACCGCTCCCACATCTCTGTGAAGAAGAGAGTGGCCAGGCCGCGCGGGTGGCCGAAAAACGTCTTCTCGTGAATCGCGGGCGAGGTTCCCCCGAATCCGGGTCCACTCATTGTCGTTTCGATCTCCTGTCGGATGTCTCAGGTGAGTGCGATTCTGGTTCGGGAGTGAACGCCTCGCCCGCCAGATCGGCACAATATCGGTGCGTCTCGCGGCGCCTAGCAAGTTTCTTGCGGACCGGAGCGGTGCCGGGTCGATCTACGCCAGAGCCTCCGCGATGAAGCGGGCGGCCACGGCGCTCCAGTCGTAGGCCCTGCAGCGGGCCCTTCCCGCCGAGGACAGCCGCTGCGCCAGGGTGCGGTCTCGCAGCACCCTCAGGATCGCCGCGGCCAGTGCGTCCGCATCATCGGGTGGGACGAGCAAGGCTACCTCATCGTGTGGCGCCACCTCCGGGATTGCCGCCGCGTCTGCGGCAACGATGGGAAGTCTGGCCGCCATGGCTTCCAGAAAGACGATCCCGAACCCTTCCTGCCGGGACGGGAGGCAGAACAGATCGGCGGAGGCGTATTCGGTGAGAATCCGCTTGCGGCTCTCCAGCGGCCCGAGAAAGAGCACGACGTCGTCGAGACCCAGAGCTGCGGAGTGCCTCTTGAGCGCGGGAAGCTCCGGCCCATCCCCGACGATTCGAAGGGAAACGCCGGCGAGTCCACGCCGGACCCTGGCGAACGCCTCCAGAAGAGTGTGGGTGTTCTTGCGGCGATACTGGCGGCCGACGCTGAGCACCACCGATCCCGCCCGCGACTCGGGTTCCGGAAGAAGCTCCCACTCTCCGAGATCGATTCCCTCGGGGACCACCCGTACGCGGTCGGCTGCGAGCCCATAATGCAGGATAACGACCCGGCGGCTGTGCAGGCTCGTGACCAGCACCCTATCCGCCCTCAGGGAGTTTCGCCTCTCCAATCTCGAGAGCATGCCGAAACGGAGCCTGTTCCAGCCAGCCTCCTGGAGCCTTTCGTCCGCCATGACTCCTTTGAGAGAAACGACATAGCGACATTCGGGCCACCTGCGCAAAAAGCACCCGTCGAAGTCGAAGCCTACGACCAAGTCCGGTGTGAGCGAGGCGAGCCTGCGCTCCAGGCCGAGGTTGAAGCAAAAGCGCGTGAGGTCGAGTGACCTGGCGTACCGGTGGGGTCGGACGGTCTCGACGGAGTGACCCAGCGCCTCGATCCCCCTGGCAAGGCCGGCGATGGCCTCTGCTGTGCCACTACCCCGCGAGCGCTCGGTGATCCAGGAGTCGAGGAATAGAATCTTCAGGGGGCTTGCATCTTCGGCGGCCGCTACAGCCGGTCGATCCGCGCCGCCAGAATGAAGTCGCTCTCGGTCAGGCCGTCGATCTTGTGCGTCCAGATCTCGATTCCTACCCGGCCCCACGTCAGGTATATGTCGGGGTGGTGACCCTCTTCCTCCGCCAACTCTCCTACCTGGTTCGTGAAGTCCAGCGCGGAGCGGAAATCCGGGAAGTCGTACTCCTTACTGAGGTGGTGGCCGTCGGCGACCTCCCAACCGCCACCAAGCTCTGTTTGCAGCCGACGCAGCTCCTCTCCCTCCAGCGGGGGCACGCCACCACGGCACGGAACGCAATGCTTCGCCGCCAGTCCACCGTTACTCACACTGACCTCCTTTTCCCACGAGAATCGCGCCCCCCGCACGCACTTCGGCACGCGAGTCGGATCCGATCAATCGGATCCGTCTCCTGCATGCGGCGCCTCTGCGGGTCCTCCATTCCTGGACCCGGCCTCGGAAGTGCCGGAAAACACGGCTATCCGATTGCGCCCCAGCCGTTTCGCTTCGTACAGGGCCTTGTCGGCCAGTCGGAAGAGCCCTTTGGGCTCCTCGGCCTGCTCGGGAAAGAAGGCGACTCCCACGGAAGCCGTCAGATCGATCGGCAGTGTGGGATCCTCATCGAGAACGAGGTTCTGAATTCTGTCGCGAAGACGATCCGCGATGGACAGCACAAGGTCCTGGTCGGCTCGCTGCAATAGGACGGCGAATTCCTCGCCTCCGATACGCGCTATCTGGTCACTCTCGCGCACCGATTCGCGCAGGACATGGGCGATGAGCTGCAGGCACCTGTCTCCAACGTGATGCCCGAACCGGTCGTTGACGCGCTTGAAGTGGTCTACGTCCAGCAGTATGAGGGCAAGTCGCTCGTCGTACCGGGCTGCCCGACTGAGGTTCTCTTCCAGCCCCCGGGTGAAGTGGCGCCGGTTGTACAGCTCGGTCAACGAGTCCGTTATGGCGAGCCGCCGCGTTTCCTCCAGCAGCTGAGCGCTTCGAATAACCTGAGCCGCCTGCCGTGCGATCACCGTGAGGGTCTGTACCTCCTCCGGCTCGAAGGCGAACGGCTCCACGGACTCCGCGTTGAATACCCCTATGATCCGCCCCTCTGCTATCAGAGGAACGGCTACCTCGCTGCGGGCGCCCGGCACCCCGGGGATGTAGCGGTCCTGGGGGATGTCATCGAGGTCCGAGATGACCTGTGTCTCTCCCGTCTGAGCACACCGGCCCGTCACGCCATTCCCAAGGGAGATCTCCAGGTACTGCACGTTGGCCCCGTACCCCTGGCCGGCCTTCACGCTCAGAGTGCCCTTCTTCTCGTCGAGCAGGAGAATGGCCGACTGGCCCTGGGGGATGACTTCGGCGGCGATCTCCAGCATCGAGTTCAGGGCGACACCCAGGTTGCCTCCCTCACTGGCTAGCTGGCTGATCCGAAAGAGGGCGCCGAGCTGGGCCAGACGCTGCTGAAGCGCTTCCTGTGAGCGGAAGGTCAGGATCGCCAGAGCCGCCTGGGCACCGAGAACGGTAAGAAGCTTCTCGTGCTCCGAAGTGAAGGCATCGGGACGCTCCGATTCCACGTTGATGACGCCGGCGACCTCGCTTCCCACGACGAGTGGCACGGCGAGGTTGGAGCGCGCCTCCGCGAGCCCCTCCACGTAACGGGGATCCTGCGATACGTCACCGACCCTGACCGACTCCCGGTGCTTCGCGGCCCAGCCGGAGAGTCCTTCACCTCGAGCGAGGGTGAGGCGCCGAACCTCATCCGCGCGCTCTCCGTAGCCTTTAAGGTGCGCCACACTGAGCCGGTCGGTCTTCTCGTCCAGCAGCATCAGGGCGGCGTGCTCGAAGCCGATCAACTCCTGCGCTCGGTCTACCACCTCGCGCAGAAGCTCGTCGAGGTTGTCGTGGAGGCCAATGGCTCGAGTGCTCTCGTACAGCTCGGCCAGCCCGTGCCGATTCTCCGGCTCCGGTTGAATCTCGGGTACGCCTGTGGTCTCTTCGCTCATAACGGCAGTGACTACTCTCTCGCTCCGTACGTGACCTCGAGTTGCAGTCTCTCGCCGTCTCGGATCACGATGACGGTGGCCCTCTGGCCCGGCTCCGCGGCTGAGAGGACCTCCATGAAATCGTTGATGTCCCTGACTTCGGCGTCGTCGATCTGGACGATCAGGTCGCCGCGTTGGAGTCCGGCCTGTTCCGCCGGACTCCCGGGTCGAACGGCAGACAGGAGCTGGCCTGGTCTGCCGTCCGGGTCGCCGGCGTAGTCCGGTATCGTCCCCAGGCGGGCCCGACCCGCCATGCGGCGCTGCTGCGGCGGCTCCGCGCTCTTCACCAAGGTGAGGTCGTCCTCGTGAGCCGTCAGCTTCGTGACGACGTCCGAGACCAGCCAGGCCACCCGCACGCCGCCCTCGGCGTGAATGTATTTCGCATCATCGCTGCTCTTGTGGTACTGCTCGTGCACGCCCGTGAAGAAGTGGAGCACCGGAATGTCCACCTCGAAGAAGGCGCTCTGGTCGGAGGAGCCGAATCCGTCACCTCCGATCACGCAGTCCATGCCGTGGCTCTCGCACAGCGGCTCGACCATCTCCTTCCATTCCTCGGCGGAATCGCCACCGAGCACCTGCAGCCGGTCGTCCGTCAAGCGTCCGACCATGTCCATGTTGACCATGGCCATGACCGCCTCGATGTCGACGCCGCCGGAAGGCGCCCGCACGAACGCTCGCGAACCTATCAGCCCACCTTCTTCGGCCGAAAAGGCTATGAACACGACATCTCGGCGCAGCTCTTCCTGACGGGACACCAGCACCCGCGCGACCTCCAGCAAGGCCGCCGTGCCCGATGCGTTATCGTCGGCCCCGTTGTGGATCTCCCGGAGGTCCGGCTCGAGCGACTCCTCGCCTCCGTAGCCCAGGTGATCGTAGTGAGCGCCCACGACCACCTCTCCGGGCAGCCGGTCCTCGGTGCCGGCCGCCAGCATTCCCACGACGTTGAACGCGTACCACCGATAATTCCCGTGCGGGTCGCCGTGAGGTCCGGCCACGGGGACGCTGAACACGTGGCGGTACGTGCCGTTCTCGCCCGCCGGCTCGAGCCCGATGTCCTCGAACTGTCTCTCGAGCCACGCTCCGGCGGCGGCGAGACCGTCCGATCCGACGCCACGTCCCTGCCGCTCGTCCGAGGCCAGCCACGAGACATCCGCCTGGTACTGCTTGGCGGCCACCCCGACCGCTCCTGTGATCTGCTCGCTTCCGTCCGCGCGCTGGGCGAAAGCGTCCGTGGTGCCGAGCAGCCAATGCGCCACGAGTATGAGCGCGGTGATCCCGGCTGGCCGCCAGGAGCGTCCGGGCGCCCTCACGCGGCCCCCACTGCGGTCTTAACCGCTTCGGTGCACACCGAACTGAAGGCGAACGGAAAGAAGAGTATCACGACCTTCTCATCCCCGATCATCTCTCCTACATCCACGAGGCCGCCCGGCTTGTTAGGCAGCGCGAATCCCGGGGCCTGCTCCCCGACGCTGAGTGTCATCGCTTCCTCCGTATCAGGAATCGCTCGATCTCGCTCCAATCACACCACGGACACTGCCGGCGGATGCCATCGGTCGTTCCGGCAGCGTGTGCTCCCGCCCGCGGTTCTCTTCGACCAGCCACTCGTACAACGGCTCGAAATACTCGACGAGCGCCTGGCCGTCCAGTTCGCGTCCGGTCGTCTCCCTCAGCACATCGGGCCACGGGCGGCTCGCTCCAGGCCCCATCAGGCGCTCGAGAAACGTGCCCGTCTCCGTGCTTCCCCAATAGTCAGTGTCGTAAGGGTCCTGAGCGAGGATGTTCCGCGCTATGTGCTCGTGAAGCTGGAAGAGCAGCGCGTACGAAAGGGCGTAGTCGTAGTACTGCCCCGGGTCGTCATTAATGTGCGTCTTCGTCAGCGCGTCGGCGTGCTCCTCGCCCCGCGGCCCCGGCGGCGCGACCCCCTGGTATCGCCGCTTCAGCTCCCACCACGTCTCGTTCCACTGCTCCGCGGGAAGCTCTGCTGCGTAGAGCGCGTGCTCGAACCGGGTCATGACACCGGCCGACCACGGGATGAACACCGCATAGTTCAGCGACTCCTGGAGTAGCTGCTTCAACCGGTCCACCTCCGCGTCGGCAGGCACCAGGCCCCGGTTCGCCAGGAAGCGCTGCTGAAGGGAGGCCAGACCCATCAGGCTCCCAATACCCTCGTGATACGCCCGGTTCGCGCCGCGTCTGAGCACCAGCGGCACCTCCGGCCGGGAATAGCTGAGGAAGTAATAGACGTGTCCCAGCTCGTGGAGAGCCGTCTCCCACCATTCCCGGTTCGGCTCCACGCTCATCAGCGAGCGGACGTCGTCGGCGAGATCCATGTGCCACGCCGAGGCGTGCGTGTTCTTCTTGTGGTCCGCGTCCGGAGGCAGCGGGTACAGGGACGACTTCTCCCAGAACGACTCTGGAAGCGACTCGAAGCCCAGACTGCGATAGAACTCCTCTCCCTGCCGGACCACCCACTCAGCCGTCTTCCCGGAGAGAGCAGGGTTGGGATCCAGGCCCTCGACCGTGACCAGGGCCGTCCAGTCCTGAGCCCAGCGGTTCGGAAGCCAGTGGGCAGGCAGGAGCTCGGGAACCGGTACTCCGTAGCGGCCGGCGAGTTCGTATCGGGCCCATGTGTGGATCTCGCGGTACAGTGGCTGAAGCTGCTCGACGAGGCGGTCGGTCAGCTCCAGCATCTCCTCCGTCTCCATCCCGTAGTCCGAGACCTGGTAGGCGAAGAAGTCGGAGTAGCCCAAGGCCCTGACCGTTTCGTTACGCAGTCGTCGCAGCTCGATCATCCCCTGCTTGAGGGTCGGTCCCACCTCCTTCGAAGCCTCCCACACCCGCAATCGCCTGTCGAGGTCGGTCTCTCCCCGCAGGGCTTCGTCGATCTCGTTGGGCGTGACGGGCTGACCGTCGACCCGGAACTCGAATCCGAACAGCCGCTCTACCTGCGCCGCTTCCGCAGCGATCCGCTCACTGACCAACTCGGGGACGGTCTGTGGTTGGTCGGCGGCCTCGTACAGCATGGCCTCGAGACGGCGGGTCGTAAGCAGGTCGAGCCGGTCCGCCTGCTCCAGGTATTCCTGGATCCTATCGATGTTGTTTACGCTGCCCACGAAGGCGGAAACGGCCTCGTTGGCCCTTCGCGTGCGTGCGGCGTTGGTCGTATCGCCGTCCACGATCCGGGTGTTGGAGGCCCACTCGGCGAGCTCTGATTCGTACGAGAGCCGCTTGTAGGTGCTGTCGTATTCCGCCAGCCACGCCTCGAGCCCCACGGGAGGGCCTTCGGTTTTGCCGTCACCACACCCCATGGCGACAGCGGCCGCGAGCGCCGCCGTCTTCGAGAGGGCGCGCAATCTGTATATGCGCATGGTTCTTCCTGTCGTTCCCGGTCTCCTCAGAAGGCGCCGCCGCCTCCTCCGCCAAAGCCGCCACCGGAGAAACCCCCGCCGCCCGAGAACCCCGATCCGGAAGAGCTCCGCGGCGACGAGGCCATTGCGGTCGCCGCCCTCCCCGTCATGCCTGAGAGGTCACTGACGAAGACGTTCGGATGAAAGCCATGGTAGCCCGTGGCGTGATACCAGCTCGGAGGCTCCTTCAGAATGTCGGCGAAGGCGGCTGCCCACTTCTTCTCGACTCCGAGCGCCATCGCGAACGGCAGGTAACGCTCGAACATCTCAGGTCCGGTGATCATCCGTCGGAAGCGGTCCGACTCCACGCGCTGCAGGAACTCCCTGAACCCGAGTATTGTCTCCAGAGCACGGGCACCGGCGAGCGTCCTGGCGGGCATGAACACGCCGAATCCGATGAGAATCGCGCCGCTGAGGACGCCGGCGAGTATCACCGTGGCGGGCGCCATTCCGAAACGAGCCGACACGAACAGTCCCGCCGCCACGATCGCGGCACCCGCGAGGAAGCCCACGACGACCCACTTCTGCAGTACCTTGTCGGGGCGCTTCGGGTAGTATCGGTTCCGCATCAGCTCTTCGAGAATCCCGTCCTTGATCCCGGGCAAGTCCTTGTAGAACGAATTCTCCAAGTCAGAGACGCTGACGCGATCGCCGACCGTTTCGCTGTCGAACAGGGCCGAGAGCAGCGAGTGCTCGTGGCGCTTCAGATCGCCCCATTCCGGACGGCTCCTGTGTAGCTCGAAGACGTAGTCCCGCTCCTTGATGAGCCCGAACAGCTTCTCGTCCTCGGTCTCCTCGATGACCAGATAGCCGCGGACGGCGAGGTCCACCAGCATGGCCGTCACGTCGCGCATGTCGGGCCGATTGTCCACGAGCACACCGAGCTCCGAAGGAGTCATTCCCTCCGGCGGCTCGTACATGGGAGCGATCGGCCGGCGCTCGGGATCACGACCCTCCCGCGACCAAAGGCGAAACATGAAGATCAGTACCAGAATCGGGATCAGAAGCGGCCAGTTGCTTCGAATGGAATCGCGGATCCGATCCCAGTTCGTGGGCCTCCGGATCGCATACTCCCCCTCCATTCCCTCGGCTCCGAGTACGCCCGCACCGACCCGGGAGTCCCAGGCGACGGCCACGGTGAGACCCTCGTGGATACCGAGGCGTCGATGCGACCGGATCCGCACTACGTGATCCCGGATCGACACCTCCGCTCCCTCCTCGGACGAGCCGTACCTACCGGTGAACGCCCGTGCGCGGACACCGGTGACCATGGCCGGCAGCTGCACCGTGGCGCTGCTCTCGCCTATGGGAACCGGCCACTCGTCCCCCGTGATGTTCCAGTACAGCTCGTCCCACTCATTGTCGTCCTCCGTGAAGAAGCGGAGGGCGTTCTGGACCCGGTACCGGATGACCACGGTGCGCGTGGCGTCGCGGGCGTCGGGGATCCAGATCTTGATCTTCCGGTAGTGGCGCGAGCGGCTGACCTCGTAACGGAGTGAATTCCCGGAGACGTCCTCCACGGCCACGACGTCCAGACGGAGGGTGTAGTTCAGATTGAGCCGGGTCCGATACTGGATCGGTATCTCACGATAGATGCCGTTGTACGACCCCTCGAAACGGACTTGGATCGTCTCGGCGATGTCCACGACACCGCTGCGGTTGACCCTGACATCCGCGTGAAAGCTCGCAATCGACCAGGAGCGTACCGCCACAGGCGGCCCACCGGCCGCCTCCAGCTGTCGTGCGCTGCCGGCGGCCAACAGCAGCGGTGCGGCCCCTGCCAGGGCCAGGTACGTCCTTATAGTCAGGGCCCGTCCTCCCCGAAGCTCACCTTCGGCGCCTCGCGCTCGGCCTCCTCGGTGAGTTCGAAGAACTCCTCCTTCTGGAACCGGAAGGCGTTGGCCACCATGTTCGAGGGGAAGACGTCGATCTTCGTGTTGTAGTCACGGACGACCGCGTTGTAGTAGCGACGCGCGTTCTGAACCGCCGTCTCGATCTCCTCCAGCGACTCCTGCAGTCCGGTAAAGCTCTCCACCGCTCGAAGTTGGGGATAGGCCTCTGAGAGTGCGAAGAGCGACTTGAGGGCTCCCGTCAGCATGTTCTCGGCCGCGGCCTTATCGGCCGGGCCGGTGGCCGACATGGCACGGTTCCTGGCGTTAATCACGGCCTCCAGGGTCTCGCGCTCGTGGCCGGCGTATCCCTTGACCGTCTCGACGAGGTTGGGAATCAGGTCGTACCTGCGCTTCAACTGCACGTCGATGTCAGCCCACGCCCCCTGTACACGCACGCGCAACCTCACCAGGGAGTTGTAGATGAGTACGGCGCCGACGACGAGGGCGGCGAGGATAATGACGAACCAGTTCAAGAGGTCCTCCCGGCTTGTTGTGGAGGCGGCCCAACTGCCGCCGTTGACCGACAATAGAGCCCAGGTTCCGGGCTGTAAAGAAGGCCTGTGTTCAGCCCGTCAGGCGGCGCCCGAGAGCTCTTCCCAGGACCCGCAGGCGGTCCTTCCAGGGGAGCCGGCCGAAGTTGGTCTTGACGACGCCCCGCGTGAAGTAGGTCTTTCGCGAGTAGTCGATGGCCACGTCCAGCACCGCCGGTTGTGACCCGGTGAGCCGTGCCGCCAGCCACTCGACGGCCTCCGGTATATCCTCATCGGCCTTCAGCGGCCGTGCGGCGACGCCCACTCCCCGGGCGATGGTTTCCACGGAGTAATCCGGCAGGATGCTGCAGGCCTTCCTGTTGTAGGCCGTGTCCTGGAACTGGGCGATCTGCGCGAGCTCGCGGTCGCGGAGGATCACGAACGCCACGGGAAGCCGTTGTTGCGCGGCGGTGAGCATCTCGAGGCCCGTCATGAGAAAGGCTCCGTCGCCCACCAGGGCGACCGCCGCCGTGCCCGGGCGGCCCAGCGCCGCGCCAATGGCGGCCGGAACCGAGTATCCCATGCACGAATAGTCCACCGGGGCCAGGAAGCGGCCAGGCCGATCAAGCAGCAGGCACTCCGCCGCCAGGAAGGTCCCGTTGCCGCTGTCCGTGGCATACACCGTTTCGGCCCCGAGCCTCGTCTGAAGCTCCTCCAGCAAACGCGCCGGCGTGACCCCCGACGCCGAGCCAGTAAGCGCCTGGTCCCGCGCTCGTGCCCGCCCGTTGCCGATGGCCGCTCTCAATCCTGCGTCGGACCCTGACTCACCTCCGAGCTCCCGCAGCCGCTCGAGAAGTGCCGGAACGAAGTCCGCCGCGTCGGCTACGATCCTTACCTCCGCCGGATAGTTGCGCCCGGGTACCGCAGGGTCGATGTCGATGTGCACGAGCGGACCGGGCGGATCGACTCCGTAGCTGCCCGTTCCCACCTCGCTGAACCGGCAGCCCACCGCCAGAGTGGCATCGCAGCCACGGGCCACCTCCCGGGCGAACGGTGGGGCCGCCTCCCCGAAACCGGGCCACAGGAACAGCGGATGTGACTCGGGGAAGACCCCCTTTCCCTGCAGGGTCGTCGCCACGGGTGATTCCATGGCCTCAGCCAGGTGGACAAGTCCTTCCCCGGCGCCCGCCGCCCCGGCGCCCAAGTAAAGCAGCGGACGGCGTGCCCTCGCCAGCAGATCCGCTGCACGCTGCAGGGCGACGGACCAACCGCTCTCCGGTGGTGTCGGGTCGATCGCGGGCAGCGTCCCCGCCTCCCCTGCGCAGAGCGGGTCGTGGCCCGGTCTCAGGTAGAGGTTGGCGGACACCTCCACCATGACCGGCCCTGGCGCACCGGCCCGGGCCAGGGAGCAGGCGTGCCTGATCGTTGGGTACACATCGGCTCCCCGGGCGGGCCGCAAGGTGGCCTTGGTCACCGGCCGGGCGATTCCGACCTGATCGATGTCGTGAAGCTGGTAGGCCAGTTCGAGGTCACGCCGGATCCCGCACCCGAGCACCAGCATCGGCACGTTGTCCATGAAGGCCTCGGCGATCCCCGACAGCGCGTGTGTGAGTCCCGCGCCGGGCACCACGTTCACGCACCCGAGCTTGCCCGAGGCCCTCCAGAGGCCGTCCGCCATGAACGAGGCGCTCTGCTCGTCTGTAACGAGGATCGGCCGCACCCGATCCGACTCGGCCAGGCGGTCGTAGAGCTCGATGTTGTGGGTGCCGGGGATGCCGAAGGCGAACGGCACATCCTCGTCCTCGAGAGCCCGGACAACGGCATCCGCCCCACGGGGCTCCCGCGCGGCCGTCATCCCGCCTCCCCGCCCACGGGCGCCGCTCCCGCCTGTAGAAGCTCCCCTGCATCCTCCAGGATTCCCGACGCGGCGCGACCGGCCAGCGCCATTACGGTCAGGTAGGGATTGATCTCGAGGCTGTCCGGAAACAGGCTCGAGTCGGCCACCCGCAGCCACGGCGTGCCGTGCACCCGTCCCCACGCGTCGGTCACCGAGCCGGAGGAATCGCTTCCCATGCCGCAGCCTCCCATGAGGTGTGCCGCGGTCACGGATGTCTTGCCGGGCATGAAGTGCCGGGCAGCGACGCGCTCATCGATCCGATCCTGCTCCGAGCGTGACAGCAACGGAGGGGATGCGAGCGGTGCGTGAACGCGAACGGCACCGGCTGCGAAGAAGATCCGCGCGGCGGCTCGCGTTGCGGCTGCCAGCGACTCTCGGACCGCGGGCGTGAAGCTGTAGTGGACCCGGGCGCCTCCGCCGCGATCCACGGTCACCCTGTTCCCGGCGACCGACCTGTCGCATGCGAGCACGAGGATCATCTGCAGACGCGGGAAGGCGCGCATCAGTGTGCTGTGGTCGGGGCCGAATCCCGTCATGTTCTTCGCTGTCACGAAAGGGAAATACATGCAGGTCTCCAGCACGAAGCCCTCCTCGCGCGCCCGGTCCAGGAAGTAGCTCTTGGGATGGCCCACGTCGTTGGTGATTCGCCGGGGGTGCTCCGCCACTAGGATGAGAGCAGGGTGGCAAGTGAAGCCCTGTCCCAGCCGGGGCAGTCGCCGGCCGAAGCCGGAGCGGAGCAGAAGCGCGGGGCTTCCGACGGCTCCCCCCGCCAGGACCACTGCCCGGGCGCGCAGCCGGTATTCACCCGGCGCCCACGGTCCCGGCCCGCCCTTCTCCCCCGGCCCGGGCTCCGTCACCCGGGCCACTACGGCCCGTTCTTCCACCCGAAGGACCTCGGCCCGGGTCACGACCTCGACGCCGAGTCGCTCGGCCTGGGGCAGCTGGATGCGGTCCGTGCCCTGCTTCGCCCCGTTCGGACACCCGAGGTTGCAGAGGCTGGATCCGAGGCACCCCTTCACGTTCACTGGGAACTGCTCGGCCTTCCAGCCCAGCCGCGCGCAGCCCTCGGCGAACAGACGGTTGTTATCGTTGATCTCTGCGCCGGCAAGGAGGTGGACGTTGTTCTCCTCGGCGTACTCGCGCGAGCGGCGGGCCAGGTCGTCGTAGTCGAGGTCCGGTACTTCCCAAGCCTCGACCACCCTCCGGGGCGCCACGAGCGACGTACCCGTGTAGACGGCCGTCGAGCCCCCGTATGTGCGGCCGAAGGCCAGCGTCAGGGTGCCCTCCTGCGTCAGGAATCCTCCTCCGGACTCGTACAGGGCTTCCGCCATCTCCAGCTCGCGGCCCGAATACTCCGAGCCATCGAGGCGCGCTCCCTGCTCGAAGACAACAACCCGTTGCCCCTGCCCGACGATGGGCGCCAGCTCTTTCGCGACGGTGCCTCCCCCGGCTCCGGAGCCGACGATCACGATGTCGCAGGTCTGCTCGATCATCCGTCCCCACCTTCTGCGCGGCGCGCCTCCCACCCGCCTGGATGTGCCAGGTACCCGATGGTTTCATGCACGGCGGGGCGACCGTAGTAGCCCATGAAGGACAGCGTGCGGATTCCCCAGACGCCGCGGCGCAGCGGGAGGAAGCGCGAGTCTTGGAGCCGCTCAACGAAACTGCGACGCCGGTCTGCGGAGACACCCGAAAGTACGTGCCCGTTACGCAGGACGCTGAGTATATCGAGGAGCCGAACCAGAGCGCGGACCTGGAGTCGGATCGCATTCGATCGCCCCGCGAGCGCCCGTTCCACGATCGCCTCGACCTCCATCCAGCCTGCTTCGTCCAGCTCTTCGGCCTCGGGCACGAACGCGGCCGCGAGGGCGCGGAAAGGGGCTCGGACGGAAGAAAGGACGGGATCGGGCAACTACGGTCTCCAACTCCGGCTGTGCGGTGTGACGGACCCCGCGTCTCGCGGGAAACCGCCTGGTCAAGCCGCCCGGAAGCTAGATGGGTTCTTCGGGCGAGAGCAAGGTGGCTCGAGGCCTCCCGTTCAGTGGCGCGATCGGCGCGAACGAGCGGAGATCGGAAGAGAAGTCGGGGCCCTGTCCGATCAGGCGTCCGGCTCTACCCGGTACACGACGCCCTCCGTGCTAAGTATGTAGAGCTCGCCGGCCCCATCCCGGCCGAAGGAGACGACCCTGCCGATGTCCCGCACGTCCCATTCTCGAAGGTCGGTAACCTCGCCGCCCGTGTAGCGGAAGCTGCGCAGCCATCCCCGGCAGTAGTCGGAGAAGAAGTAGTGGCCCGCCACGGCGGGAAGCGACGCGCCCCTGTATACGAGACCGCCGGTGACCGAGCAGCCCAGCGAATGGTCGTATTCGAGCGCCGGAAGCGTCTTGCCGGTCCGATCACACTCTGCGGACTCGAAGCACTCCGAGCCCTCCATCACGTTCCAGCCGAAGTTGAGCCCGGGTTCGGAGGCGGAGACCACGTTCACCTCCTCGATCCGGTTCTGGCCCACGTCCGCAACATACAGCCGCCCCTCCGCCGGGTCGAAGGCAATTCGCCATGGATTGCGCAGCCCCCACGCCCAGATCTCCGCGCGGAACGGAGGGCTGCCCACGAACGGATTGTCGTCCGGTACCGCGTAAGGGCTGCCGCCGTCCACATCGAGACGCAACAGGGCGCCGAGCAGCGTTGTACGGTCCTGCCCGTTTCCGTCCGGGTCGCCTGCGTCTCCGCCATCACCGGTGGCCACGTAGAGCATTCCGTCTGGTCCGAACAGGATGTGCCCGCCGTTGTGATTCGAGAACGGCTGCGCGATCTCGATCACCAGCGCTGCCGATGTCTCGTCGGCCCTGTCGGGATCCGTGGAGATTCTGTAGCGCTCGACCCTCGTCTCCCCGTTGGCCCCCGTGTAGTCAACGTACAGGAAGCCGTTCTGCTCGTAGTCGGGGTGAAAGGCCAGGCTCAGGAGCCCGCGCTCTCCTCCGCCCGACACACGGTCCGTGATGTCCAGGAACGGTTGGGCCTCGACCGCGGCGTCGCGGATGATCCGGATCGTCCCGGCCTGCTCGACCACGAAGAGCCGGGCGTCGCCTGCAGGAGCCGTGAGGTGCACCGGGTTCTGCAGTCCGGTCGCGACGGGCGTGAGCTGGAGGGTCGACGAGCCGTTGACGCTTCCGGGCGCGGTGGGGAAGCCGCCGGGCGAGGAGCCTCCGCAGCCTGAGGCAGCGAGCGCGACGAGAATGGACGCTCTTCGGCTCGTCCTCATCCGCTCAGTTCGCATCGAGCATGGCGTCCACTGCCTGCCTCGGCACAGCTCCCGTCTGACGGGCGACTTCCGAGCCGTCGCGGAACAGAACGAGCGTCGGTATGCCACGTATGCCCATCTGCATCGCGACGGCTGGGTTGGCGTCGGTGTCCAGCTTCGCCACGAGGACCTTGCCGACGTTCTCGGCGGCGAACTCGTCCAGGAGCGGTGCCATGACCTTGCAGGGCCCGCACCAGTCGGCGTAGAAGTCCACCAGAACCGGCACACCGGCGTCTTCGACCAGGCGCTCGAAATCATCTCCGAGTACCCTCACCGGACGATCCAGCAGCATAGGCTTGGCGCATTCGCCGCAGCTCGGCCTGTCGGCGGCCCGAGACATGTTGATGCTATTGAGCTTCAGGCAGAAAGGGCAGCGAAGGGTGACCGAGCCCTCCTGCCTTCCAGCGGTCGCTTCTGTCATCTGGCATCTCCACGGTCTCGTGTCCGTTGCGAAGATCTACTCGGAGGGCGCCGGAATGTGCCGCGACGCCCGGTTGTGCAGAATGACCGATGGTCGCAACGTGTCGCAGCCCGCGCCATCCGGAGGCCAAGCCGAGAAATAGGGAGCCCGCCAGGGCCAGGGCTGCGGATCGAACAGATTAGCGGGCGCGCCTCGCGAAGCGAGAGATGTAGGATGAGAATCGGCCTGTATTTCGACGACCGTCTTCCGGTAACCAAGTACGGAGGCACCGAGCGGGTCGTCGTCTGGCTCGCGCGTGGACTCGCGCGGCTGGGTCACGAGCCTGTCATCCTTACTCCCCCCGGCACGCGGATTCCGGATCTCAGGTGTGAAGCCGTCCCGAGAACGGCCGTCCGCCGGATGTCACGTGAAGCCGACTTCCGGCTGGATCCACATCTCCCCCCCGGCCTCGACGCGCTCCATTTCCATAACCCGGTGAGAGGCCAGTGCGGCCTGCCACACGTCACCACGATTCAGGGAAACGCCGAAAACGCCGACTTCGATTCGGAGCACGTCTTCGTCTCGCGCGACCACATGGAGCGCATGGGCGGGAGGCACTTCGTGTACAACGGGATCGATCCGGCGGACTTCCGCTACAGCGATGAGAAAGAGGAGTATCTGCTCTTCCTTGGCCTGGCGAGCAGGAGAGTCAAGGGAGTCGACCGCGCCGAGCGCATCGCCCGCCGGACGGGAAGGGACCTCGTGGTCGCGGGTGGGTGGCGCCTCAACCTGCGCCGGCACATTCGATCCGTCGGATTGGTCGACGATGCTCGCAAGCGCGATCTGCTTAGCGGCGCACGTGCCCTGCTCAACCCGATTCGCTGGAACGAGCCTTTCGGCCTGGTGGTCACGGAGGCCCTCGTCAGCGGCACGCCCGTGTTGGCTTCTCCTTTGGGCTCCATGCGCGAGCTGATTACTCCGGAGGTGGGATTCCTGTGCCAGGATGACGACGCGTTCGTGGCAGCCCTCGAGCGGCTGCACGAGATCGATCCGGCGGCCTGCAGAGCCCGGGTCGAGCAGGGCTTTACCCACACGGACATGGCGGCCGCCTACCTGGAACTGTACGAGCTCGCTCTGGAGGGCAGGCTGGACGAGCCGACGGAGCCTCCGCTGGCCTCGGCGTCCCGGTTGTAGCCCCCCGTGGGCGCCGCTAGTTTCGCGCCCATGAGCGAGCCGCTTCCCCCGGTCTCCGGTTTTTCCATCGTCCGCAACGCCGAGATCCTGGACTATCCGGTGCAGGTGGCTCTGCGCTCGATCCTTCCGCTCTGCGAGGAGCTGCTGGTCAATGTGGGACCCTCGGATGACGCGACCGTAGAACTGGTTCGCGCTGTCGGTGACCCCCGAATCCGGATCCTCGAGCACGACTGGGGAGACCCTGACGGGCGCTTCGCCCGGGATCTCGGGGAGGAGACCAATTGGATCATGGACCGGTGCCGTCACGACTGGGCGCTGTACATCCAGGCCGACGAGGTGCTGCACGAGATGGACTATCCGGCGATTCGCGAGGCGCTGGCCCGAGCGGCGGATGAGCCCGCGGCCGAGGGTCTCGCCTTCGACTACACTCACTTCTACGGCTCTCCGGATTGGCATTTGCCGGGAAGAAGATCGTACCGGGCCGAGGTGCGCGTCGTCCGTCGGAGCTCGGGTATCCGATCCCGGGGAGACGCTCAGAGCTTCCGGGTGGACGGACACCTTCCGCGCGTGCTCCGCTCCGGAGCCCGCGTCTTCCACTACGGCTTCGCCAAGAGCCAGCGGGCGCTTGACGAAAAGAAGCGCCTCGGAGCCACCTGGTGGGGCGAGGATCCGGATCGGGCCAGGACCTTCGTCTTCGAGCGCCCACGCGAGCTTCGGCGCTTCGAGGGGACTCATCCGGCCGTGACTCGCGAATGGATCGCGGCCCGAGAATGGCCTTACGATCCGTCCGCGGCCCGTCGACCTCATTTCGATCTGCGGAGCGCCAGGCAGCTCGTCTCCGATTCGATCGAGGCGTTGACCGGCTGGCGGCCGCTGGAGCACAAGACCTTCCGAGTCCTGGGATGACTGGCCGCAGCGATCCCGCCAGCAACGCTCCGCTCCTGACGGTCGCGCTCATCACGCGTGACGAGGAGGAAAGCCTGCCGCGCACGCTGTCCGCGGTGGCCTGGGCGGACGAGATCCTGGTGGTCGACTGCGGCAGCACCGATCGGAGTGTGGAGATCGCCCGATCGTTCGATGCCCGGGTGGAAGAGGTCGAGTGGCGGGGCTACGGGCCCCAGAAGGCCCGGGCACTGGAGCTGTCTCGCGGGGCCTGGGTCCTTTCCATCGATGCGGACGAGGTCGTCACCCCGGAGCTGGCGGCGGAGATCCGCTCTTTGCTGAGCGGAGCGCCAGAGTGCGCCGGATACGAGGTCGAGATGCATACATGGTACCTCGGCGTCTGGTTCGGGACCCGCGGCTGGCGCAGAGAGAGGCACCTTCGGTTGGTGCGGCGGGACAGAGCGCGGCTGCGGGCGGCCCAGGTTCACGAGAGGCTCGAAGTGGACGGCCCGGTGGGCCGGTTGCGGGGTGCTATCCGGCACTACAGCTACCGGGACGTCGCGCACCACATGGAGAAGATGGCACGGTACACGGATCTCAAGGCCCGCCAGCTCCACGAGGAGGGCCGGCGATCCTCCGTTGCCGGAGCCGTCGCGCACGCGGCCTGGAGCTTCGTTTCGGGCTACATACTCCAGGGGGGCTTTCTTTACGGTGGGGCGGGCCTAGCCAACGAGCTTCTGGGCGCCCACGCGAACCTGCTGGCCTATCTGAAGCTCAGGGAGCTGGGGCGGGCGGCGGCGAAGGCCACCACCGGCGGCGATGCTTCCTGATCTCACCGTTCTTCACGTCGATTCTGCTAGGGAATGGCGCGGGGGTCAGAACCAGGCGCGCCTGTTGATTCAGGGCCTGCGCGATGCCCCTCACGTTGCGCAAGGCCTGGTGGCCCGGGGCGGATCCCGTCTGATCGACGAGGTCAGTGCCCTGGCCGTTACCGTCTTTCCGGTACGCTGGAACGCGGCGACCGCTCCGGGAGCCGTCGCCGGCATCTCGCGGCTGCTGGGGTCGGGCTGGGACGTCATACACGTCCACGACTCGCTGGCGCTTCAGGCTGCGGCACTGGCGATGGCCCTGCGGGGCTCCACGGCCACCCTGGTTGCTTCCAGGAGGATCCCCAACCCCATGAGATCTCCCTGGATGTGGCGGCGCCCGGCCCTGGTAATAGCAGTGTCGAGGGCGATCCGCGATGCGATGGCGTCGCAAGGCATCGAGACGTCTCGGATTCGGGTCGTTCACGACGGAGTCCAGGTTCCGCCGGAGGACGCGCTCAGACCGGGAGAGCTCCGGAGGAGGGCCCGGGTGCCCAGGGAGGCGCCGCTGGTCGGAGCCGTGGCGGCCCTGGTTCCCGACAAAGGTCACGCCTCCTTCATACGGGCGGCCGCCAAGGTGCTCTCGAAGAGGCCGGATGCTCGCTTCGCCGTCTTCGGCGAGGGGTCCGAGCGGTCGCGTCTCGAGGCGCTGATTGGGGAACTCGGGGTGGGGGAGCGCGTGATCCTGGCCGGCTACGCCCCCGACGCGGCCCTCTCTCTCGCGGACCTGGACGTCTTCGTCCACCCGTCTCTGCGCGAGGGTCTGGGCACGGCATGTCTGGAGGCGATGGTGGCCGGAGTTCCGGTCGCCCTGACTTCGGCCGGGGGCCTGGCCGATATAGCCGGTGATGTGATGCCCACGGTGGCGCCTGACGACCCGGCCGCGTTGTCGGTCGAGATTCTTCGGCTGCTGGACGACCCGGAGTTGAAAGCGCGCCGCTCAGACGTGGGCCGCACGAGAGCACACCAATTCAGCGTCGAGCGCCTGGTGGACAAGACCCTCGACTGCTATCGGGAGGCACTGGGGCCGTGAGCCCGTCCGGCCTACGGCACCGCCTCATCGTCTCGGATCACCGGCGGCCCGGCCGCTGGCTCTTCTTTCTCCACGGCCTCATGGGGGCCGGAAGGAACTGGGCGTCCGTGGCGCGGGGGATGGTGAGAGTTAGACCGGACTGGGGTGCGGTGCTTGTTGACCTGCGGCTGCACGGGGGCTCGCAGGGTTTCGCGCCGCCGCACACGGTCTCGGCCGCTGCGGGCGACGTGTCGGAGCTCGTACGCCGCATCGCCCCCGGCCCACATGCGCTCCTCGGCCACTCGTTCGGCGGAAAGGTCGCCCTGTCCGCCGCGAGCTGCACCGGAGACGGGCTTCGCCAGGTCTGGGTCATCGACAGCACGCCCGAGGCGGGGCTCACGGGTGCCGGCGCCACCGATCTCCTCGCCCTGCTGCACCGCCTTCCGGGTCGTTTCGCGGACCGGCGACAGGCGGCGGATACGATCCAGGAGGCAGGGTTCAGCCGCCTGGTGGCGGAGTGGATGGCCACCAACCTCGAGCGCACGGGCGACGCGTACGTCTGGAGGTTCCGCCTGGAAGACATGGAGGAGCTACTATCCGACTTCTTCGACTCCGACCTGTGGGCAACCGTCAGGGATCCGCCCGCCGGGGCCGACTTGCTCTTCGTTCGGGCACGACGCGCGTCAATCATCCGGCCTGAAGTGGCGCACCGAATCGCCTCCCTGGAAAAGAAGGGTTTTCCTGTCAGACTCATCGAGATTGACGGCGGACACTGGCTCAACATGGACAATCCGGAGGCCCTGCTAAACCTGCTGCGCTCTGAGCTGCCGGCCGACTGAGGCTGCGGCCGACTACCGCGGAATCTCCCGCCAGCTGCCGGCAAGGGGTCGAAGGTTCCCGCGACCGCGTCGCGAAGCCAGCACGGTCACCGTCCGCACCGCTCCTCCGAAGACCGGACCGCCCGCCATCCCCCGCGACTCGAGCCTGTACAGGGTCGTGACGCTATCCACCGCGATGAGCGGCACGGCCGTTACCTGCGAGCTTCCCGTCACGAAGGTGAACTCACGCCAGCCCGGAATCGGCACGGAAGCGTCCGCCAGGGCCGTGGCCAGACCCGCTTCGGCCAGGTAAAAGGCCCGAACCGAGCCCTCGTGGCTTCGCGAAATCACCAGCTCCAGGCGCGCCGAAAGGAAGGCTCCGGTGGCGAGGAGCATGAGGCCGGCAATCACGACCAGGGTAGCGGGGAGAGCAAAGCCACTGGTGCGCCTCCACCGGCGGAGGTCTTCGGCTGCGCGCCGGAAGTCGGTCAGGATCATGCTGGAGTCTCGGCGCGGTGTCTCAATCGGCCGTCAAGCAGAAGCCCCACCGGCTTGGCTTTTTGCGGCGCGCCCCAGGCTCCTCTCCCACCGATCTAGCCCGCGAAGATTCCGCCAAAGGCTTGTTAACTATCATTACAATAGTGAATTACGGCTCTGTAACGACGTGATCGCGGTGGCTGGCAATCGGTTTGCCTCTCAACCGGGGAGGGTGTGGTAAGGTGCAGGGATCTCGCGCCGGAGCGACGCGGGCGGAAAGGAGTTGGCCACCGATGCAGTACAGCGCCACGACGGAAGCGTTGCTTCAAGCGATCAAGAGCGACGTACGCAAGCGGGTGGACAGCATCGTCGACTATGCGGAGCAGGCCGCGATCAGTCTCGCCTCCGAGGAGGAGGTGGATCGCGTTCTCGAGCAAGCACTTCTCCAGGTCGAGCGAGCCCTTGCCGAGGCGGCGAAGGCTATGGCTCGCGAAATTCACCTTGATCGGGCCTTCTGAGCGTGCGTTGCTCTACAACTCGCCGCATGTTATCGATACTTCCGTTCGATAACGGCCAAGTCTCCAGCTGGAAGGATGAAGGCAAGCATTTCGCCAACAGCGCAATGTTTTTCTGCGGAAACTGGCGCCTGACAACGAAACATAGGGTTCAACTGTCTGTAATACACCGAGTTACGGGAGAGCGACTCTGAACTACTGACCTGGCAGCGTTCTTGCCCCTCTGCTCGTGCCCGGGAGAGAGCCGGCGCCGTGTAAGAAATGCCCCGTAGGGAGCACTTTAGGATACGCCGGCAGCGTACACGCGGAACTCCCACGGAGCAGGCCGCTATGGAGCAGCAGGGGAAGACGCCGCCACGTCAGGGGCGTTCGGGTCCTCGTGCGAGCATCGAAAGCCCGCCGGCGAACGGCGGTGCGATTCGAAGCTCGGGAAACGGGAGTTCAGCAGGTTCGCTGGAGCATCTGATGCAAGAGGAAGCGGAAGGACATCCCACCTGGCTCGACCGGGTGAAGGAAAGGCCGGACGCCGCGCCTCCTGAGCCGGCGTGGGAGCCGGCGGAGGAGGCGGCCGGCACCGGAAACGGCGACTGGGACCCGGGCGATGGAGGCCTGGCCGGCATGAAGCTGGCAGACTCCGACGCTCCTTTTACGCCCGCCCGCGCTCCTGTCCCCGAGCGGGTACCGGAGAACATCGATCCCGCGCGAATCCCGGAGGCCCAGGGTGCCGCTCTGGAGGAGGACGTCGGGCTCTCCGTGGAGCGTCTTCGGCAAGCCGCCCTTCAGATGGCGCACCGGGATGCTGAGGCTGACCTGCCTACTCCCGATCATGAAGGGCTCTCGGAGTCCGAGGAGGAGCTCCGCGATCGGTGCCTGGCTCTGTTCTCCAACTGGCAGGGCCGCGAGCGTGGTCGCCTGAACTCGATGGTCGCGGACACCGAGGAGCGCGTCACCCGGACTCTAGGCGCGATAGCCCTGGACGTCGACAGGTTCGAGAGGATCACCTCGGAGCTGTACCGACTGAAGAAGCGCTGGGAAGCGAGCCGACATATCATTCAGGCATTGCTGGACGAAAGGGAGAAGGAGGAACAGGAGGAGCAGGAAGCGGGCTCCAGGTCGTTCAAGACGCACTGGTATGCTCTGGCCATCGGATTCCTCGGACTCGTGGAGTTCCTGGCCAACGCTCCGGTCTTCGGGGCTCTCCTCCCGCGGGACCCCCTCACGGAGCAGCAGCTCAGGTTCGTGTCGGAGACGAGCGAGGGCTGGTTTGCAGGGGGACTGCGAGTCGTGTCGCAGTTCATTCTGCGGCCGGACGCCGCTCTGCTGGCTGCCGGTGTCGTGACCTTCCTGTGTGTTTTGGCTCACTTCTTCGGACATTCACTGCGCTCGCTGCTGATACACCAGTCGTCGACCCGCTCCGGCGAGACGCGGGCGTATCGTTCACCGCTGGAGTTCGTCGTGCCGATGTTTCTCAGCGGTGTCGGGCTGGCCCTGGTGATCGGCGTGCTCTTCGAGGCCAGAGTGACCCTCGGCCAGGTGGCTGAGCAGCGCTTTGCCCAGGACAGCGTCAAGATCGAGGAGTTCCGTCGCACCGCGA